>JALOPD010000346.1 GCA_025454075.1 Desulfobacterales bacterium | reverse complement strand
CTATCTCAAGAAATGGGGTCCTGATTGATCGAGGCGGTCATCTTCGACTTCGGCCAGACGCTGGTAAATTCGGCGGACGGGTTCCGACAGGCCGAAAAGGAAGCCCAGGCAAAAATTTTCGGGCACATGGCGCTTTCAATCCGGGAAACGTTCCTGGACCGCTACCGCCGGATTCGCAAGGAGTTCCACGATCGTTCGGACTTCTCGCGGCCGGCCATGTGGCGCGAGCTCTATCATTACCATTGCCTCGTGCCCGACGAGGCGCTGCTATCGTCCTGGGAGACCGAGTATTGGGACACGGTCAAAGCGCACTCGACGCTGTTCCCCGAAACCCTGGGCGTGCTCAAGGCGCTCATCACCCGTTTTCAGGTTGCGCTGATCACCAACACCCAGGGGCAGCCGGTTTCAGGCAGCCACCGCATCCGCGAGTTTCCGGAGCTCGAAAAGTATTTCCGGGTGGTGGTGGTGGCCGGGGAAGACGGAATCCCGCCGAAACCCGACCCCGCGCCGTTCAGGCGATGCCTCCAGGCGCTGGGGGTCGATCCGGAACAGGCCGTATACGTGGGTGACGACTGGCGCAACGATGTCTGCGGGTCGCGGGAGGCCGGCCTGCATGCGGTTTGGATCCGGCATGCGCGCGTGAAGCGCACCTGGCCGGCGGTGGAGACCGATGCCCCGGTGATCACCCGGCTCGACGAGCTCTTCGGCCTCAGACTGCTGCAGGCCTGATGGACATGATCGCCGCCGGCGCGATCACCGATGCCCTGACCGCGCGGGCGGCAGCGTAACGGGCTTCAGCTGCGTTGTTCTAGTGGATCTCGGAAGCCCATTTAAAGACCATGTCCATCAGCCGTTGCAGGGATTCGGAGATGTATTTGTCGCGGTGGTGCACGAGGAAGAACTTGCGTTTCATGGCGGGATCGCCGAGGGAGAGGGCGACGAGGCGCTTTTCCTCGATTTCCTCCTTGGCCACCTTGCGCGAGATCAGGGCGATGCCGATGCCGTGCTCCACCGCCCGCTTGATAGCGCGGTTGCTGGAGAGCTCCATCGGGATCCGGACGGAAATGCCGTGGCGCTGGATGAAGTCGTCGATGGCCTGGCGGGGGGCGGATCGCTCCTCGTGCATGATCAGGGGCTGGCCTTCAAGATCGTGCGCGCGCAGCATGTGCCGGCCCGCCAGCGGGTGGCGCCGGGGGGTGATGATGATCAGCTCGTCCTCCAGGATTTCCCGGACCACCAGTTTCTCGTGGTCCACGGGGTAGGAGATGAAGCCGACGTCACACTTCAGGCTGGCGGTGTTTTCAACGACCAGCTCCGTCGGCAGAATGTTCATCGAGACCCGCACCAGCGGATAGGCTTTGCAGAAGGGAATGATCACCTCCGGCAGATAGTAGTCTCCGAAGCTCTCGCTGGACAGAATGCGGACATGGCCGCGCTTGCGCTGCTGGAAATCGCGGATGCTCTCCTCAGCGTGGGTCTCCATGTCGAAGATCTTCTCGGCGATCTTGAAAAGCACCTCGCCGGCATCGGTCAGCACGAGCTTCTTGCCCACGTAATCGATGAACTTCAGCTCGTAGAACTCCTGAAGGCGCTGGATGCCTTTGGTGACCGCCGGCTGGGTGATGAAAAGCTCTTCGGCCGCCACGCTCAGATTGCCGGCCTTTACGGCCGAGTAGAATATCTTCAGCTGATTGAGATTCATGGAAGCCTTATTACCTGCAAATACCTTTTTTTAAAATAGCATAACCTGAAGTTATAAAAAAGAAATTTTTGCATTTCGACTCGTACGCAAAAACCCGCTGCGGTTGCGACAAGGTGATTGCCGTCACTGTAGACAACGCCAGCAGAGCCGAGGGTGCAGCCGACCTTATCGAGGAATCCGCAGAAGGAGACAAGGGTGTGAAAGACCAGACTCGAATCGTGGTGATCGGCGGCGGGGTGTTCGGGACCAGCGTGGCCTACCATCTGGCCAAAATGGGCTGCAGCGATGTGGTGCTGGTGGACAAGGGCGAGCTCACCAGCGGTACGACGTTTCACTCGGTCGGGCTGGTTTCGCAGTTCCGGACCTCGCCGGCGCTGATGAAGATGATGAACTACAGCATTCGGCTCTTCAACGAACTCGCCCGGGGCGACGGCGGCCCGTCGCTCGGCTGGCGCACGGTCGGCAGCCTGCGGCTGGCTTCGAGCCCGGACCGGCTCAAGGCGCTGAAACGCGAGGTCAGCCGCGCCAAGGCCATCGGCCTCGCCGCGGACATCGTATCCGCCAAAGAGGTCGTCGCGCGTTGTCCCTTCATATCGGACGAGGGGCTGTACGGCGCGGTTTGGGTTCCGGACGACGGGTTCATCGACCCTAACGGCATCACCTACGAACTGGCGCGCCAGGCCCGCGCCATGGGGGTCGAGATCCACACGAACGTGCGCGTCACGGGCATCGATTTGTCGCCGCGCCGGGAGGTCACCCGGGTGATCACCGATCGCGGTGCCATCCGCACCGAGTGCGTCGTCAACGCTGGCGGCGAGTGGGCGCCGCGCTTGGCGGAAATGGTCGGGGTGTTCCTGCCGACCGTGCCCCTCATGCACCAGTACCTGACCACCAGGCCGATCCCCGGCCATGAGCTGGCCCCGTCCACCCCGGTCATCCGCGACCCCGACCACCTGTTCTACTGCCGCGAGGACACGGGCGCCTTTCTGATCGGCGCCTTCGAGACCCACCCCAAGGCGTGGTCGCCGGACGGGGTCCCCTGGGAATTCAACCAGCAACTGCTCAGCCCGGAATGGGACCTGTTCATGCCGGTCATGGAAAAGGCCGTCCGCCGCATGCCGATCCTGGCCGAGGCCGAAGTCGTCCAGCTCATCAACGGACCGGATGCGTTCACGCCCGACGGCCACTACGCTCTCGGTCCGGTACCGGGGCTGCACGGCTTTTTCGTGGCCGCCGGCGGGTCGATCAACGGGATCGTCGGCGCCGGCGGCGTGGGCAAGACCGTGGCCGAATGGATCCTTGAAGGCGATACCGAAATCGACGTGCACGAACTGGATGTCCGCCGGTTCGGGTCGCATCTGTCCCACAAGCCTTACCTGGTGGAGGCCTGCCGGGAGGTCTACCGCTACTACTATCACATGCGCTACCCCGGCGACGAAAACGAATGGGGCCGGCCTTACCGCACCAGCCCCTTCTGCGACCGCCTGAAGGACTTCGGCGCCGTCTTCGGCCACAAGAACGGCTGGGAGCGCGCCAATTACTTCGATCCCGGCAAACCGTGGCGTCAGGCCGGCGCTGACCAGAAGGCCTGGGGGTGGACGCGGCCGCCCTCATTCGCTCTCGTGGCCGATGAAGTCCGGGCGGCGCGCGGTCGGGTGGCCCTATTCGATATGACCTCTTTCGGGAAGATCGACGTCCGCGGCCAAGGCGCACTCGCCTTCCTGCAGAGACTGGCGGCCAACGACCTCGACCGGCCGGCCGGCAGCATCGTCTACACCCAGTTCCTGAACCGCAAGGGCGGGATCGAGAGCGATGTGACCGTGACGCGCATCGCCGGAAACGAGTTCCGCGTTATCTCCGGAACCTCCTTCGTGGCGAGCGATCTGGGCTGGATGAGGCTCCACCAGCCCGATGACGGCTCGGTGGTGATCGAGGACGTCACGGATCGGCTGGGCTGCCTGGGGCTCTGGGGCCCCAAGGCGCGCGAGGTGCTGCAAGCCGTGAGCCCGGCCGACGTTGCCAACGCGGCCTTCCCTTACCTGACGGCCCAGACCGTGACCATTGTGGGCGCGCCGGTGTGGGCCCAGCGGGTCAGCTACGCGGGCGAACTGGGCTGGGAGCTCTACATCCAGCCGGCGGACGCCCTGGCCGTGTTCGACGCGCT
>JALOPD010000104.1 GCA_025454075.1 Desulfobacterales bacterium | reverse complement strand
AAGCGCCGGCAAAGGTGCTGAATCAATTGGGAGCGCGCCTCGGCGAGAATCAGGTTGCCGATCGCGTCGAGGTAATACTTCTCCAGCAGGTCTTTTGACCGGTCGGCTTTTTGCTCGAGGCGGCCGCCGATGGTGACCACGGCGGGAAACACGCGGCCGACGTCGTTCAGGTTCTTGCGCAGCACGCGGCTTTTGAACCGGCGGCCGTCGATGACCACCTCGTCTGCGCCTTTTTCCTCGATGTAGGCCACCGCGAAAGCCGCCTGGGCCTCGGCCAGGGAGAGGGCCTCCGCGAGAAGCGTCTCGACGGCACCGCGGCTGGGCGCTCTGAGTTTGTTCTGAACAAAATCCGCGCTGAGAGCGACCGGGATGGGGCCGAAGGTTTCCATTGGATCTCCTTTTTGATTTTCGAGATCACCATTTAATCGATTCGGAACCACGAGGCAAGTCTCCCGGGCGCGGTCTGCCCGGCGGCCACCGGCTCCGCGCATCTGTTCCGGGGCAGCCGCTTGACGGCCGCCTGCAAGAGTGGCATGTTTTATCAAACCGGCAATCAAAGACGGAAACGCTGGATGAGGCGCCGGCGGACGGGGTGCCCGCCGCGGCAATCCGCAACCACCCGTTCCAAGCAGCTGCCGGATCCGGGCATGACCAAAATCGTCGACCTCCAATCTTTCCGCGAACGGGCGCTAGAGCAGAAGAGCTTCGGCTCCTGGCAGAAGCGCTTCGGGGAGTCCTACGGCGCCCATACCCGGATATCGGATTTGTCCGACAAGACCCTCTTCAGCCTGGCCCAACCCGGCGAGAACAGCACGACGGCGTTTTACGAGCTGGTCATGGGGGCCCTCGATCTGGGTTCGGCGGCGAAATTCTACTACCTCGCCAATGACGAACAGATGCGGGTGGTCGATATCCACCTGCTGCTGGCCGACCATGTTCGCTTTGAACTGATGCGGCGCCTCGGCTGGCTGAAGACCCTGCCGTGCAGCCGCTACAGCCTGATCGAAATGGTCCAGCAATTCGAAGCGGTAAAGCAGCAGGCGCGGCAGGCCCCTCCGGAGCTGAACGACTCGCACCCGGAATACGGCGCCTACCGGCAGCTGGCCGGAGGCGACAAGGAGGTGTTCATCCGTCGCATGCTGCGGGATGCCATCGAGGCGTTTAAACAACAGCTGGGCGAATAGAAATCTCCCCGCCCCGGGGTCGGCGCCCCGGAAGCCGGCATCGCTTCCGCACGCCCTTGGTGAAAAGGGCATCAGATAAAAGCCCGCTCACTCCGAATTTCTGCGCTTGATCAATTCGATGACCTGGGCTGGGGAGTGAGTGCGCATGATCTCCTGGAACTGGGCGCGGTAGATCTGAACGGCGCTGATGCCGATCACGCTCACGTCGTAGATCCTCCATTTCCCGCTGCGGGCATGCATGCGTACTTCCACGGGAAATTCCCGGTTCATCCAGATCACGCCGGATGTCACCACCGCACGGCCGGGTGCCGTGATCTTCTGCCCCCGCACGACGACCCTCTCGTCCGTGTACCGCTCTTGCAGCCGCGCCAGGTAATGGTCTGCCAGAAACCGTGCAAACACATCGACGAACTCGGAACGCTGCGCGTCCGTGAAAAACCCCCATCGGTCCGCGAGCACCCGTTTTGAAAACTCCCAAAAGTCGAAATCCCGAAACAGCACCTGCCGCAGGTGCTGCTGCTGCATCGCTTTGCGGTCGGCCGGCCGGTAGTGAGGGTCCTGCAGGATCCGCAACCCGTCATCGACGCTTTTTTTGAGGTCTTCCATCGGCTGCGACCCGTGCGCCGCCGTGGCCAGCGTCAGCAGGGATGCCAGCAGAAGGCAGCCCCCGGCAAGCCTGAGCCGCCGGGCCCCGGCGAGGGCGACCACCGGCAAAACCAGGTTTTTAGCGGTTTGAGACAACATTCTTGTTGACATTCGCTGATGATATCTATATTTCGCTATAGGCTCGAAACGCAGTGCGCCAGATAACCCCTACCAAAACTCACTCATCATTAGCGACAAGGAGGTCAGAATGACGAAAGCAGATTTAATCGAGGCCATGGCCAAAGATGCCGGCATCACCAAGGTCGCCGCCGGCGCCGCGTTGGATTCTTTTGTCGACGGGATCGTCAAAACCCTCAAGAAGAAGGAGGGCAAGATCACCCTCGTCGGCTTCGGCACCTTTTCCAAAGGACGCCGCAAGGCCCGCACGGGCAGAAACCCCCAGACCGGCGCCCCGATCAAGATCAAGGCCTCCACGGTCGTCAAGTTTAAGGCCGGCAAGAAACTCAAGGCCTCCGTTTAATTTATCCTGACAACGAGAAAAAGTTAAGGGCGGTTTGCCGTCATGGCAACCGCCCTTTTTTCGGTTATATTATTTGGTTCTATAAGGCATTACGGTAAACGATTAAGGCAGCGTAGCTTTTTTACGCTGCCTTAATCGTTTTGCGGATGCGCTCCATGGCGACCTGCACCTTCTCGTAATCGTTGAAGGCGCTGATGCGGATAAAACCGGCGCCGCAGCGGCCGAAACCCACCCCCGGGGTGCAGACCACGTTGGCCTTCTCGAGCAGCCGATCGAAGAATTTCCAGGAGTCCGTCTTTCCGTCCACCCAGATGTAGGGCGAGTTTTCCCCGCCGATGCACTCGTAGCCCAGAGCCGTCATCTCCTTCCGGATGAGGGCCGCGTTGCGCAGGTAGTAGTCGATGAGCTCCCGGCACTGGGCACGGCCCTCCGGGCTGTAGACCGCCTCGGCCGCCCGCTGCACGGGGTAGGAGACGCCGTTGAACTTGGTCGTGTGCCGTCGGTGCCAGAGGGCGTGCACCGGCCGCGGCTCACCGGCCGCCGTGAAGGCCGTGCAGGCTTTCGGCACCACGGTGTAGGCGCAGCGCGTGCCGGTGAAGCCCGCCTGCTTGGAGAAGCTGCGGAACTCGATGGCCACCTCCCGTGCGCCCTCGATCTCAAAAATGGAGTGCGGCAGACGGTCGTCGCGGATGAACGTCTCGTAGGCCGCATCGAAAAGAATGATGGCCCTGTTCTCCCGGGCGTAGTCCACCCACTGCTTGAGCTGGGGCTTGGTGATGGTTCCGCCGGTGGGGTTGTTGGGGAAACAGAGATATATCAGGTCCGCCTTCTGCCTGGGCAGCGTCGGTATAAACCCGGTGTCGCGGGTGCAGTCCATGTAGACGACCCCGGCGTAGCGGCCGTCGGCAAAGCCGCCGGTGCGGCCGGCCATGACGTTGGTGTCGAGGTAAACCGGGTAGACCGGGTCGGGGATCGCCACGGTGATGTCGGTGGCAAAGACCTCCTGGATGTTGCCGTTGTCGCACTTGGCGCCGTCGCTCACGAAGATCTCGTCGGCGGCGATGTCCGCGCCGCGGTCCTGAAAATCGTCCTTCGCGATCTTCTCTCGCAGGAAGTCATAGCCCTGCTCGGGCCCGTAGCCGCGGAAGGTGGCCACCGCGGCCATTTCGTCGACGGCCTTGTGGAACGCCTGGATGCAGGCCGCCGGCAGCGGCCGGGTGACGTCGCCGATGCCGAGCTTGATGACGTCCTTGCCGGGGTTGGCCTTCTGGAACGCCGCCACCCGCTTGGCGATGTCCGAGAAGAGGTAGGAGGCCTGGAGCTTCAAATAATGTTCGTTGATCCGGATCATGGGTCACCTCGAAAACAGTTCTGATTGTCTCGGCTGGGCCGCGCAGGCCCGTCCTTGTGGACGGCGTAGCATCATTAGTTGGGTTTTTGGGATTTGTCAAAAAGAGTTATCTCTTGACTTCAGCCTGCTTACTTATTAGGAAAAACAGGGTATTGCAAGCGCTCTGTGGCATTGCACCCGATCTTTAAGAGGGTCTTACAACTTCGACGACGAAGGGAGGAGTTCGATGAAAAGGAAAGGGATTGTATCCTTCAGTCTGTTCCTGATTGCCATCTTCTGTGCTCCGGCGGTGCTGCTGCCCGGTCCGGCAGAGGCCCGCAACATCAAGGTCGGCATTCTCGACACCTACAGCGGGCCGCCGGCCGTTTTCGGCAACGACGCCCTGAACGGTTTTAAAATGGCCGTCGACGAGATCAACAAGCAGGGGGTCCTGGGCGGCAAGATCGAGTATGTCACCCGCGACGACAAGTTCAAGGTCGACATCGGTCTCAACATGGCCAAGGAGCTCGTGCTGAAGGAGAACGTGGACGTCCTCGTGGGGGTCGTCAACAGCGGCGTGGCTCTGGCCGTTTCCGACGCCGTCGCTAAAAAGGAGAAAATCCCCTTTTTCACCTGGATGGGCAAAAGCGAGAATATCACCGGGAAAACCGGCCATCGCTACGTGTTCTCATCAACCGAGAACACGGCTATGGCCTGCAAGGCAGCGGCCAACGTGCTTTCCAAGAAGCCCTACAAGAAAATCTGGGTGGCAGGCGACGACTATGAGTATGGTCACGCCCTGGACGAAAGCTTCTCGCGCTACATGAAACAGCTGAAGCCGGACGTGGAATTCGTTGGGAAAACCTGGTGGAAGCTTGGGGAGCCGGACCTGATACCGTATTTCACCAGCATCCAGGCCGCCAACCCCGACCTCATCCATTTCTGCACCGGCGGGGCGAGCATGGCCAATGTGCTGAAGACCATCAAGACCACGGGCATCAACCAGAAAATCCCGGTCTACATCCACACCGCGATCGACTACGCCGTGCTGAAACCGCTTGGAACCGAGGCGCCGGAGGGTGTGATGGGCACCATGGACTACCTGTTCTACTACCCGGAGCTGAGCACCAACCAGAAATTCGTCAAGGATTATCAGGCGCTATACAAAGTGCCGCCGGGTTTTCCGGCCTTCCATGCCTACACCACGGCCCACTTCATCGCGGAAGGTTTCCGCAAGGCCGGTGCGATCGACAAGGAAAAATTCATAGACGCGGTCGAGGGGATCAAGGTCGACACTCCGGTGGGCAGGGTGGAGATGCGGGCATGCGACCACCAGGCCATTCTTCCGATCTTCTTCGGAACAACCAAGATCTCCAAGGAGTACGGGGCGGCGGTCGCAACCGACATCATCACCCTGCGCGGGGCGGAGGTCATGCCTTCCTGCGAGGAGATCCAGGCCGCACGCAAGTAATTTGATAGGGAATCCATCTGCCCGCCCCGCCGGTTCCGGCAAAGGGCGGGCAGGTCTTTTAAAGGGCGGCAGCTCCCATGGAATCAAACCTGAGCCTGGCCGCGCTCACCAGCCAGCTGCTGGTGGGGCTGAGCCGGGCCATGATCCTTTTCATCGTCTCCTCCGGGCTGAGCTTCATCCTCGGCGTCTTGCGGGTGCCCAACGTCGCCCACGGCTCCCTTTACATGATCGGTGCCTTCGCCGCCCACACCATCGCTACGGCCTTCGGTGAAAGCGTGGCGGGGTTCTGGCTCGCCATGTTCTGCGCCCCGCTGATCGTGGCGGTGGTCAGCCTGGTCGCCGAACGGCTTCTGTTCTGCCATCTTTACGAACGCGAGCATCTCATGCTGCTGCTGTTCACCTTCGCCCTCATGCTCATCCTGGGGGATCTGACCAAGATGACCTGGGGGGCGGACTACCGGTCGATCGTCGCGCCGCCGTTTCTGCAGGGGTCCGTCTCCGTGCTCGGCACGGCCTTCCCGCGCTACAATCTTTTTCTGCTCCTGGTCGGGCCGCTGGTGGCGGTGGGCCTGTGGCTGCTTTCGACCCGGACCAAGTTCGGCAAGATCGCCCGGGCGGCGGCGGTGGATCGGGAGATGGTGGGGGCCATCGGCATCAACGTGAGCTGGGTGTTCGCGTTCGCCTTCGTGCTGGGCTGCCTGCTGGCCGGCCTGGGCGGCGCCCTGGTGTCCCCGACCATCAGCATCACGCTCGGCATGGATCACTCCATCATCATCGAGGCCTTTCTCATCGTCACCATCGGCGGCCTCGGCAACATTTGGGGCGCCATGGTGGGCTCGCTCATCTTTGGCATCACTCAATCCATCGGGGTCATGGTGCTGCCGCAGTTCGCGATCGTTTTTCCCTACCTGGCGGTGGTCGTCATTTTGACCCTGAAGCCCACGGGGCTCCTCAAATCGGTTTGGTAAAAGGGGCACGGCATGATCAAGGACATCCTTCGCACCCCGGCGTTTCTGTGGACCGCCGCGGTTTTTCTGGCGCTGCTGCTCGTGCCCCTTTTTGCCGGCCGTTTTTACGTCTACATCCTCGCCGTCGTCTTCGTGACCGGGCTGCTGGCCATGAGCCTGAACCTGCTGGTCGGCCACGGCGGCGCCTACCAGTTCCATCACGGGGTGTTTTACGGCGTCGGCGCCTACACCGCCGGCCTGATCCTCGCCAAAACCTCGCTGCCGGCATGGGTCGGGTTCTGCGCCGGGCCTTTGGCGGCGGCCTTGACCGGCCTGGTGATCGGCGCCTTCTGCGTGCGCCTGAACAAGCTGTACTTCGGGATGCTCCAGATCTCCCTGGGGTCGCTCATCTGGATCGTCGCCCTGCGCTGGTACAGCCTTACCAACGGCGACGACGGCATCCACGGCATCCCCATGCCGGAACTGCTCTCCGGATCGGTCCATGCCTACTATTTTCTGCTCGTCGTCGTGAGCGTCTGTCTCGCGCTCATGTACCTGATGCTGAAATCCCCGTTCGGGGCGACGCTGCGCGCCGTGCGCGACAACCCTCAGCGCTGCGAGGCGGTGGGGATCAGCGTTCGGCGCCACCAGCTGCTGGGCATCGTGATCGCGACCTTCTTCGCCGGGGTCGCCGGGGTGCTGTTCGTCGTCCTGGAAGGGTCGGTTTTTCCGGACATGCTCTTCTGGGTTTTTTCGCTCGAAATTTTCATCATGTGCCTGCTCGGCGGCTGGTTCACCTTCTTCGGCCCCATGCTGGGGGCGGCGATCATGGTGGCGCTGCGCACCTTTGTCGGCAGCTACACGGAATACTGGACCCTGATTCTCGGCGTCGTTCTGATTCTACTCATTTTCTTCCTGCCGGAAGGGATCATGGGGGTCAACGTGCGGACGTGGCTGCGCAGCCGCGAGCGGCGACGCTCGGCGGGCGCCGTGCGGTAGGCGGGGGACACGATGCTGCAGGTTGAAAATCTCCGGAAATCGTTCGCCGACTTCAAAGCGGTCGACGGCGCCGACCTGCGAGTGAGCCAAGGCGACCTCGTGGCCGTCATCGGCCCGAACGGGGCCGGCAAGACCACCCTGTTCAATCTCATCACCGGCCATCTGCAGCCGGATAAGGGCCGGATCCTTTTTAAAGGGGAGGACATCTCCCATCTGCCGGCGCATCAGGTCTGCCGAAAAGGCATCGCCCGGTCTTTTCAGATCGCCAACATCTTCCCGCGACTCACCGTTTTCCGCAACGTCCAGGTGTCGGTCCTCTCCCAGAAAAACCTCAGCCGAACCATGTTCCGGCCGGCGCACCGCATCATGCTGGAGGAAACCCGGCAGATCCTGGAGCGGGTGGGGCTGAGCGACCAGCAGTCCGCCATCGCCGGGTCCCTCTCCCACGGCGACAAGCGCATTCTCGAAATCGCGATTGCCCTGGGCAACGAGCCCGAGCTGTTGATTCTCGACGAGCCCACGGCCGGCATGTCCCCGGATGAAACCGCCGCCACCATGGCCCTGGTGCAACGGCTGGCCCGGGAGCAGGGCCTCACCATCCTCTTCTGCGAGCACGACATGGACGTGGTGTTCAACGTCGCCACCAGCATCATGGTGATGCAGCAGGGCAAAACCATCCTCCAGGCAGCGCCGGAGGAGGTGCGGCAGAACATCACCGTGCAGGAAGCCTACCTGGGAGGGGCCTGAAGATGCTGGAGGTCAAGGGCATCCACACCTTTTACGGATTGAGCCACATCCTGTTCAATGTCTCCCTGAAGGTCGAAAAGGGCCAGGTGGTCTGCCTGCTGGGCCGCAACGGCGCCGGCAAAACCACGACCCTCAGGAGCATCATGGGGCTGGTGCCCCCCTCCCGGGGGCGGGTCCGGCTGAACGGCGAAGACGTCACCGGCGCCGCGCCCTACCTGCTCGCCCGCAAGGGCATCGGCTATGTCCCCGACGACCGGCGGATCTTCGCGGACCTGACGGTGGGCGAAAACTTAGAGATCGCCGCCCGCCCGGTGCCGGGGCCCGAGGCGTGGACCAAGGACCGGGTCTACGACCTGTTCCCGCCCCTCAAGCCCATGGACGCGCGCAAGGGCGGGCTGCTCAGCGGCGGCGAGCAGAAGCTGCTCGCCATCGCCCGCGCGCTGATGACCAACCCGCAATTGCTGCTGCTGGATGAGCCCACCGAGGGGCTGGCACCGATCATGGTGAAAATCTTCGAGGAGCGCATCCGCCGGTTGAAGGAGCTCGGCCTGACGGTGCTGCTCGCCGAGCAGAACCTGAAGTTCACGCTCGGCTTGAGCGACTACGGCTTCATCATCGACAACGGCCGCATCCGCTGCGAAGGCCCGGTCGCCGAGCTGGTGAACAACGAGGAGGTGCGCAAACTCTGCGGAATATAAAAACCGGCCTTGGCAGTCCGGTTTTTAAATAAAAGTTTAAAACCAGTCTCGGATAACTGCCTTGACTGAACCGGGCCGCTTTGAAAGGTGAGGATGGTGCAATGACCTATTACGTCATTCAGGGGCTTCCCTCAAAAAAACCCGCCGCCGGGATCGAGATGCGCGTCATCCACGGCGAGCGCATGACGTTCGCCTATTTCACCTTCACGCCGGGCACCCCGCTGCCCGAGCACCGCCACCCGCACGAGCAGATCGGCACGGTGGTCAAGGGCGAGATGGAGCTGACCATCGCCGGCGAAACCCGGGCCGTGCCGGCCGGCGGCGCCTACCACATCCCATCCAACACGGTCCACTCCGCCCGCTGCCTCAAGGGCCCCGCCGAGGTGATCGAAGTGTTTGCCCCGGCAAGGGAAGACTTCAAATAGCGGGACTTTTGCCGCCATGCGCCGCCCCAAGGAGACCTTTCTCTGCAACCCCGGCCGGATCTACTGCTTCGCCGACAGCGTCGCACTGGGCCGAAGGCTGCTCGAGGCGGGGGCGCGGGTGATCCAGCTGCGCCACAAAACAGCCGATGATGCCGCTTTCAGGGAGCTTGCGGCCGAGATGCTGGCCTGCGTGCGGTCCTTCGGGGACGCCGTGCTGATCGTGAACGACCGGGTGGACATCGCGATAGAGGTCGAGGCGGACGGCATTCACGTGGGGCAGGAGGATCTGGACTTCCGAGAGGTGATTCGCCGGGTGCCTGCGGAGATGATCGTCGGCGTCTCTGCGCGCTATCCCGATCCGGCGCAGTCCGCGGCCGCGGCCGGGGCGACCTATGTGGGTGCGGGCGCCGTCTTCGCCACACCCACCAAGCCGGAGGCCGTCGTCATCGGCTTGAAAGGGCTGCGGGCGGTGGTCGCGGCCGTGGACATACCGGTCGTGGCGATCGGCGGCATCACCCACGGGGGAATCAGGCCGGTGCTGGCCGCCGGCGCGCGCTACTGCGCCGTCATCTCCGGGATCAACGACGCCCCTGACCCGGCCGCGGCGCTGCGCCGGCTTATGGCCGAGTCAGCCTCTTTCCCAACAGACCAGGGCCGCTAGCGCGCAGAGCACGGCCGCCATGACCGCCCCGTCCAAAAACCGCCATCGCGCCGGGCGCCGCGACGTGCGCCTCTTGCCGGAGAACCCGCGCGCCTCCATGGCCAGCGCCAGTTCGTCCGCCAGCAGAAAGCATTGCACCAGAAGGGGCAGCAACAGAGCCATCCAGTTGCCGATGTTCGTAAGCCGGGGCTGCAGATCTATCCCCCGGGCCTGTTGCGCGTCCCGGATCGAGCGGACCCTTTGTTCGATCAGCGGCACGTAGCGCAGGCCGGCCGTCAGCATGAACGCCGGACCCGGCGGGACCTTGAGTCCCGCCAGCGCGGCACCCACCTCCTCCGGGGTCAGGGAAGCAAAGCAGACCGCCGAAATCCCCAGAAGGCTGAAGACCCGCATCACCAATTGCAGAGTGGTCTCTATGTCGAAAAACACCACCCCGAGAACGAACACCAACGCCACCATCGGCCCCATCAGCCGCAGCGACCGGACCTTCCGTTCACGGCCGCTCAGCAGCAGCAGGATCGAGACGACTGCGGCCTCCGCCGCCAGGGCGCCGGTCGAGTGGGAAGCGAGGACGGCGCCGACCCCTGCGAACAACAGCACGAGCCGGGTCAACGGGTTGAGGCTGCTTCGAGCGGGACGAGAGGCGAAGAGGTTCCCGCCGGGCACAGGGGCAGCCGACTCGGGGCTTCCGGGGTCCATCAAACGAGTGATGTCCGCAGCGGACCCATCGCCCCGCACACGGCCCCCGTCCAGCAGCACCCAGCGGGCGGCGCAGGCGGCGGCAAAGTCCAGGTCGTGCGTCGCCAGCAGCACGGCGACCCCCTGCCCTGCAAGTTCCCCGATCCAGGCGGCCAGCGCGTCCTTCCCGGCAGCATCCTGACCGACCGTGGGCTCATCAAGAACAAGAACTTCAGGGCCCATCGCCAGAACGGCGGCGATGGCCACCTGCTTTTTTTCGCCTTCGCTCAACCGGTAGGGGGATCGGTCGAGCAGACCTGAGAGCCTGAAGCGGCGGCAAAGTTCACCGATTGGGTCAACGGCCGTCGCGCCGCGGCGGTGCAGACCGACCGCAAGCTCATCACGGACCGTCGTTTTGAAAAACTGGTCGTTCGGGTTCTGAAAGCAGACGCCGATGCTGTGCGCCAGATCCGAGGGCGCCTGGCCGCGGATGCTGCGGCCGTGAAGGCGCACGTCGCCCCTCAAGGGCTTCAGCAGGCCGATCAGATGCCTGACGAGCGTTGACTTCCCGGCGCCGTTCTTGCCCACCAGAGCGACCACCTCCCCGGTCCTCAGCGCGAAAGAGACATCTTCAAGGATCTTCTTTTTTTCTATGGAAAAATCGAGATGCGCTATGGAGAGCACCGGCGCGGCGGTTTCGTCGACCGCCGGAAAAGAAAGCGGGGGGTAGGTCGGTGTGAGACGGCGCTCTTCGAGGATGTGCCGGAAAGACACGCCCGGGCCGATCGGGGAGCAGCGGCCGTTGTCGAAGACAGTCAGCCGCGTGGCATCCTGCAGGAATTCGCCGGCGCGGTGTTCGATGACGATGACGGTTTTCCCCCGCCGGTGCAGGTCGGCCAGTAGAGATCTCACCCTTCGGGCGAAGGTCCAGTCCAGGTTCGCGAAGGGTTCATCCAGGACCAGAAGCGGCGGTTCCATGACCAGCACCGACGCGATGGCAACCAGGCGCTGTTCGCCGCCTGAAAGCGTTTCGGGCGCGCGGTCGAGGAGATGTTCGATGCCGAGCGATTCGGCCATCGCCGGGATGCGCCCCTCGATCTGCCGGGCGGGGAAGCCCAGGCTCTCCAGCCCGAAGGCCAGTTCGTCCGCCACGGTGCTGCTGAAGAGCTGGGCATCCGGGTTCTGAAGCACGAGCCCCACTCGGGGAAAAAGATCGCCCATAGCGCACTCCCGCGTGTTGAGCCCGTCCACCCTTACGTCGCCTTGAAGCGTGCCGCCGAAGAAATGCGGGATGAGGCCGGCCAGCAGGTAGGCGAAGGACGATTTGCCCGAACCGTTGG
>JALOPD010000345.1 GCA_025454075.1 Desulfobacterales bacterium | reverse complement strand
TTGGAGACTGCTGAGCGGGTTTGGCGTGCAGGGTTGGTCTCCGTGTTCGGGACACGGTCCCGCGCGGCCACTCCAAGGCCTGTGCGCAGGGGAAGGAAGGAACTATGATGCGGTTACTGGCATCGGAGACGGTTTATCGCCTGGTGCGTTGGTCGCTCGCGATGGTTTTCATCTATGCCGGCGTCGGCAAGCACCCTGATCGACTCCTTCGGTATCCTCCCGGATGAATGGGTCATGCCGGCGGCCATCGGCCTGCCCCTGATCGAGGTCGTTGCCGCCGCCGGGCTGGTGGCCGACATCCGGGGCGCGCTCACGGCGGTCGGCGGGCTGCTGGCGGTCTTCATGGGCATCCTGGGCTATGGGATATGGATGGGGCTCGATGTCGACTGCGGGTGTTTCGGGCCGGGGGACCCCGAGTCCCGGGCCTATCATGGGCTGCGAACGGCCTTGTACCGGGACGTCGTGCTGCTGGCCGGGGTGCTCTATCTCTACGCCTGGCGTGCCTTGCGGCGAAGACCGCCGCCGAGGCTGTCGGGTCTGGTCGCCAATCGAAGGAAAGGAGATGTCGCGATGGTAAAGGGGATTGTCTGGGTGCTGGCGGGGTTCGGTATGATCCTGGGGGGGTATGACGTGGCGATGGCCGCCGACAAATTCGAGGAGGAAGTCAAAATCGAGCAGGTGGCCGTAGGGTTGGCCAACAACGTGAGAGACGGAGGCTACAAGCTGGTCGCTACCGGAGAGCTCAAGAAATGGATCGATGCCGGGAAAGACCTGCTCATCATCGACACCATGCCCTACGAGGAGAGCTACAGGAAGGAGCACCTGCCGGGCGCCCGGCAGTTCCTCTTCCCCATTCCGGACATGCAGGTCTGGGAGCCCAGGGAGACCGCCGGAAAGACCGAGCAGGATTTTCTGCAGTTGCTCGGGCCGGACAAGAACAAGCTGATCGTGGTCTATTGCGGCTTTGTCAAGTGCACCCGCAGCCACAACGGCGCGATGTGGGCGGTTAAAAACGGATACACGAATGTTTACCGCTACCCGGGAGGCATCTTCGCCTGGAAGGGTGCCAGCTATGCAACGGAAGAAGTGAAGTAAAGGCTGCCCGGCGTGAGTGCCCACATCCCGACACCGGGCCATCTGCCCGCTCTCATCGCTGCGCGGGCGAAGAACCTTTTTCTGAGCCGACGGATGGATTGTTCGGAGGCGGTGCTGGTGACACTGAACCAGGGGTTGGGCGGGAGCCTCGAGGCAGAGCAGGCGCTCGCCCTGGCGGCACCCTTTTCGGAAGGCATCGGACGCAGCGGCTGCATGTGCGGGGCGGTCGCCGGTGCGCTTCTGGCAATCGGTATCCTGGTCTGCGGGACAGCCCGCACCGGCCGGTCGCGAAGCGAGAGCCGAAAGGCGGCCGCAGAGTTCATGGACAGCTTCAAGTCAGCTTTCGGCTCGAGTTGTTGCCGGATCCTGTCCAACAAGGGGGCGCGGGGAAGCGCATCGAGGTTCGCCCGGTGCTCCGAGCTCACCGCGGCGGCCGCTTCTACAGCGGCTGTATTGATTCTCGACTATCGGCCGGAGTTGATTCGCAGCGCTGATCCGGGCTTTTTAGGCACCAGGGATTCCGCGCTTGGAGGCCTGATTGAAAACGCCGTGCGCCGCGCCGGCCTGCGGATCACTCCGGCGCGGGGCGGGTTTCGGCGGCGATGAACGGGGTGCAGCGCACGGCGACGCTGCCCTTCTTGACCCAGATGCGGATCATGGTCAGGGCGGTGCCCTCCATGTCCACCACACTGGGCAACTCCTCCACGAACGCGATGTCAGCCTTTTCGAACTCGAAATAGAACGTGTTGGCGCTGTAAGGATCGGCGACCAGAATGATCCGTTCCGGGTCGTACGGATGTTTGCGCGGGCTGCCGGTGAAAGACACGTTTTCGGCGCGCAGCATGCGCAGGTCCTTGGGCTTGCGGTAGGCCTGGATCTGAAACGATGCGGCCTCCTGGAGATAGTTCGTTTTCTGCATGCTCGACTCCTGTTCTGAAGCTGGTCTTTGAACCCGACCGAAAAGGTGTTAAGGAGAACGCGGGCCAGGCACCGCGGCCTGCTAATGACTGCATTTTACCTTCACGCGAGGGCGCATGCAACCACTGACCGGTTTTCAGGCACAATACCTGCGGGGGCGGGCGCACCGGCTCAAGCCGGTGGTGTTCGTCGGGCAGAAGGGCATCACCCCGTCCCTGCTTTCCTTTCTCGACGAGGCCCTGAACACCCACGAACTCATCAAGGTCAAATTCGTGGACTTCAAGGATCGGCGGATGAAGGCGGAGTGCCTGGCTGAGATCGAGCGTCAAACCCGCAGCTGCCTGGCCGGCCAGATCGGTCATACGGCCATCCTCTACCGGCCGCACCCGGAACCGGAGAAACGCCACGTCGTCCTGCCGGAAAAGGGCGGCTGACGCGCGGCGGCCGGGCGCTCAGCTTTGCGGCTTCAAAGGGGGCGGGCCCTCGGCCGGGACCCGGATGACCAGCCGCATTCCGGGCTGGATCTGCTTTTTAGGGTCCAGGCGGTTCCATGAGCGCATGTCGGCGACGCTCACACCGTGCTTGGCGGCAATCTCCGAAAGGCTGTCCCCCTCCCTGACCACATAGGCGGTCTCGCGCACCTTCTCGTCCGACTCGGCCATCAGCTGCTGGAGGCGATCCTGGAATCCGGCGGCGGCGTTCTTGGGGATCAGCAGACGGTGCGGGCCGGGAGCGAGGCGAAACCCGCGGATCTCAGGATTGAGGTCCTTGATCATCTTGACGTCCGTGCCCGCCGCCTGGGCCACGGCCAGGACCGGCGTTTCGCGGTTCGCCTGCAGCGTGATCCGCTCGAAGGCGAGCGGCGGATAGATGTCCTCCGGCTCCAGGCGGAACCCATAGGCCTCGGGACGCTCCATGATCAGCTTGGCCGCGAGGATCCTGAAGACATAGCGCTGGGTTTCCAGGGGCAGGTAGAGCCGATAGTAGTCCTGGGTGTTCTGTTGGCTGATGTCGCTGCGCAGGCCGTTTTCGCCCATGTTGTAGGCGGCGACCGCCAGGGTCCACGAACCGAAGATCTGGCGCAGCTCGCGCAGATAGGCGATGGCGGCGTCCGTGGAACTGAAGAGATTGCGGCGTTCATCCTTTTCGGAATCCACCCGCAGGCCGTATCTGCGGCCGGTGGGCTCGATGAACTGCCAGAAGCCCATGGCGCCCTTGGGGGACCCGGCATGCGGCCGCAGGGAGCTTTCCGCGATGGCTACGTATTTCAGGTCCTGCGGCAGCCCGTTGGCGCGCAGCGCCTCTTCGATCGGACCGAGCGTCTGCCGGGAGCGCTTGATCCAGAGAATCACCTGGTGGGGGTCGGCCAGCACCGAAAGAATCTCGCGTTCCATGCGCTCCCGCACATCCGGGTGTTCCAGAGGCACCGGTTCCCCGCAGTAGTCCAGCGGCCCCTTGATGCGCGCGGCGGCGATCAGCGCCGAAAAGTCGAGCGCCGTCGCCGCCACCGCAGCGCCGGCCGCCGTCATGAGTGCGGCTGCAAGCAGGATGGCCGCCAGGCAACGTGCAGGTTCAGGTCGGATTCGCATGGGGATGTGCGCTTTCTTCAGGAATGCAGGGCGGCGTAAAGCGTCCAGCCGCCCACGATCACAAAAAAGATGCCGGCGCCGACCTTGATGGCGTTGGGCGAGACGTAGCGGCTGATGCCGGCCCCCAGCAGCACGGCGATGAGCGAGCTCAGCACCAGCGCTCCTGCGGAGCCCAGAAACACCGCCAGGCGGTTGTCGCAGTCGGCGGAAAAGCAGACGGTGGCGAGCTGGGTCTTGTCTCCGAGTTCGGCCAGGAATACCAGCCCGAAGGTCGTCAGCAGCAGTTTGAAATCCATCTTTCTTCCTTTCATTCGGCGCCCCGGGCGCAACCAGGGCGCGGTCGATCAGACTCAGCGTGGCGGCTTTGTCCTTGGGCAGCCGCGCTTTGATCGGCAGGTAGTTGGAGGCGTGGTTGGCATGAAAGAGCCCCTGGGACAGATGGGTTTCAGCCAGCATGGTGCGCAGCTCGGCGAGCATCTGCGCGGGGGAGATCAGGATGAAATCGCCCTTATGCCAGTCTTCGTATAGCGGCGTTCCGGGGATCAGCATCAGGCTGAGCGCGCCGACATAATCCGGGTCGATGGCGCTCAGCACCCGGCCGGTCTCCCGGGCGTGGAGCTGTGAGCGCTCCGGCCCGGCGATGCCCAGCAGCACGGTGAGGGACAGCTTGAAACCCGCCGCCCGTGCCTTGAGCCCCATGGCGGTCATCTCCGCCGCATCCGCGCCCTTGTGGATGCGGCGCAGCGTCTCGTCGTCCCCGGTCTCGAGGCCCATGTAGACAATGCCCAGCCCGCGTCGCTGCAGCTCCTGCAATTCGTCGGGGCGTTTGCGCCGGAGGCTTTTGGCGTTGGCGTAGGCGCCCACCCGCGTCACCCAGGGCAGTTCGGCCCGGACGGCGTCCAGGATGCGCAGCAGGCGGTCCTGCGGAACGATCAGCGCATCCCCGTCGCACAGGAACACCCGGCGCTGGCGCCGGCAGTGGGCGGCCGCGAAGGCGATGTCCTCCATG
>JALOPD010000344.1 GCA_025454075.1 Desulfobacterales bacterium | reverse complement strand
CGACGGGATGAAGCGCGCGGTCGCCGGCGGCGAACGCGAGCAGCAGGCGGGCGCCAGCGGCAAGTGGGTGGCCCACTGGAAGATGGTCCCCATCGTGCGACCGATCTGGGAGCGGGCCGGCGCCGCCAACCAACTGGGCCGCAGCTTCCCGCCGTTGACCCATTCGCCGCAGGATGCGGAAGAGTTGATGCGCCTCGAACCGGCCGCGCGCACGGTGCGCGGGGTGCGCGATCTGCTGGCTTCCAGGCCGCGGCGCTCAAGCCGGCCGATTTTTTCGGCAACGACGACGTGCTCTACCTGATGGAGGACATGGCGACCGGCGAGATCCGCCTGAGCGTTCTCTGGGAATGGTTGCACAAACAGGCGCGCTTCACCGCGGACGATTCGGAAAGCGGCATGAAGGCGGGCGATGCGCTCACGCCCGAGTTCTTCGACCGCTTGCTCTCCGAGGAATATGCGAAGCTGCGTCAGGCGAAGAACCGCGACGTCCACGACGATTCCAAGGACACCACCCTGCCGATCGCGCGCGCGATCGTCGAACGCTACGTCAAGCATCCGCACAAGGCACCCTGGTGCATCGACCTGCTAAACCTGAACCTGAACAACCACGACTTAACACGCGCGCGGGAGCGCATCGAGGCATATTATGCCGCCTTCGGGCGCGACGGCACGCGCCTGACCGAGAACCCGGATTTCGCATAGCCAAGGCAAGGTTTAATGTTTAATGTTTAAAGTCAAGATATTATCTACTCAGCTTTCAACTTTAAACTTTAAACCTTAAACCGTTTTCGCCCGTGATTACCGCTCGAATCGCCGTTCGCCAATGCTTTTTCACTCGACAATTCTTTGAGTTGATCCGATCCGTTCGTCGCACCAGCGCGCAACCGACAGGACATGGTCGTCGGAGCGTCGCGGGCCCACGATCTGCAGCCCCAGGGGCATCCCTGCCGCGCCGCGGCCGGCGGGGATGGTCACGGCGGGCACACCGCACAGCGACCAGATGGTGCAGAAGGCGGGATCGCCGGTCTGCGTGAGGTCGGCGGGCGCCTCACCGAGCGCAGGCGGAGTAATGGCGGCGTCAAAGGCTGCCATGAAGGCATCCAGCTCCTGGGCAAGCCGCGCCTTTCTCTCCAAGGCCCTCGCCAGGTCGGCATCCGAAATGCCCCGCCCGTCGTCGATGAGGGCGTTGAGACGCGGGCTCAGCCGTGCACGGTCCCGGCGCTGCAGCTCCGCGAACTGCCGCGAGCCCTCACCGTACATGACGATCCGGTGTATGGCGTGCGCTTCTTCGAAAGCGGACGGCAGATCCTGTTCAACGATCTCGGCTCCTGCGGCTTTCAGCTGGGCCACCATGTCCAGGAAACGCGTCTGGGCCTGCGGCTCGGCCAGGCGCCAGACAGGGGAGCGCACGGCCGCCAGCCGGGGCGGGCGCGCCATGGGGTTCACTTCACCGGAGATTCCGCCCTTCCCCTTTGCCCCCACGGGCTCATCGTTCCCCGCACCCGCGAGAACCGCGGCCAGGAGGCCGGCATCGGGCACGCTGCGACCGAACACGCCCACCTGGTCGAGGCTGGGGCTGAAGAGGTGTACGCCGTCCAGCGGGATCGAGCCCGTCGTCGGTTTGTAGCCCACGACGCCGCAGAAGGCCGCCGGACGGATCATCGAGCCGTTGGTCTGGGTGCCGACCGCGCCCGGCAGAAACCCCGTGGCCACCCCCGCCGCCGAGCCGCTAGATGACCCGCCGGGCGTGTGCGCCGGGTTCCAGGGGTTGCGGGTCTTGCCGGGATGAAAGTAGGCGAACTCGGTGGTGACGGTCTTGCCCAGGACGAAGGCCCCCGCAGCCTCGGCCCGCCGGACCAGCGTCGCCGAACGGTCCGGCACGTAGCCGTCGAAGATGGGCGATCCCATGCCGGTGGGGATGCCCGCGGTTGCGATGATATCCTTGATCCCGACCGGGATGCCGTGCAGCGGCCCCAACGCCTCGCCGGAAATCCGCCGCCGGTCGGCCCGGCGCGATAGCTCCAGCGCCCGCGCCGGATCGATCCACTGGAATGCCTGGACCGTGTCCTCAAGACCGGCGATGCGCTCGAGCAGCGCGCGAGTCAGCTCCTCGCTGGCGAGCTCGCCCCGGCGGATGGCCTGCGCGGCGTCACAGAGTCCCAGCCGATGGAGCGCAGATGGATTCATAAAATCCCCTTTTGATATTTGGTGGTTAGATTTTAAAGTTTAAAGTTTAAAGTTTAAAAAATACTCTCTTCGTTCCGCTTTTCACTTTCAAGCAAGTTATCCCTTTTATGTGGGAGCGGCATCTTGCCGCGATCGCATCGCGGCTGGAAGCCGCTCCCACAGAAACCAATATCATCGCTCAGCTGGACTCATCAGACGCCGGATGTCGACCAACGGCGCCTCGGGCCGTCAGCCAAGGCGCAGGGCCTCTTGGAAAGCGCAGCATATCGCAAGATATGTGAGCATTTACAAGAGGCCCTGCAACGCCGGATCACGGCCCGCGGCACCGTTGGTCTATGGATTGAGGAGGTTGGGCGGTTTGCCGGTGGTGAGCGCCGCCACCAGGTTCTGCGCGGCCAGAAGCGCCATGGCGTGCCGGGTGGCGGCCGACGAGCTAGCGATGTGCGGGGTGAGGACCGCGTTTTGAAGGCTCACGAAGGCCGGGTTTAAATTGGGCTCGTTTTCATAGACGTCCAGACCGGCGCCGGCCGGCCGGCCGCTCTTCAAAGCCGCCACCAGGGCGGCGTCGTCCACCACCCCTCCGCGCGCGGCGTGGATGAGAATCGCACCCGGCTTCATCTTGGCCAGTTCCGGTGCGCCCACCAGGTGATGGGTCGATGGGGCGTAGGGCACATGGATGGTCAGGATGTCGGCGCGGGCCAGGAGTTCGTCCATGCTAACGAAGCTCGCGTTGCAGGCACGCTCGGTGGCGGCGTCAGCTTTCTGGCCGTCGTGATACAGCACCGTCATGTCGAAGCCCAGCGCCCGGCGCGCCACCCGTCTTCCGATGCGCCCGAAGCCCAGAATGCCCAGGGTGGCGTGGTGCACGTCCAGGCCCAGGAACTGCTTGAGGTGCCAGCCCTTCCACTTGCCGGCGCGCAGGTGCGCGTCGGACTCCACCACCCGGCGGGCCGTGGACAGGATCAGGGCCCAGGTGAAGTCCGCCGTGCTGTCGTCCAGGACCCCGGGCGTGTTGGTGGCCATGACCCCGGCACGGGTGCAGGCATCGAGGTCGATGTTGTTGAAGCCCACGGCGATGTTGCACACCGCTTTGAGCTTCGGGCAGCGGGATAGGAGCTTCGCGTCCACCCGGTCCACCAGGGTGGTCATGACCCCGGTCTTGTCGGCGAGGTTTGCGGCCAGGGTCGCGGCGTCCATGGGCGTGTCCGCCTGGTTGTCGGTCACTTCGAAATGCTCGCGCAGGGAGTCCAGCACGTCATCGAATATTTCACGGGTAATGAGTACGTTGGGTTTCATGGCTTGATCCGCCTTGTCATGTTAGATTTCAGCACAGCGGCTTTCTGTTCACTCGATGCCCATCCCCCTCTCAACCTCCACCTTAAAAGGGAGGGTCAGGGTGGGAATGGGGTTGTGCGCGACCGCAGTCCTCAATGGCCGTACACCAAACTCGGCAGCCACAAACCGATCGCCGGGAACATGTACAGCAGGAATATCGCTAACACCTGGATCGCCATGAACGGCATCATCCCCAGGAAGATTTGGTTCAGCGTCACGTGCGGCGGCGATACCCCTTTCAGGTAGAACGCGGCCATGGCTACCGGCGGGGACAGGAACGCTGTCTGCAGGTTGAGCGCCACTATCAGGCCGAAGAAGAGCGGATCGATGTTGAATTGCTCCAGCAGCGGGAGGAAGATCGGCATGAAGATGATGATGATCTCGGTCCACTCCAGCGGCCAGCCGAGCAGGAAGATGATCACCTGCGCCAGGAGCATGAATTGCACCGGCGTCATGTCGAGCGATTTCACCCAGGCGTTGATAATCTCCTGGCCGCCGAGCAACGCGAAGGCCGCAGCGAAGATGCCCGACCCGACGAACAGCCAGCACACCATGGCGCTGGTCTTGGCGCAGAGGAAGACCGCCTCCTTGAGCATCGTCATGTTGAAGCGTCCATAG
>JALOPD010000103.1 GCA_025454075.1 Desulfobacterales bacterium | reverse complement strand
CTTTGGTCGGCGACGGCGGTGAAGTGCTGGAAAAGCGCGACCTCGTTCATGCGCCCGCCGTAATAGAAGGGGGTGACCACCAGCGCTGCGTGGGCGCCGAGCCGGGCGCACGCATTGGTCAACTGAATCGTCTGCCAAGTGGACTCGCAGCCGGTCCCGGCGATGACCTTCATGCCCGGCGCGGCCGACGCTGCAACGGTTTTGACCACCTCGAGCTTTTCCTCATCGCTCAGATAGACGTACTCGCCGTTCGAGCCGAAGGCCACATAGCCCTTGAGCCCGGTTTTGTTCCACCTGGCGATGTTGCCGGCGAGCTGGTCGTAAGCTACTTTCCCGCCGACGAACGGGGTCGTTATAGGTGGAAAGATTCCATGCAGATCCGAAGGCTTCATTCCCGTCTCCTCTCGCGGCCGATGCACCGGCCTTGTTTATCGTCATTGTCGATTGAACCGTTGTCGAAGCAGTTATAGCGCATGTCAAGCAGGATGTCACCATCGCCGGGCGCGATCCGGGAGGGAACGGCCGGCCTATCCATGCCCGGGCCCTTCCGCCGGCGGCATCCAAATAAAAAAGCCTGGAGCGCCGAACGGCGCCGCAGGCTTTTTTCAGGGTTCGCTTATTCGAATTCGCGGATGGAGGCGATGGAAACCCCCATGGAACAGTCGGTGGACTGCTCCAGGACGATGTCGATGACGTAGGGGCCGCCGGATTCCTGCGCGCGTTTGAAGGCGGCCTTCAGCTGGGCGGGGTCGGTGACCCGTTCGCCTTTCGCGCCGCAGGCCTCGGCGAACTTCACAAAATCGAAGCCGCGGCCCTCGTTGACGCCGTCATACCAGATCTGCACCTCGCATTCCATTTCGTAGACGTACTTTTCAGCCTGCCGGATGAGGCCCAGGTACCCATTGTTGAGGACCAGGATGATGAAGGGCACATTGTACATCACCGCGACCGGCAGCTCCTCCATGCAGAACTGGAACCCATAGTCGCCCACCACCTGCACCACCTGCTTGTCCGGCCGCGCAACCTTGGCTCCGATGGCGGCCGGCAGGTCCCATCCCAGAGGGCCGGCGCCGCCGCAGTCCAGGTAGTGGCGGGGCTTTTCAATTTCCTGCATCTGGCCGGACCAGATCTGGTTGAGGCCGATGCAGGTCACGAAGATGGTCTCCGGGCCGAAGAACTCGTTGATCTCCTTGTAAACGCGCGGCGCCTTGATGGGGATGTTGTCGTAGTCCATCCGGCGCTTCAGCGAAGCCTTGACCTCCGGGATCGCCGCCGCCCACGGGGACGGCCTGGCGGCCGGCCGGCGCTTTTTGGCCTCTGCGAGCAGGGCGGAAAGCGCTTTTTTCGCATCGGAAACGATGCCCAACTCAGGCATGATGTTCTTTCCGAGCTGGCCGGGGTCGATGTCGATATGGATGAACTTGCGGTTGGCGGTGTAGGTCGCGACGTCCCCGGTGTGGCGGTCGTTGAAACGCACGCCGACGGCAAGCACGAGATCCGATTCGAGAAAGGTCTTGTTGCCGGAGCGCGTGTTGCACTGGATGCCGACATGGCCCGCTGCCAGGGGGTGAGAGTATGGAATGCCGCTTTTTCCCATGTAGGTTGTCACCACGGGGGTCTGAAGGTGTTCCGCCAATTGAACGAAGAGATCGCAGGCTTCGGCGATGATGACCCCTCCCCCCAATAGCATGACCGGCTGCTTGGCGGCCAGAACCAGGTCGATGGCTTTGCGGATAGCGGCAGCGTTGGGGCCCTGGCTTTGAAAGGAGAGCGAGCAGTCCGCCTCCGGGTCGTAGATGATTTCACCTTTCTGCACATCGAGCGGCAGGTCGATCAGGACCGGCCCCGGCCTTCCCTCGCGCATGATCCGGAAGGCTTCACGGAAAACCCATGGCACCATGGCGGGCTCTTTGACGCAGTAGCTTTTCTTGGTGATGGGCTTGCAGATTTCGGCGATATCCACGGCCTGGAAGGCTTCGCGTCCCAACTGCGCCCGTACGTTCTGTCCGGTAATCGCCAGGATCGGTATGGAATCCACCTGGGCGGTGTAGAGGCCCGTCACGAAATTGGACGCGCCGGGTCCGGAGGTGGCGGCGCAGACCCCCACGGTGTTGATCGCCCGGGCGTAGCCGTCGGCCATGTGGATGGCCCCCTCCTCGTGCCGGGTAATCAAGTGCTTGATCTTGCCGTGGTTCATCATCGATTTGTAAAACGGCAGGATCCCGGCTCCGGGTATTCCGAAAATGTGGCGGACCCCCTCGTCGTAAAGGATCGAAATCGCAGCATCCATGGCGGTCATCTTAGGCATAATGGTGTCCTTTCCCATGAGTGAAAGATATGAATCGTCACGAAATGGTATTGACCGAGATCGGTCCCCTCATTCCCCTCCCCATTCCTGGGGGAGAGGGAAGGGCGAGGTGGGGGGCTGTCAATTCCAATAGGCGGCCCTTAACAGGTTCATGTGATGTGCGCCGGGTTCAACTCCCTGAAATGCGGTGGGAGACGGCGGCGGCGCTTCTGACCACCTCGGCGGCCAGCCGGCCGGTGTTAGCCCCGAAAAGCCTGGAGCTCGGCCCCGAGATGCTCATGGCACCGGCTGCTTCACTGTTTTGGGTGATGACCACCGCAATGCAGCCGACACCGTCCTCGAACTCTTCCCGGTCCACGGCGTATCCACGCGTGCGGGTCTCTTCCAGGTCTCGCAGGAACTGGTCTTCCTTCATCAGGCTGTTTTTCGTGTAGCGTTCTTTCCTCGCTCTTCTGAAATAGTCGAGAGCCTCCGCCGGCGGGCGCCCGGCGAGAAAAGCCTTGCCCACGCCCGAGCTGTGGAGAGGGACCCGCGCGCCCACCCGGGTGAACATGCGCAGGAGGGATTTGGTGTTCGAGATCTGATCGATGTAGACGGCTTCCATGTCCTCGAAACACACCAGGTTGACGGTCTCCCCGGTTTTTTCCATCAATTTCTGCATCACCGGCCTGGCCGCCGTAATGATCTCGAGATGGTCTTTGACCCGGGAGGCGAGATCCAGGCACTTCAGACTCGGCATGTACTTCCGGGTCGCGGCGTCCTGCCTGACATACCGCCGTCGCACCAATACGCTCAGAATACGGTGGATCGTGGCCGGGGGATAGCCGGTTTCCTCCGCCAGCGCGCTGAGCCGCGCCTCTCCCGCCTGGGCGATCATTTCCAGAACGTTCAACGCCTTGTCCAGAGAGGTTTCGTGAGCCATCGTTTAAGGGACGCTCCGGTGGAGCGTGGTTCAAATGTTTCCATTATATGGAATTTTATTCCGTATAATGAAATTTTAATGGAATGCAACTAACATTGTCAACTGTTTTTTGGTACAAGAGGGTTCAGCCATGTGAGGGGCCTGAAAGGAGGAATCAATGAAACCGCCTGCAAAAAAATTCGTTCGGTATGAGCATCAGGGGAAAACCTCCTACGGTATTTTAGACGGCGCCGTCATCTCTCAGATCCAAGGGGATCTATTTGGGGGCGGAACGCAGACGACGGCAAGAATCGGATTGAACGAGGTGCGCCTCCTGTGGCCATGCGAGCCGTTAAAGATCCTTGCGGTGGGGCTGAACTACAAAAGCCACCTGGGGGACCGGCCGGCACCTGCCAAGCCTGAGCTCTTCTGGAAGCCGATCTCCTGCCTGCTGGAACCGGATGGTAAAATCGTCATTCCGGAGGGCGCCGGGAACGTGCATTACGAGGGAGAACTGGTGGTCGTGATCGGCAAGAAAACCAAGAGGGTCTCACCGGATCAGGCGGCCGGCTGCATCTTCGGCTACACCTGCGGAATCGACGTGAGTGAGCGCGATTGGCAGAAGGGCGACCTGCAGTGGTGGCGCGCCAAGGGGTCCGACACCTTCGGACCCATGGGGCCGGCCATCGCCGTCGGCCTGGACTACAAGGCCTCGCGGCTGCAGACGCGCGTCAACGGCGAAGTGAAGCAGTCGCAGTTCCTGAGCGACCTGCTCTTCGACCCGGCCACGGTGGTGAGCCACGCCAGCCGGTCGGTGACGCTGTATCCCGGCGATGTGATTTACACCGGCACGCCGGGAACGACCAGCGCCCTGAAACCGGGGGACACCGTGGAAGTGGAGATAGACGGGATCGGGATTTTAAAAAACACCGTGGCGGCATAAAAACGCCGCCACGGTGTTTTTTAAAATAACAGGTGATATGCCCAAAGCCGCAACATCCGGCTCGAACGGCCGCGGGCGGGGGCGCCGTTTTTTCAAAAAGCCGAACAGGTGGTATCATCCCCTGGTTATGAAACCACCTCGGTGAGATGCTTGACTTGAACTTTAAGCCCATGCCGCCGCACGCCATACGATAGCTGCAGGATGCAGGCTGGGCAGGTGGTCACCAGGACCTCCGCGGCGGTTTTTTTAAGATTTTCCATCTTGCGGTCGAGGACCTGCATGGCGAGGTCGTAGTGCGACAGCGCGTAGGACCCCGCCCCCCCGCAGCACCAATCCGCTTCCGGCAGTTCGACGAAATCCGCTCCCGGCATCCGGCGCAGCAGCTCCCGCGGCTGCTTCACCAGGCCCTGGCCCCGCGAGGCGTGGCAGGGGTCGTGGAAGGTGACGCGCTTGCCCTGCAGCTCTTTTGAGACGGGGGCGACCTCGGCGGCGAGCCACTCCGATACGTCCTTGGCCTTGACGGCCACCGCCTGGGCGGCCCCGTGAAGCGGATCGCCTTCGGGAAACAGGCGCGGGTATTTCTTGATGAAGCCGGTGCAGCTCGAACAGTCCGTTACGATGGCGTCGACGCTTTCGGCTTCGAGCAGCGGCAGGTTCTTTTCCGCCAGCTTGCGCGCCGAAGCAAGGTCCCCGTAAGACCACGCGGGAAGACCGCAGCAGTTGTTGTTGAGCACCTGAACGCTCCGGCTGAATCGCCGTAACAGGGTGAGAGTGGCCTCCCCGGCCGTGTGGCTGACCACGTCGACGCCGCAGCCCACAAAATAGGCGACCCGCCGGCTGCGGCCCTGCCCGTCGAAGACTCCGGGCTTGAAGCGGGCGCGGAACGGCTGCGCCGGCAGCCGGTCGACCATCGCCTCTGCACGGGATAAATCGCGGCCGAAAATGCGCAACAGCCCCAGCGCGCGGGCCAATTCGCTCATGCCGCTGTTCTTGCCCAGGGCGGCGGCCCGCGCGGCCAGGTGCAGCCGCCGGGGGTAAGGCAGCAGTTTGTCGAACAGCAGGCGGTGGATGGATTTGCGGCCGACTTTTTCGAGGTACTCCGAGCGCGCCGTGGTGACCAGATCTGCGGTCGGGATCGCCGGGAAGCAGTTGCTCGTGCAGGCCCCGCAGAGCAGGCAGCTGTAAAGGGGCTCCTCGAGCTCCGGGCTCCATGGGAGCCGGCCCTCGATCACGGCTCGCAGCAGTGCCAGCCGTCCCCGCGCGACCCCGCCTTCATAGCCGGTGGAGCGGAAAATCGGGCAGGCCGTCTGGCAGAAACCGCAATGGTTGCAGTGGGCGATTTCGTCGTAGTGTTCCGATAAGCTCAAGGGCTAAACCCTCCCCGGCATCTTACCAGGCGAAAAGATATGCTTCGGATCGAGGATGTCCTTTACCCGGTGCATGAGGTCCCATTCCGGCCGCAGGGGACCGAACACGTCGTTGCGCGCTTTGAATTCATCCGGACTTTTTTCCAGAACGGCATGCCCCGCCAGCTCACGCAGCCGCTGCACGATCTCGTGCCAGGACGCATCGTTCAGGTCGCGGCTGCCCGCTAAAACCCGGCCGCAGCCGAAATCGACCAGCAACGTCTCAACCGCGGCCTGCTGCCGCAAAACGGCGGCGGCCCGTCCGGCCCGGTCCGGCGGCGCTGCCGTCCGCAAGACGAACGGAAAGCCGGCGATGCGGTCATACAGGCCGGAGAAGGGCCCGGTGAGGACATCGTAGTCCTCGACGCGGACGGACCTGAAGTCGGTCTTCTCGAAAAGGGCTTCGGCCCGGTCGAGCTGGGCGGCGACGGCCTCGCCGAAGCCCTCGAAGCCGACGTACATCCGCCAGATTTCACCGCCGTCATCGGGGGCGGCTGCGGCAAATACGGCCCCAATGCTGGAGCCTAGCAGCTGCGCCGCCAGGCTGCCGCAGGCTTCTGGGACGCCGCAGGCCGAAACCAGCGCGCAGCGCTCCGGCCGGGTAGCGGTTTTCATGGTTACCCGAGTGATGAGGCCCAGAGTCCCGGCCGACCCGGCAACGAGGCGGGTCATGTCGTAGCCGGCGACGTTCTTCACGACTTTTCCGCCGGCGTTGATCAACCGCCCGCGGCCGTCGATGAAACGCAGGCCGAGCAGCAGTTCGCGCGGCGCGCCATAGGCGAGCCGCTCCGGGCCGAAAGCGCCGGTGGCCGCAATACCGCCGATGGTTCGCCGCAGCAGGCCGAGAGCCGGCCGCAGGGGCAGCCACTGGTTGTGCGGCGCCAGCGCCTCTTGGACGGCGGCGAGCGTGATTCCGGCGCCGGACGTGAAGTACTGGTTGGGCGCGTCAAGCTCGATGATCCGGTCGAGCGCGTTCGTGCGCAGCGATGTCGCAGGCCGTGCCGGGAGGTTTCCCGCGTCTGCCAGAGAGCCGCCGCCGAGAGGCGTGAGCGCCCGGTTCTCGACAAAGGCCTGTTTCACGTCCTCGGCCATGCGCTTTTCGACGGCGCTCAGCGCGTCGTCGGTTCGCACCCAGGCCGCCTGGTCCTTGAAGGCGAAGGGGAGGCTTGTGTCCGGGAACATTTTCCCCGGGTTCAGGACGCGGTCCGGGTCGAAGGCCTCCTGAAGCGAGCGCTGGGCCTCGATGTCCGTATCCGAAAACACCATGCGCATGGCCTCCATTTTTTCGAGGCCGATTCCGTGCTCGCCCGAAATGGTTCCGCCCAGCGCCACGCAGGCCTGCATGATTTCCCATCCGGCTTCGTGGACCCGCTTGAGCTGGTCCGGGTCGCGCGAGTCGAACAGAATCAGGGGGTGCAGGTTCCCGTCGCCGGCGTGAAAGACGTTTCCGTGTTCGAAGCCGTGACGCTTCACGATCTCGGCGACCTGCGCCAGCGCCTTCGGCAGCAGCGTGCGCGGCACCGTACAGTCGTTGACCAGGTAGTTCGGCGCCAGCCGCGCCACCGCTCCGAAGGCGCCGCGCCGGCCTTCCCAAAGGCGGCCGCGTTCCTCGGCGCTGGCCGCGTCCCGGACCTCCCGGCAGCCGTTGGCCGTGCAGATCTCGCGGATGCGGCCGGCCTGCTTTTCCAGGCCTTCGGCCGGCCCCTCCACTTCGATGATCAGGACCGCCGCCGCATCCCGCGGGTAGCCGCAGACGTAGCTGTCCTCCACCGCCCGAATGATCTGGGAATCCATCATCTCCAGCGTCGCCGGCACGATCCCGGCGGCGATGATGTCGGCCACCGAACGGGCCGCATCGTCGACGGCGTTGTACACCACGAGCTGTGTGACCACTTTTTCCGGCTTCGGCATGATGCGCACGGTGACCTCGGTCACCACGGCCAAAGTGCCCTCGCTGCCGATGAGCACGGCCCGCAGGTCGTATCCGAGCGGGTCGACCTCGGCCCCTCCCAGGCGCAGGCGCTCTCCGGAGCTCAGAATGACCTCCAGCCCGAGCACATGGTTGGTGGTGACCCCGTACTTGAGGCAGCGCGGGCCGCCAGAGTTTTCGCCGACATTGCCGCCCAGGGTGGCGACTTTCTGGCTGGCGGGGTCCGGGGCGTAGAAAAAACCCAGGGGGGACAGCGCGTTTTGAAGCTCCAGGTTGGTTACGCCGGGCTGGACTACGGCGCTGCGGCTTGCGGGGAAAATGCCAAGGATGCGATTTAAACGGGAGAGGCAGACCGTAAGGCCGCCGTAGGGCAACACCGTGCCTCCGGAGAGGTTGGTTCCGAACCCGCGCGGCACGAAAGGCACCTTGGCCCGGGCCGCCGCCTTCACCACCTGCGCGGTCTCGGCGCTGTCGGCTGGAAACACCACCGCACCGGGCGCACCCTTGGCGAGAGAGGCGTCATAAGAATAAAGTTCCGCTGCCGTGCGGGACTCGGACACGTGCTGGTCGCCGACGATTCGTCGCAGTTCTTGGATGAGTTCCTTGGAGATCATGAGGCCTCTGTAAAGGGCTAACCCGGGAGGATGGCCGGTTCGGTCCGTCCCTTCTTGATCGAGCGCTGCAGTGGGCGCTTGATGCCTGTGCGCTGCAAAACGGGAGCCGAATCAGACTATTAAAGGAACCGGATGGTGTCAATAAAAGGATTGCGCATGAGAGCGGCCGATGGCCGCATTTGCTTTGACATTCCCACAGCACGAGGATAGAGCAATCCATCATGGCCCGCGCCTGGATCATATTCATCCTGTGTTCCCTGCATCTCTTCATCTCGCAGCTCTACCGGACGACCAACGCCGTTCTCGCCCCCTGGTTGATCCAGGACCTCCGTCTCGACACCGAGGGGCTGGGGCTCCTGTCGGCGGGGTTTTTCTATGCCTTTGCGCTGACCCAGATCCCGATCAGCATCTTTCTGGACAAAATCGGGGCGAAGCGCCTGATGATCGCGCTTTCGTTCGTGGGGATGGCCGGCGCCGTCATGTTCTCCCTGGCGCAAGGCCTGGAAATGGGGCTGGCCGGGCGGATGCTGCTCGGCGTTGGGATGGCCTGCAACCTGATGGGGCCCCTGAAGCTGCTGACGGAATGGTTCCCGCCCAGCCGTTTTGCGACGGCATCCGGTTTGCTTTACGCAATCGGGACCCTCGGCAACATCGTGGCCGCCACCCCGCTGGTCCTGTTGGTGGAGCAACTCGGCTGGCGCCCGAGCTTCCAGGCCGTCATCGCCGTGCACCTGCTGTTGACGCTGGCCCTGTTCGGGGTCGTGCAGGACCGGCCGCAAGCGAAGAACGCGGCAGCAGCGCCGGCCGCAAGCGGAGCGCCTTTCAGAAACCTCGGCATCCTGACGCGCAGCAAGGACTACTGGATCATCTCCGCCGGCACGTTCGTGCGCTACGGCACCCACGCCGCGCTGCAGACCCTGTGGGCCGGCCCGCTCCTGATGGAGGCCCTTGGGTTTTCGCCGGTGCAGGCCGGGAACATTCTCATGGCGATGAACATCGGCCTGATCGTGGGGGGCCCTGTGTGGGGAGCGGTTTCCGACCGCGTTTTCAAGACGCCCAAGTGGGTTGTCGCCGGCGGCCTGCTGACGCTGGCCCTGATCACGTTCGGTCTGCGGGCGCTGCCGCCGGGGACCGGCGTTTTCGTTGCCGGCGCCATTTTCCTGGCCTTCGGCATCGCCTCGGCCAGCGGCATGCACGTTTATGCCCACATCAAGGCGCTCGTCCCGAAGGAGATGGCGGGCGCGGCCATGAGCGGCACCAACTTTTTCACGATGATGGGCCCGGCGGTGTTCCTGCAGGGCCTCGGCATCGCCATGCAAGGCCTTTACCCGCAAGCCTCCCGCGGTCCGCAGGCGTTCGGCACCGCGCTGCTGATCTGCGTCGTCTGCCAGGCAGCGATCGGGGTGCTGTATTTGTTCACGCGCAGCAAATGAAAATTATCCCACCCCTCCCCTTACCCCTCCCGCAAGGGGAGGGGAACCGCTCTTGATTCCTTTTTGTCGCTCAATCCACTCTTGAAAGAGCAGACCCTTTAGCGAAAAATTGTCACTTATCCGCCAGCAGCTTTTTGAGCACGTCCGGCCGGTTGGTCGTGATGGCATCCACTTTCATTTCGATCAGCTTCTTCAAATCATCGGGGTTGTCGGGCGTCCAGACGGACACCAGCAGCCCCAGCTGCCGGGCTTCGGCCAGCGCCTCCGGGGTCAGGTTCTTGAAGAACGGGGACCAGATGCGGCCGCCGGCCGCCTTCACCGCCCGGGGCGCCGAGCCGTTGAAATCGTCGATGTCGAGCCCGGCCATCCAGAGCGAGGCCCCGGGCCGGCTCGGTTGGAGGTTGTTCAAGCCCGGGCCGACGATGGTGAGGTAGACGGTCGCCAGTTCCGGTGCGGCCTTCTGGATGTGCACCAGGTTGCGCCAATCGAATGAGAGTATCCAGGTGCGCTCGGCGATCCCCTCATCCCTCACCATTTTTACGACCCTGTCCGACACCGCCTCCGGCGGCAGGGTCAGCGCAGGCTCCTCCGGCGAGGTCTTGATCTCGACGAACAGCCGGGTGGAGGGGCCGCAGGATTTCTTGAAAAGGTCGATCGCTTCCTTGAACGTCGGGATGCGCTCGCCGTCCACCGGGGTTTGCTCAGGGAACCGTGCCGCGTAGGTGGTCTTCGGCTGCAGGCGGCCGATATCGTAAGTCTTGAGCTGGGCCAGGGTCAGGTCCTTGACGGCCGGCTGCGACCCGGGGGCGATCCAGGCGTCGTCGGCCGAGCGGGCGATTTCCGGCTTCAGCCTGAAGTCGTGATGCACGACCAGCTGCCCGTCGGCCGACACCAGGACATCGAGCTCGATGGCGTCGACGCCGAGCTCGCAACCGCGCCGAAAAGCGGCCAGCGTGTTCTCCGGTATGAGCCCGGCGGCCCCGCGGTGGCCGATCACAAGTAGTTTTTCAGGGATTTTGGAGACGCCTGCCGCGGTCGGCCCCTGGGCCATGCCGGGCACGGCAAACGCCAGCAGTGCGATGGCCGTCACAATGGTTGCCGCCGCCAGATTTCGTTTGACTATGCTCCCGTTCATGGAATATTTTCCCTTCTGTTATCAATGTCTAACGATCCTTTAATCACTTTCTTACACGTTTCGGGTTTCCATCGCAATAAATGCTCCAACGGGGATGTGAACGGCTGTCAAACCGAATTCAGCGAAAAGGAGGAACCCATGAAACAGTTGCGTAATTTCAGGCTGGCCCTGGCGGCGTTGGCGGTGCTGATGATGCCGGCCCTGGCCCCGGCGGCGCCCGTCACCGTGAACTGGTGGCACGCCCACGGCGGCGCGCTCGGCGAGCGGGTCAACGGGATCTGCGAGGGGTTCAACAAGTCCCAGTCCGACTACCAGGTAGTCCCCACCTACAAGGGCAACTACTCCGACACCATGAACGCCGGCATCGCGGCCTTCCGCGCCAAGACCCCGCCCCACATCCTGCAGGTGTTCGACGCGGGGACGGCCACGATGATGGCGGCCAAGGGCGCGGTCAAACCGGTCTACGAAGTGATGAAGCAATCGGGCCTGCCCTTCGACCCGGCCGTCTACCTGCCCACCGTCACGGGCTTCTACACCACCATGGATAACCGGATGCTCTCGATGCCGTTCAACAGCTCGACCCCGGTGCTCTACTACAATGTCGAGGCCTTCAAGAAGGCCGGGCTGGACCCGGACAAGCCGCCCAAGACCTGGCCCGAGGTGGCTGCGGCGGCCAAGAAGCTGGTGGCGGCCGGGGCCTGCCAGGCCGGGTTCTCCTCGGCCTGGAACGGCTGGATCCACATCGAAAACCTGGGTGCCTGGCACAACGTCCCGATCGGGACCAAGGCCAACGGCTTCGGCGGGCTGGACGCCGCCTACACCTTCAACTCCCCGCTCTTCGTGAAGCACTTCCAGCAGCTGGCCGACTGGCAGAGAGATAAAATCTTCGTTTACGGGGGGCGCACCCATGTACACCGAGTCCTCGGCCGGCTACGCCGGGTTCAAGAGCACCTGCAAGTTCGAGTTCCGGACCAGCATGCTGCCCTACTGGCCGGACCAGAAGGGTGCCCCGCAGAACACCATCATCGGCGGCGCGAGCCTATGGGTCCTGCAGGGCCACAAGGCGCCGGACTACAAAGGCGTGGCCGCCTTTTTCAACTATCTCTCACGGCCCGAGGTGCAGGCGGAGTGGCACCAAGCTACGGGCTACCTGCCGATCACCATGGCGGCCTACGAGCTGACCAAGCAGCAGGGCTTCTACGACAAGAACCCGGGGACCGAGACCGCGCTCAAGCAGATGACCCTCCACAAGCCGACCGAGAGTTCCAAGGGCTACCGCTTCGGCGACCACGCCAAGACCCGGGACATCATGGACAATGAATTTGAGGCCATTTTCGCGGGCAAGAAGGACGCCAAGTCGGGCCTGGACGACGCCGTCAAGGCCGGCAACGACTCGCTGCGGAAATTCGAGAAAGCCAATAAATAGCGGTTTCTCACCACCCCCACCCCGCCTTCCCCGTTCTTTATACTCCCCTCCCCTTGCGGGAGGGGACAGGGGAGGGGGTTAAGGATCTGGCGGAAAGCATACGAAAACGCCTGTGCTTCAATCTGGCCTATGGAAAAGCGAGTCGTTTTCAGAAATAATGTCCTGCCTTACGTCCTGGTCGCTCCCCAGATCGTCATCACGCTGGTGTTCTTCATCTGGCCGGCCTCCCAGGCCTTGCTGCAGTCCTTTCTCCAGGAGGATGCCTTCGGCACTTCCTCCACGTTTGTCTGGTTCGAAAACTTCGCCGACATCTTCACCAGCCAGGAGTATCTCGGCTCCTTCCGCGTGACGCTCGTTTTCAGCCTGGCGGTGGCGGGCAGCGCGCTGTCCGTGGCGCTGCACGGTGGGGATGGTGACATTTTTTTTGAAAAGCGCCGGCATCCCCTGGAACCACACACTGAATGGCCCCCAGGCCATGACGCTGGTGGTCATTGCGGCCGCCTGGCGTGAGATCTCCTACAACTTTCTCTTTTTTCTGGCGGGGCTTCAGGCCATCCCGCATTCCTTTATCGAGGCGGCGGCCATCGACGGCGCCGGGCCGTGGCGGCGGTTCTGGACCATCGTGTTCCCGCTGCTGTCGCCCACCGCGTTCTTCCTGATCGTGGTCAACATCGTCTATGCCTTCTTCGACACTTTCGGCGTAATCCACGCCATCACCCGCGGCGGCCCCAACTACGCCACCAACATCCTGGTGTACAAGGTCTTCAACGACGGCTTTATCAACCTCGACCTCGGGGGCTCGGCCGCCCAGTCGGTCGTTCTGATGATCGTGGTGGTCGCGCTGACGGTGGTCCAATTCCGCTTCATCGAACGCAAGGTGATTTACTAAAATGATGGTCGAACACCGCCCCGTCCTGACGTTTTTCACTCATGCCGTCCTCATCCTGGGCGCGCTGGTGCTCGCCTTTCCGATCTACATCACCTTCGTCGCCTCGACCCACACCCTCGAGGAAGTGACCCGGTCTTTTCCCCTCCTGCCCGGAAGCCACTTGGTGGAGAACTACCTGCGCGCGCTTACAGTCGGGCCCCGGGACGTCGGGGCCACCGTCGGCACCATGATGCTGAACAGCCTGATCATGGCGCTCGGCATCACCTTCGGCAAGATCACCATATCGCTGCTGGCGGCTTTCGCTATTGTCTACTTCCGCTTCCGGCTGCGCATGGTCTTCTTCTGGATGATTTTCGTCACCCTGATGCTGCCGGTGGAGGTCCGCATTCTGCCGACCTATAAGGTCGCCGCCGACCTCAAGCTGCTCGACTCCTATGCCGGGCTGATCTTCCCGTTGATCGCCTCGGCCACGGCCACCTTCCTGTTCCGGCAGTTTTTCATGACCATTCCCGACGAGCTGTGCGAAGCCCACCGGATCGACGGGGGCAGCCCCATGCAGTTTTTCTTCGACATCCTGCTTCCGATGTCGCGCACGTCGATCGCCGCCCTGTTCGTCATCCTGTTCATCTACGGCTGGAACCAGTACCTGTGGCCGCTGCTGATTACGAGCGATCAGAGTTATTACACGCTGCTGATCGGCATCAAGCGTATGCTGGACGTGGGCGAGGGCCAGGCCGAGTGGCAGATCATCATGGCTTCAACCATCCTGGCCATGCTGCCGCCCGTGCTGGTGGTGATCTTCATGCAGAAGCAGTTCGTGCGCGGGATGACGGAGACTGAAAAGTGAAGGCAGGGTGTTTAGGTGGGTAGGTATTCAGGTGTTTAGGGAAAAACACAATAACTGAGGCATCCCGATACCGGACATCCAAACACCACAACACCCAAACAACCAAACACCAAGGCGCCCATGGCAGACGTCAGCATCAGAAACGTGACCAAGCAATTCGGCAAATCCGAAGTCATCCACGGGATCAGCTGCGACATCCGCGACGGCGAGTTCATCGTCATCCTCGGGCCGTCGGGCTGCGGCAAGTCCACCCTGCTGCGGCTCGTCGCCGGCCTGGAGGAGATCACCACCGGCGAAGTCGCCATTGACGGGCGAGTGGTCAACCGGCTGGAGCCCGCCGAGCGCGACATCGCCATGGTCTTTCAAAACTACGCGCTCTATCCCCACATGACCGTTTACAAAAACATGGCCTACGGGTTGAAGATGCGCCGCATGGCGAAAGGCGAGATCGACCAGCGGGTGCGCAACGCCGCCAAGATCCTTGAGCTGAGCCCGCTTTTGGACCGCAAGCCCCGGCAGCTTTCGGGCGGCCAGCGCCAGCGCGTGGCCATGGGGCGCTGCATCGTGCGCGAGCCCAAGGTGTTCCTGTTCGACGAGC
>JALOPD010000343.1 GCA_025454075.1 Desulfobacterales bacterium | reverse complement strand
GGTGATGCAACGCCGCTTTTGTGGGAGAGAGGCTTTGCGCATCAATTATTACTCCGGCAAGTAAATATATCCAATACCATCATCTCCCGCAGAGGCGGAAGTTGTACCTGTTTTATTGCCGGAGTAATATCGTGGCTGGAAAGCCGCTCCCACGAAGTCGCAAAAAAGCGGCTGCATTAGAAGCCCGAATGAAGGGTTGCGCCTTCGCGCCGGCGGCGGAAAGGGCGGTGCCCCCGCGGCCGACAAACCGTTACCCCCGTTCAAGGAGGTTCAGCGATGAAAGCCGTTTTTTTTGAAAAGCACGGAGAATTGGATGTGCTTCGCCACGGGGAGGTCCCCGATCCGACGGCCGCCCCCGGCCAGGTGGTGGTGCGGGTCAAGGCCTGCGCGCTGAACTACCTGGACATTTGGGTGCGGCGCGGTTGGCCCGGGCTGAAGCTCGGCATGCCGCACTGGTGCGGCGCGGACGTAGCCGGGGAGATCGCGGCCGCCGGCGACGGCGTCTCGGGGTGGACGCCCGGGCAGCGGGTGGTGGTCGATCCCGGGATCAACCGGGTCCAGGACGAGTACACGCGACGCGGGGAGGCGTCGGTCAGCCCCGGCTACCAGATTCTCGGCGAGCACGTGCGCGGCGGGGCGGCCGAATACGTGGCCGTGCCGGCGGAAAACCTGGCGCCGATGCCCGACGGGTTGGATTTCCCGCAGGCGGCCGCCCCGCTGCTGGCCGGGCTGACCGCCTGGCGCATGCTGATCCACCGGGCCGGCCTCCAGGCGGGCGAGTCCGTTCTCGTCGTCGGCGCCGGCGGCGGCGTCAACAGCCTGTCGATCCAGATCGCCAAGCTGGCCGGCGCCGTTGTCTTTGCTGTGGCCAGCAGTGAAGAGAAAGCGGCGCGCGCCCGCTCCCTCGGGGCCGATGTCATCATCGATCGATCCCGGGTGGACTGGGTGCGGGAGGTGTTCAAGCTGACCGGCCGGCGCGGGGTCGACGTGGTGGTGGACAACGTCGGCCGGGCGACGCTCGCGGGCAGCATGCAGGCCGTGGCCCGCGGGGGGCGCATCGTGATCGTCGGCAACACCAGCGGCCCTCAGGTCGAAATCGACATCCGCTTCATCTTCGGAAAACAGATCAGCCTGATCGGCAGCACCATGGGCAACCATCAGGACTTCCTCGCCGTGATCGAACTCCTCCGGCAGGGCAGGCTCAAGCCGGTCATCGGCCGGGTGGTCCCCCTGAAGAATGGAATCGAAGCCTATCGACTGATGGAGGAAGGCAGGCAATTCGGCAAGATCGTTTTGCAACCATAGATATTTTCGGCGCGCGCGGAGCGCTCGCCGAAAATATCTATCGATAGCGCTTCATGACTTCGCGGAAGATGATCAGCTTTTGAACATCCTGGGTGCCTTCCCCCAGGGAGGAACCCCAGGCGTCCATGGGGAACTTGTGGATGGGGTGGTCGCGCATGACCGAGGCCGCGCCGAACATGTCCGCCGACCAAGCGGCTGTCTTGCGGGCGATGTCCACCGCCAGGTATTTGGCCAGCGAGGCCTCCTCACGGAACTCCGCGCCCCGGTCCACCTTCCAGCACGCCTTCCAGAGCATCAGCCGTGCGGCTTCGATCCCGGCGTGCAGGTCGGCGATCTCAAAGGACTTGGCCTGAAAATCGGCGATCGGCCTGCCGAAGGCGGTCCGCTTCACGGCGCGTTTCACGGCCAAGTCGAAAGCGCCGGCCGCCGTGCCCAGGGTGAGGGCGGCGATCGCCACCCGGCTGTGGGTGAAGACCGAGAGCACCTGCTGCAGCCCTCGGCCCCGCGGCCCGATCAGGTGGTCCTCCGGAACCAAAACGTCTTGGAACTCAAGCCGGGTCAAATCCGACGGCACCCACACCTGCTTGCTCAGCCGGGTGCGTCTGACGCCTTCGGATCCCAGGTCCACCAGAAACATCGACACCCGGCTGCTGCGCGACGCTTCGGCGTCGGTCACGGCCGTGACCACGGCGAGGTCCGCCACGGCACCGTTCGTCACGTAGGACTTGGTTCCACTCAACCGCCAGCCGCCGCTGACCGGGACCGCGCGCGCCGCCACGGCCGCCACATCGCTCCCGGCCAGGCCTTCCGTGTTGCCGAGGCACATGACGGTTCGGCCTGACACGGCGCCCGGCCCGTAGCGGCGCTGCAGCCCTTCGGAGCCGAAAAGGCAGACTCCCATCATGCCGAGGTCCGCATGCGCCAGCGCCGCAATGGCCGCACCGGGCGAGATTCTGGCGAGCTCCTCGGCGACGAGGGCCTCCCGCAGCGCCGGCCGCCTGGCCCAACGGCCTTCGGAAACATCGAACCCGTACCAGCCGCCGCCACCCATTTGTTCAAAAAACTCCCGCGGCAGCTCTCCTTGACGGTGCCAGTCCGACAAGCGCGATGACATCGGTCCTTGCAAAAATTCCCGGAAACCTTCCATTTCCGCGGTCAGATGTCGGGGGATCGAAAACTCCATGATGGGTCTCCTTCCAAATTACGCCTGACATCGGCTGAAGTTATACCTGTTTTATTGCCGGATTAATCATCACGATTGAGTTAGAATTTTCAAATGAAAAAAACAAGAGAAAATGAATTTAATTCTTTTTTTTAACGATTCTATTGCAACGGTCAAAAGAGTCATGGTAAAAGAAATTCAATCCGTTTCCCGTGGCCGGTTTTCCAGCTTCGCGTTCCGGCTTCAGGTATCTCACGTTGGCTCTCGCGGCTGACTTCGAACTGCAGCGGAGGGAGAGGGACCCCATGAAAGAGCTGATCGAGTACATCGCCAAGGCCTTGGTCGATCATCCGGAACAAGTCAGTGTGAATGTGCTTGAAGGCAGCCAGGCGACCATCCTGGAGTTGAATGTGGCCAAGGTGGACCTGGGAAAAATCATCGGCAAGCAGGGCCGGACCGCCAAGGCGATTCGGACGATCCTCGGCGCCACTTCCGCCAAGCAGAAGAAACGCGCCGTGCTCGAAATCGTTGAATGACGGCCGTCCGCAGCATACTGCTTCGGCCGATGGGACGATCTTCCGACAGCCCCCGATGCTCCTCCGATGCCGGGATGTGCCTGGACGCCCCCGTGCGCCGGCACGCCGTTTCCTTCCACGCCCGGCCGCATTCCCTTCGCTCACGCCTATCGGGCGCGCCGCGGCAGTCACTCCATCCTCTTGACTCGATTTGACGGCGTCACATATTGTCCGGTAAACAAGCATCGGTTTGAAAGGCTGCACCTCATTTTCGACGAAAGGAAGCTGGTATGCCGAGAACCCCGATCGATCTGCCGGATCGCATTGACTACCTGTCGATCCTCAACGAAAAGGGCGAGTTGGACACAGCCCTCGAGCCGGCCATCGACGATGACGCCCTGCTGAGGCTGCATCGGACGATGCTGCTGGCCCGCCGCTTCGACGAGCGTCTTCTGAGCCTGCAGCGCCAGGGGCGGATCGGGACGTTCCCCCCGATCTCGGGCCAGGAGGCGGCCCATCTCGGCGCCGTCGCCGGTCTGCGGGCCTCGGACTGGGTGGTCCCGGCCTTTCGGGAGATGGCGGCCGACATCTGGCGCGGCCGGCCGCTGGAGAGCATCATCGTCTACAACAACGGCTTCAACGAAGGCAGCCGCATTCCCGCCGATCGCAACGACATGCCCATCTCCGTTCCGGTGGGGTCCCAGATCCTGCACGCCGCGGGCATCGCCTGGGCCATGCGGTATCGCGGGAAGGACGACGTCGCCATGACTTTTTTCGGAGACGGCGCCACCTCCCAGGGGGATTTTCACGAGGGCCTCAATTTCGCCGGCGTGTTCCAGCTGCCGGTGGTCTTTGTCTGCCAGAACAACCAGTGGGCCATATCGATTCCGCGCGCCAAGCAGACCCGCTCCAAAACCCTGGCCCAAAAAGCGAGTGCCTACGGG
>JALOPD010000342.1 GCA_025454075.1 Desulfobacterales bacterium | reverse complement strand
ACGGGAACGCAGAGGTGCGCAGAATGTCCTTGAGCATGCCGGGCCCTCTCACCAGACCGATTTCAGGAGACCCGTGGGCTTCAGGGTCAGAATGACGACGACCGCGAGATACGGAAAAACGATGGCGAATTGCGGCAGGACCATGATCCCGACGGATTGGGTGAGGCCGAAGATGAGCGCGCCCACCATGGCGCCCCAGATGTTGCCGAGGCCGCCGATGGTGACGATGAGAAAGGCTTCGATGATGATGGAGTGGTCCATGCCGAGTGTGATGCTGATGGTCGGAGACACCAGGGCCCCCCCCAGGCCGGCGAGAAGGCAGCCCAGCACGAAGGCGAAGGCGAAGACCCAGCTCACGTTGATGCCGATAGCGCCCACCATTTCGCGATCCACGGCCGCGGCCCGGGCGATCTTGCCGAACTTGGTCCGGGTCGAGAGCAGCCACAGGCCGACCGCCACCAGCGGCCCGACCAGGAGCAGAAAGAGGTTGTACCGCGGAAAGGCCGTCCCGAGCACCGAAACGGACCCCTGCAGCAGGGGCGGGGCCACGATCGAGCGGTAGTCCGCGCCCCAGGTCATCTTGGTGAGGTCTCCCAGGATCAGCATCAGGGCGAAGGTGAAGAGCAGCAGCATCAGGTGCTCGCGCTCGTAGAGGTGGCAGAACAGAAGCCGTTCGGCGACCAGGCTGATCGCCGCCACCACCAGCGGGGCGCATACCATGGCGAGCCAGAAGCCTGCCGGGCTGCCCTCGAACGCCACGGCGATGGTATGTGCGGCGAAAGCGCCGATCATGTAGAGCGAGCCGTGCGCGACGTTGGGCACCCGCAGGACGCCGAGAATGAAACTCAGGCCGGAAGCGACGATGAACAGGATCATGGCCCGGCTCAGCCCCACCAGCAGTTGGCTGATGAAACCGGCCAGGGTGACGCTGGTTTCCATGGGGAGGTTCGCCTTTAAACGATCTGCCCGCCCCTTGACCCAACGGGCGGGGCGGGTAGAGACCATCTGCTATTAGATCACTTGCGAGCCGCCTGGATTTCTTCGCAGGACGGCATGACCTCCGCCCCGCGCAGGGTCATGATGTCGGTGGCGACGGCTGCGCCGTATTCCTTGGAGATCTTGGTCGTCCCGAAAAGCATGGGATAAACCGCCTGGTGGTCGCAGGCCCGCATTTCGACCTTGCCGACGGGGGTATCCACCTTGAGCCCCTCGATGGCATCGATGAATTTCTCCCGGTCGATCTTGCCGGCCTGGCGGAAGGCTTCCGCGATGAGATAGGCCGTGGTGTAGGCATGAAACGCCGGGAACCCCGGCGGCGCCTTGTACAGCGCTTGAAAGTCCTTCACGAACTTCTGGTTGCTGCTGAGCTCCGGGTAGTAGAACAGGTAGTCCATCGTGCCCATCACGCCCTCCGGCGCCTCGGTTCCGAGCGGCTTGAGCACGGCATAGTCGATGGCGGTGTGGATGTAGATGGGGATCTTCTGGTTGATGCCCGTGGTTTTGATCGTCTTCAGCACGTTGGCCATGCTGGCGCCGCCGGTGCAGAAATGGATGAGGTCGGGGTTGGCCGCCTGAATGCTTGTGAAATACGGCACGAGGTCCGGCTCCCCGACCTTCCACCAGGTCTTGCCGATGAATTCCACATCCGGCTTCATCTGTTTCATGTAGCGCGAAAAGCTCTCGTCCAGGGCGTGCCCGTACTCGTAGTCGTCGCCTGCGACCCAGATCCTCTTGATGGGCTTCTTGGACAGCACGGTGGCCGAGGTCTTGCCGGCCATGGCGGTGTTCTCGGTGGTGGAGAAGACATAGCGATGGCCGGCCTTGCCGGTGACGTTTTCGCTCTTGCTCATCCAGGCGATGTAGGGGATTTTTTCCTTCTTGGCCACGGCGTCGGAGATGGCCAGGGCCAGCCCGCTGTTGACCGTTCCGACGATGAGGTCCACGTCTTCCTTCAGCACCAGTTCCTTGGCCATGCTGAGGCCGATGTCCACCTTGAACTTGTCGTCCCGGGTGACGAACTCGATCTTGCCGCCGAGGACCCCCTGCTTGTTGATTTCGTCGACGGCCATCTTGAAGCCGTTGAGGGCGTCGTTGCCGAAAACCGCCGCCGGCCCGCTGTAGGTGTCGACGATGCCGATCTTGATGTTGCGCGCCGCGGCCGGCACCGGAAGCAGCAATGCTGAAACGACCCACCATCCCGCCATCAGGAGCAGACTCGCTTTCCACACGTGTCCTCTTTTCATCGAAGCCCTCCCTTCGTGATCAAATTGGATACAGTCGTTCGTCTTATGGATGACGGCCCCGCGGCATGCCCCGCAGGGCCTGCGAATATCCCGTTTTCCCTAATAAGGAAGCCTGTCGAAGTCAAGAAATAAGTTGAAAATCAAAGGGGACTCAGATAATAAGAATCTCCTTTTAAATCCTGTGGGTTGCCACCTAACCGTCAGAGGTGATCTATGATTCGGATCAACGAGAACTACCTGAAGCTCCAGGCCTCTTACCTGTTCTCAGACATCGCCAAACGGGTGGCGGCGTTCCAGAAGGCGCACCCCGGCAGGGACGTCATCAAGCTCGGCATCGGCGACGTCACCCGGCCGCTGCCGCCGGCCTGCATCCAGGCCTTCCACAAGGCGGTCGACGAAATGGCGGAAGCCGCCACCTTCCGCGGCTACGGGCCCGAGCAGGGCTACGACTTCCTGCGGGAGAAGATCGCCAGGGAGGATTTCCAGGCCCGCGGCGCCGAGATCTCGGCCGACGAGATCTTCGTGAGCGACGGCGCCAAATGCGACAACGGCAACGTGCAGGAGATCTTCGCCACCGACATCACCGTGGCGATCCCCGACCCGGTCTACCCGGTCTACCTGGACACCAACGTCATGGCCGGCCGCACCGGCAGCTTCGCGGACGGCCGCTACGAGGGCGTGGTCTACATGGACTGCACCCGCGAGACCGGCTTCATCCCCGCGCTGCCCGGCCGGAAGGTCGACCTGATCTATCTCTGCTTTCCCAATAACCCCACCGGCGGCACCATTGCCAAACCCCAGCTCAAGCAGTGGGTGGATTACGCCCGGGAGAACAAGGCCATCATCCTTTTCGATGCCGCTTACGAGACCTTCATCCGCGACGAGCGCCTGCCGCATTCGATCTTCGAGATCGAGGGCGCCCGGGAAGTCGCGATTGAATTCCGCAGCTTCTCCAAGCAGGCGGGCTTCACCGGTACGCGCTGCGCCTACGCGGTGGTGCCGAAAGCCTGTACGGCCTATACGGGGTCCGGCGAGCCGCGGCCGGTGCACGCCCTCTGGCTGCGGCGCCACACGACCAAGTTCAACGGCGTGTCCTACCCCGTGCAGCGGGCGGCCGAGGCGGTTTACACCCCGGAAGGACGCACCCAGTGCCGGCAGCTCATCGACTATTACCTGCGCAACGCGGCGCTGATCCGCAAGGAGATGACGGCCCTGGGCTACGAGTGCATCGGCGGGGAGAACTCACCTTACATCTGGGTGGACGGGAAGATGGATTCGTGGAAGTTCTTCGATCTGTTGCTCGAAAAGGCCAACGTGGTCTGCACGCCCGGGGTGGGGTTTGGCCGCTGCGGCGCCGGCTATATCCGCATCAGCGCCTTCAACGATTATGAAAAGGTGCAGACGGCCATGGAGCGCATCCGCCAAGCGATAAAGGCGGCGTGAACAGCCTACGCCGCCTTCATTGTTTAACACTGGGGCACAGGAAAGAGCAGTGTATCGCCGGACATAAAAGGGCGGTTGCGATAACCGCCAACCGCCCTTACTTATCTTTTGTTATAGAGTAGGTCAGACCGCGGCCTTCAGCTTCTTGCCGGCCTTGAATTTGACGACCGTGGCCGCCTTGATCTTGATTTCGGCTCCGGTCTGCGGGTTGCGTCCCGTGCGGGCCTTGCGCCGGCCCTTG
>JALOPD010000102.1 GCA_025454075.1 Desulfobacterales bacterium | reverse complement strand
CGCGCCGTCACCGATCCCCTGGATGCGGTCGGCAACACCACCAAGGCCGTCACCAAGGGCTATGCCATCGGCTCCGCCGGTCTGGCCGCCCTGGTGTTGTTCGCGGCCTACACGCAGGAGTTCGCTCTGCTCGGCAGCGGGGTGGAGTTGCGGTTCGACCTGAGCGACGTCAACGTCATCATCGGGCTTTTCATCGGCGGCCTGCTGCCGTACCTGTTCGCCTCCATCGCCATGATGGCGGTCGGCAAGGCCGGCGGCGCGGTCGTCGAGGAAGTGCGTCGCCAGTTCCGGGAAATCCCCGGGATCATGGAAGGCACCGGCAAACCCGACTATGCGGCCTGCGTCGACATCGTGACCAAGTTCGCACTGAAGGAGATGATGATCCCGGCCCTGCTGCCGGTCGTCACCCCGATCGTCGTCGGGCTGCTGCTCGGCAAGATCGCCCTGGGCGGCCTGCTGATCGGCAGCATCGTCACCGGCGTGTTCGTGGCCATCTCGATGACCACGGGCGGCGCCGCCTGGGACAATGCCAAGAAATACGTTGAAGACGGGCACTTCGGCGGCAAGGGCAGCGACACCCACAAGGCGGCCGTCACCGGCGACACCGTCGGCGACCCGTACAAGGACACCGCCGGCCCCGCCGTCAACCCGATGATCAAGATCCTTAACGTCGTGGCGCTGCTGCTGGTTCCGTTCCTGATGTAATCATCCCCGCCACACGGGTTGAGCGTTAAAAGGATTGGCGCCGAAAGGCGCCAGTCCTTTTTTGTTGCTTCCGGACCCCGAATATGATAAGGAATATCCGCAAAATGGGGCCAGAATCGCCCTGTCGGCTTCTCAACTCAAGGGAGACAGGTGGTCTAAATGGCAGGGAAAACGATCAAGGAAAACGTTCGGCCGACGCGGCTGAAAAAAAGCAGGTTCCGGGTCGGGGACCTGGCGGTGTACCCGGCGCACGGGGTCGGTCAAATCCAAGCCGTCGAGAGCCGGACGGTCAACGGCGAGAAACATGATTTTTACATTCTCAAGGTGTTGGAAAACGGCATGGTCATCATGATCCCCATCGGCAATGTCGACAACGTCGGCCTGCGGTGCCTCATCGATGTCAAGGAAATCCCGAAAGTCTATGCCGTCATGAAGACCAAGCGGGACATGCTGGGCGACAACCAGACGTGGAACCGGCGCTACCGCGAATACATGGAAAAAATCAAAACCGGTTCGCTCTTCGACGTGGCCGAGGTGTTCCGCGACCTTTTCCGCCTCAAGTTGACCAAGGACCTGTCGTTCGGCGAGCGCAAGCTGTACGACACGGCCCAGGTGCTGCTGGTCAAGGAGCTGTCGAAGGCCAAAAAAACCGACGAGAAAACCATCATTTCAGAGATCGAATCGCTTTTTTCCCACGAAGCGGCCTGATGTTTCGGCCTCGCCGTCATGACCCGCGGTGACGAGTTTTCCTTCCCAGCGGATGCCGCCAGCGGCGGCATCCGATTGGACGTGTTCCTTGCCGAACGCCTGCCGGGCTGCTCGCGGTCGTTGGCCGGTCAGCTCGTAACGGGCGAGCGGTTCAAGGTCAATGGGCAGGTTCGCAAGCCGGCTTATCGGTTGAAGGCCGGGGACGTCGTCAGCGGGTCCGTTCCTCCTCCCGCACCCTCGGGGTTGCGTCCCGAACCGCTCCCGCTCCACATCCTGTACGAAGACCCCGACATCGTGGTGGTCAGCAAGCCGCCGGGGCTGGTGGTGCACCCCGCCCCCGGCCATGGCTCCGGGACCCTCGTCAACGCGCTGCTGCATCACTGCCCGGACCTCGGCGCCATCGGCAACGAGATCCGGCCGGGGATCGTCCACCGGCTCGACAAGGACACCTCCGGCGCCCTGGTGGTGGCCAAGAACGCCGCCGCGCTGGAGCGCCTCGCCGTGCAGTTCAAGAACCGCTCGGTGCGCAAGGACTACCTGGCGCTGGTTCACGGCGAGATGGCCGCCGAGAGCGGCGCGATCCGTTTGCCCGTCGGCCGGCACCCGGTGGACCGCAAGCGGATGTCCACCCGCAGCCGCAGGGGCCGGGAAGCGGAAACCGGCTGGCGCGTGGCCCGGCGTTTGGGCGGGTTCACGCTGCTCGAGCTGCGCCTGAAGACCGGCCGCACCCACCAGATCCGGGTCCACTGCGCCGCGATCGGGCGGCCGGTCGTCGGTGACCCCGTCTACGGCCGGCCCAAACCGCCCGCCGGCGCGGCCGATCGCCAGAACCTGCTTGCCGGTGTGCGGCGGCAGATGCTGCACGCCTGGCGCCTCGAAATCGATCACCCGCGCACCGGCGAGCGCATGGTCTTTGAATCGCCCCTGCCGGAGGACATGCAGCGGCTGATAGCACAGTTGGAGGCCCGAGGCGGAAAGCTGGAAGGGGGGAAAATAGGAACGGTTTGAACCCGTCGTTCCAGGAATAATTCAACAAAAACGCCGCATCCGCGGCGTTTTCGTTTATGAAGATATATGGGCTTAAACAAGGGCGCCCTGTTTAAACCCATCCTTTGAAGGCGAAGAAGGTGAGGGAGAGCATCCCTGCGGTCACCAGGCCGATGGCCGTGTCCTGGAAGGGCCTGGGCGTGCGGGCGAGCAGGATCCGTTCGCGCACGCCGGCGAAGAGCACCAGCGCCAGGCCGAACCCCACCGGGTAGGTAAAGGAAGAGATCACCATCTGGAAGAAACCGTATTCCTTGCCGACGTTGATGAGGCAGACCCCCAGCACCGCGCAGTTGGTGGTGATGAGGGGCAGATAGATGCCGAGCCCCGTGTAAAGGCCGGGTATGCTTTTCTTGAGGAACATCTCCACGAACTGCACCAGGGCCGCAATGACCAAAATGAAGGCGATGGTGCGCAGGTATTGCAGGTCGAAGGGCACCAGCACGTATCTCTCCACCAGCCAGGTGATGATGCCCGCCAGCACGAGCACGAACACCACCGCCATGGCCATGCCGGTGGCCGTCTCCATCTTCTTCGAGGTGCCTAAGAACGGGCAGTTGCCCAGGTACTGGATCAAGAGGATGTTGTTGATGAGAATGGCGCTGAAGGCTAAAACGGCGAATTCCCCGAACATGGCTGCTCCTATTTTTTACCCAGGATGTTCATGATTCCGAGCATGAGTCCAAGACAAACAAAAGCCCCCGGTGCTTCGACGAGAAATCTGAACGGCTCGAAAGATGCGCCAAATATGGCGACCGGCTTTTCGTAAAGGGTGATGGCGCCGGTGGCGATGATCTCCCGGAAGGCCGCCAGCGCCATCAAGGACAGGGTGTAGCCTATCCCCATCCCCAGGCCGTCCAGGGCGGAACGCACCAAGTTGTTTTTGCTCGCAAAAGCCTCCGCTCGCCCCATCGGGATGCAGTTCACCACGATGAGCGGAATGTAGATGCCCAGTTTAAGAAAAAGAGCGTAGGTGTAGGCCTGCATCACCAGTTCCACCACGCACACGAAGGTGGCGATGACCACGATGAAGGCCACGATGCGCACTTTGGGCGGGATGATTTTTCGAATGGCTGAGATCAAAACATTGGAACCGGTCAGCACGAAGGTCACTGCGAGCCCCATCCCGACGGCGTTTTCAAACGCATTGGTGATGGCAAGGATCGGACAGAGCCCGAGCACCAGCCGAAAGGGCGGAATCTCCGCCCACAACCCCTTGGTGAACTCCTGGGTGATGGTTCTTGCCATATAACCCTTCCTATTTCTTGACGTCCTTCATTTTGTCCACGATTTGAGACTTCAGCTTCGTGTATACGCCGAGGGCGTCGGTGACGGCATCGCAGACGGCGCGCGAGGTGATGGTAGCGCCGCTGATGGCGTTGACCGAGCCGCCGTCCTGGGTCACCTTGACCGGCCCGGGCCCGGGCACCCCTTTGAACTGCGCTGCGAACTTCGGGTCGCTTTTGGATTTCGCGCCCAGGCCGGGCGTTTCATTGTGGGTGGTAACGCCGATTCCCATGAGCTTGTCGGTTTTCACGTCGATGGCCACGATGAGGCCGATATCCCCCTTGTAGCCTTTGCTCGAAGATGCCTCCAGGGCCAGGCCCTTTGCCTCGCCGTCGAAAACGCCGACGAAAAAGCTCCGCAGCTTGTCTCCGTCCTTCAGTTGAAAGCGACTGGTGATGGGATCGTTTTCAGCGCCTTCGAAGACCTGGCGCACGGCCGGCCCCTTCACGAATTCGAGCACCTGATTGTCGATGCGTTCCTGGGTGCCGTCGCGCAGGGCCGCCAGCAGGCCGCCGGAGGCGAGGCTGATGATGGTCAACACCACGATCATCTTGATCAGTTCACGCATGGCTTATTCGACCTTTCCGAGCGCCTTGGGCCTGATTTTGTCGAGCAGGGGCTGGATGAGGTTGCCGACCAGCACGGCGAACACCAGCCCCTCTGCAAAGACACCGATGTTCCGTATGAGAACGGCGATCGACCCCACCACGGCTCCGTAGATGAGCATGGGGATGAAATTCACGGGCGACGACGAGTCTTCCGTCGCCAGGAAAAAGGCCCCGATCAGGGTGAACCCCGTCAGAAGATGAAACGCCGGGGAGGCGAAGCGCGACGGATCGACCGCGTGGAAAATGGCGGCGGTGACCGCCATTCCCGCCAGGAAGGAAACCGGTATCTCCCAGCGAATGACTCCTTTCAGGACGAGGTAGATGCCGCCCGCGAGCAGCGCGGCCCCGCAGATTGTACCGATCCCCCCCACCTGGCGGCCCAGGAAAAGGTCCGTGAGGGAAAGTTCCTCGACGGCGCCGGTGCCGAAGGCTTTCACGGCGGCCAGCGGGAAGGCCACGGGAAAATCGAAGGCATAATTGACCAGGGCCGTGTCGACATCCATGCGCTGCTTCCAGGCCAGCATCAGGATGGCCACGGCGACCGCCGCCGGGTTGAAGGGGTTGGCGCCCACTCCGCCGTAGATCTGGCGCGCCACGACGATGGCGATAAACGTGCCGGTGAGGACCGCCCACCAGGGCAGGGAGGCCGGGAGCATCATGCCGAACAGCAAGCCGATCACGGCCGCCGTGCCGTCGCCCACCGATACCGGGCGCTTGGCCACGCGCGTAAAGGCCAGTTCCCACAGGACGGCCGAGGAGACCGCCAGGGCCAGCACGCCGAGGGCGGGGATGCCGAAGCGGTAGACGCCGAACAGCGCCGCGGGCAGAGCCGCCAGGACGATCTGAAGGCTGCGGTCGGGGATCCGGCTGCCGTTGTGCCAGAACGGCGCATAGGAAACGACGAGTTTTTTCGGATCAGGCATTCGTACTCTCCGCGCGGCGCATGCGCGCCAGTTCATGCTTGGCCAGGGTGATGTGCTGCAGAATGGGGATCTTCGACACGCACACGTAGCTGCAGAGGCCGCACTCGACGCAGGAGCCCAGGTCGTAGGATTCCTCGGCCTCCTCGAACTTGCCGGCCTCCAGGTAGCGGACGAGCAGGTTGATCTGCATGCGGGCCGGGCAGACGCGGACGCATTCGCCGCAGTTGATGCACGGGTAGTCGGAGACGTGGAGCGCGGCCGCCGCATCCACCACGAGGACGGCGTCGGTGTCGGGCTGCACCGGATGGTCGAGGGAGAACACGGCGGTCCCCCGCATGGGGCCGCCGAGCACGAGGCGGTCCCCCTCGGAAACCGCCGCGCCCAGGCGCTGCAACACATCGCCGATGCGCGTGCCGATGGGCGCCTCCGCCAACCGGGCGATGCCGTCCCGGGGGATGACGGTCAGCAGCTTGGTCGTTGGAATGCGGCCGGTGCCGAAGGCGGCGCCGACGGCGGCCACCGCCTCGGCGCTCATGAAGCAGAACCCCAGGTCTTCGCAGGTTCGGCCGGCCGGCACCACGCGGCCGAAGCGTCGGGCCATCACCAGCGGCGGCAGGGCCGAAGGGTAGCGGTGCTCCACGCCCACCACCCGGCCGACGATATGGCCGAAGCCCTGCACGGCCTCCTTGCGGGTGAGGATGACCACCTCCTCGATGCCGGCGGTCTCTTTCAGTATGCGGATTCCGCGTTGGATGTCGTGCCCGCGGGCGGCGAGGACATATTGCTGGGTGAACACGAGCAGGTCCTGGTCCACGCCGCACACCACGAGCGTTTTGATGGGCCGCCCGGCATCGGCCAGGCGTTGCAGGCCGGGCGCGCCGGGGGCGGCCGCCAGAAAATCCGCGGCGGCGGCAAGGGATGGGCTTTGGCGCACGGCCTGGAACGCGTCGTCGAAAACCTCCGGCCGAGCCGACGCGATGGACACGGCGGTGTAGTTCCGGCCGAAGTTTCCGGGGAAGGGGGCGAGGGCCGTAATCGCGCCGGTGACCGGCGAGGTGACGTAATCGCCGTTGCCGTAGAGGGAGAGCTTCTGCCCGTTCTTGACGGCATCTCCGATCTTGGCGGCCGGAATGGCCCCGGCCTCGGCCGGACGGGGGTGCAGCAGGGTCACCGGCTCCGAAGGCCGAAGGGGCGTAGGTCGGTCGATTCGTGCCGGCAGCGGCGCGTATTCCAAATACGGCCGGCCTGCTCCCCAAAACGATTTCGTTCTCATCATCCTCATCTCTCAACACCTTGCCGGGATGCCCGGCGTCATTGCATCACGTGGCACTGGGCGCAGTCGACCGGCCCGGCCCCGTACTCCCCGTGGCAGTCGATGCACTGCTTGTGGAGGGCATCCGAACGCTTGAGCATCGTGTCGTCGCCCTCCTCCACCGAGTGGCATTCGGTGCAGGCACCGGCCTGGTCATACTCATCGGGGGCCAGGGTGTGGTGGCACTCCCCGCAGGCGAGACCGTACCCCGTCTCCGACAGGTGCCGCCCGTGGTCGAAAATGACCTTGCCGGCCACGTTCTGAAAGGCGACCCGCAGGGGCCGTTTCGGCGGTTTGACGGCAAAGGCCGCATAGCTCACCACGGCCAAGACCAGCAGGCAGACGGTCACGCCATACACCAGTTTCAGCTCTTTCCGGGAAAACATCATGGGTCCCTCTCATGGGGTCGAATGAAACAGTCGACTACCACGGCGCCCGTGGGCGTTCAAGGCCTTTTTGACGGGGTATCGCCGCCGACCGGCGCTGCGGGTCAGGCGGCCTGCGGTCCCGCGTTCCGGACGGCCTTCGCTTCGGGGTCTCGGCCGGCGTCGGTATCGGCTGCGTCCGGGTTGTAGCAGGTCAGGCAGCAGGAGAGACAGCGGTCGCTTTCGCGCCGGGCCGTCTCTTCGGTCAGCACCTGGTCGACCTCGTCAAAAGAGCGGATGCGCTCAGCGGCCGGCAGCTCCACCATTTTCGCCCGTGGCCGGGGGACCACGCCGGGGACGCGGTCGAACAGGGTCTCGGTGAGCAGGTTCTTGCGTAGCTCGTTCGGCTCCGCCGTCACCGGCCGGCCGGTGACGTATTGATGAATGGAGCGCGCCGCCCGGCGCCCCCCGCCGATGGCGTCCACCACGAGCGATGGGCCGGTGGCGACATCCCCGGCGACAAACAGATAGGGGATGTTGGTCTGCAGGGTGGCGGGGTCGGCCGCGATGGTGCTCCAGCGCGTCGTCTTCAGCTCGGCGCCGGCGGCAAAGGAGACGTCCGGCGCCTGGCCGATGGCCGAGATCACCATGTCGGTCGGCAGAAGGGTCTCGGAGCCCTTCACGGGGACGGGGCGCCGCCGGCCGCTCGCGTCCGGTTCGCCCAGCTCCATGCGCAGGTACTCCAGGTGGGTGACGCGGCCCTGGTCGTTTCCGATCACGCGCACCGGGGCGCTCAGAAACATCAGTTCCACCCCTTCGGCTTCGGCGGCCTCGACTTCGACGGCGTTGGCGGGCATCTCCCTGCGCGTGCGGCGGTAGACCAGATAGACCTTGCGGGTGCCCATCCGCAGCAGGTTGCGCGTGCAGTCGATCGCCGTGTTGCCGCCGCCGATGACCGCCGCGACGGGCCGGATGTCCAGCGGCTCGCCGGCGGCCAGCCGGGAAAGGAAATCGATGCCGGTGGTGCAGCCTGTCAACTCCTCCCCGGGCACCGCGAGGGTGCTGTCCTTCCACGCACCGATTCCCATGAAAACGGCATCGTAGCCGTCGGCTTTGAGAGTTTCCAGGTGAAGGTCGTGGCCGAAGCGAAGCCCGGTGCGCACCTCGACGCCCAGGTTGAGGATGCTTTCGATCTCCCAGTCGAGCACCCGTTTGGGCAGCCGGTATTCCGGGATGCCGTAGCGCAGCATGCCGCCCAGCTTGGGCATGGCCTCGAAGAGGGTGACGCCGTGGCCCAGCCGCCGCAGGAAATAGGCGCAGGTGAGGCCGGCCGGTCCGCCGCCGACCACGGCGATCCGTTTGCCGGTGTCGGGCGCCACCCGGATGGGCAGCCGCTTGCCGGAGGTCATCTCGTAGTCCGCGGCAAAGCGCTTGAGCTGGTTGATCGAGACCGGCTCGTCCGCGACGCCGCGACGGCAGTTCAACTCGCAGGGGTGCGGGCAGACGCGGCCGCAGGCGAGCAGCAACGGGTTGCGTTCGCGGATGGTGTTGACCGCGCCGGCATAGTCGCCCGTGCGGATTTGATGGATGTAGAGCGGGATGTCGATTTCGGCCGGGCAGGTCTGGCGGCAGGGCGCCAGGCAGTCCCCGGCCCGGTTGAAGTGCAGCAGGCGCTCGGAAGGCGTGCTGATCTTGAGCAGCTCCTTGGGGCAGGCCCGGGCGCAGGCCCCGCAGCCCACGCATTTCTGCTCGTCGACCACGGGGTAGCCCTCCGGCCCCATGGCGATGGCGTTGAACGTGCAGGCCCGCACGCAGTCGCCGTGCCCGATGCAGCCGACCTCGCAGACGCGCTTGCCGCTGAAAAGCGCGGCCTCGGCCCGGCAGGTGGAAACCCCGAGATAGAGGAACTTGTTTTCGGCGCGGTCGCCGCCGCTGCAGGGGTTGAACGATTTCGGCGGCTCGATCGATCCCACCTCCACGCCCATGACCGCGGCCGCATTCTGGGCGGACTCCAGACCGCCGACGACGCACACGTTGGGCTTGGCCTTGCCGCCGACGACCGCCGCCGCGGCCGCCGAGCAGCCGGCAAACCCGCACCCGCCGCAGTTGGCGCCGGCAAAGCAGGCCTCCACCTGGGCGATGCGCGGGTCTTCGTACACGTAGAATACGCGGGCGGCGATGCTGAGCACGATGCCGCAGGCTGCGCCCAACGCGGTCATGAACAATATGCCTTCCAGCATAGAGGCTCCTGGTGTGCGTGAACGGGCTGGCGGTCCGGCGGCGTGCCGCTGGCGACGGACGGAACAACCAACCCCCGGCGGTGTAAAGGATTTTTTTTCATATCAGTTCGCTATGCGAATTGCAAGGATCCCGGGGCGCCGGAATCGGGGCCGCAGGCACCGCACAAGCGGCAGGACTCGACCCGGCAGACGACCCCGAGGCGGCCCTGCAGCGCCCGGCGGTACTCGTCCTGGAGAAAAGCCTTGGAGACATGGTGGTCGATGAAGTCCCAGGGCAGGACCTCGTCAAGACTGCGCTCCCGCAGCGCGTAGAAATCCGGGTTGACGGCCACGGCCTTGAGGGCCTGAGGCCAGTTGCCGGCGCTGGCGTGCACCCGCAGCAGGATGTCGGCCGTCCGGCGGTCGCCGCGCGCGAGCAGGGCCTGGAGGTAGGCCCAGCGCGGCAGGTCGGAGTGCACCCGCACGTTGGGCACCCGACCCAGTTCGGCCTTGATCTGCCGGATCTTGCCCTTGAGGTCGGCGACTCCCGCCATGGCCGCCCACTGGAAGGGGGTGAACGGCTTGGGGACGAAGGAGTTGACGCTCACCGTGAGCGTTCCGATGGCGCGCCGGGTGCGGCTGGATTTGAGAAACTCGTGTTTGATGCGTTTGACCAGGGCCACGATGGCGGCCACGTCCTCCCGGGTTTCGGTCGGCAACCCCACCATGAAATACAGCTTGAGGTTGGGGATGCCCTGGGCGACTAGGTCGGCGGCGGCCTGCAGCACTTGCTCCTCGCGGATGCCCTTATTGATCACGCGCCGCAGGCGTTCGGAGCCGGCCTCCGGAGCGATGGTGGCGGTCTTGACCTTGCTGCGGCGCAGGGCGGCGATCAGCTCCGGCGAGAGGGCGTCGGCCCGCAGGGAGCTGAACGACACGGTCACGCCGCCGCCCGCAAACCGGCGGCAGAGGTCGCCGAGCCCCGGCAGGTCGGACACGGCCGCGCCCACGAGGCCGACCTGGTCGGTGTGCGCGAGCCCCTGCGCGATGGTGTGCGCCAGGGATTCCTCCGTGCGGAAGCGCGGCGGCCGGTAGATGAAGCCCGCGCTGCAGAACCGGCAGCCGTGGGGGCACCCGCGGCCGACCTCGACCAGGAAGGAGCGGCCGAAGGCCGTGTGGGGGGTGACCACCGTGCTGGCGGTGGGGGCGGCGGAGATGTCGCGCAGGTACGGGCGGGAAATTTTCGCCGGCACATCCGCCGCGGGGAGGAAGGCGGCGAGGGGGCCCTCGGCGGTGTACTCCACGCGGTACAAGCCGGGCACGTAGGCGCCCGGCACCGTGCGGGCGAGGCGCCGGAGCAGGTCGTCGCGGGCCGCCCGGGGATCGAAAGCGTTCAGGAACTCCGGGATGATGATTTCGGCCTCGCCGATCAGAAAACAGTCGACGAAGGCGGCGATGGGCTCCGGGTTCAGGCTGCAGGCAACGCCGCCGGCGACCACCAGCGGGTGGCGCTCGCCGCGGTCGGCGGCGCGCAGGGGGATGCCCGCCTGGTCCAGGATCGACAGCAGGTTCGGGTAGTCGATCTCAAAGGAGATCGAAAAAGCGATGATGTCGGCCTCGGCCACCGGCCGGCCCGACTCGAAGGTCGTCAGGCGGCCGGCGGAGGCAGGGTCGCTTTCAGGCAGAAAGACCCGTTCGCAGACCACGTCGTCGGAGCGGTTGAAGAGGCCGTAGACCGTCTGCAGCCCGAGATTGGACATGCCCACGTGATAGTGGTTGGGGTAGACCAGGGCGACACTGATCCTCCCCCGCCAATCCTTGCGGACCGCGCCGATCTCCTCCGCCGAGAGGTCAGGTCGGGAGCGCTCGCGTTTCACATCCGGTCAATCGGCCTTGCGCCGGAGGAACGTCGGCACGTCGAGGTCGTTGTCGTCGAGCGCCATGCGCCCCACCCCCCGGTACAGGGCGCCCGAGGACTCGCCCACCACCCGGCGGTTGCGGAGGAAGGTCGGCTCGTCGAGGTCGAGGATGTCCCCGCGCTCCAGGTCGGCGGGGGTGACGTCGCGCACCACCCCCCGCAGGGGCTGGACGACCCGGCGCTCTTTTTCCTTGGCCGGGGCCTTGTCCTTTTCCCTTTGCGCGTCGGCCTCGGCGCCGATGCCGGTGGCAATGACCGTCACCCGCATCTCGTCGCCCAGGCTCTCGTCCACGGAGGTCCCCCAGAAGATTTCGGCCTCGTCGCCGACCTCCTTATGGATGCGTTCGGAGGCCTCGGCGACTTCCTCGAATTCCATGCTGCTCGAGGCGGTGATGTTCATGAGCACGCCCTTGGCGCCGGAAATCGAGATGTCCTCCAGCAGCGGGTGGGAGATGGCCTTCTCGGCCGCCTCGATCGCGCGGTTTTCGCCGGCGGAGATGCCGATCCCCATCAGGGCCATGCCGGCCTTGGACATGGTGGTGCGCACGTCGGCGAAGTCGAGGTTGACCAGGCCCGGCATCATGATGAGGTCGGTGATCCCCTTGACGGCGTGCAGCAGGATCTCGTCGGCCTTCATGAACATCTCCATCAGGGTCGCTTTCTTGGAGGCG
>JALOPD010000341.1 GCA_025454075.1 Desulfobacterales bacterium | reverse complement strand
CAGCAACCGCTTGCCCGTTAACCCGTTGGCCCGTTATGGCGCTTCGAGCTTAGGACCGCCCGTATCATCGCCGTTGCATGCGGCTATAAACTGCCTGCACCCGCTTTCGCATTTACATCTGTTCTGACGGGCAAACGGGCCAACGGGGCCACGGGTCAACGATCCCCTTACCTCCCCCCGAAACCGTCCTCCGGGATGTCGACCGCCGCACCCCCGCAGCCGCGCACCACGTCCATCTTGCCCAGGGTCACCGGCAGAATCGACTGGACGAAGAACTCCAGGCCCTTGAGCTGCCCCTCGTAAAAAACGGCGTCCTTCCCGGCCGACCCGGCGGCCAGCGCCCCGGCGGCGGCGACCCCGCGCCACAGCAGCATCCAGCCCGTGACGACGTCGCCGCAGACCTCCATGAAGGGGTGGGCGGCGGCGAAGGCCGCCATCGCCTTCTCGGACATGGCCGCCGCGCCCAGGTGCATGGCCGTGTCGCCGAGCCGGCTTACCGCCTCCTCGAGCCGCCCGGCGGCGACGGCGGTGCGTTCGAACCCGCGGGCGGCACCGATCGTCGCGCGGATCTCCGCCAGCAGGTCCATGAACGGGCGTCCCTGGTTCTGGCCGAGCTTGCGCCCGAGCAGGTCCATCGCCTGGATGCCGTTGGTGCCCTCGTAAATCGGCGTGATGCGGCAGTCCCGCAGCAGCTGCTCCATCGGGTAGTCGCGGATGTAGCCATAGCCGCCGTAGACCTGGATCCCCAGGTTGCACACCTCGCAGGCGCGCTCGGTCACGTAGCCCTTGGCGATCGGGATCAGGACGTCAATCAGGCCCTGGCACCGCGCCGCCTGCTCGGGGCTCCCGGCGGTGTCGCGCAGGTCGTTCAGGTAGCCCACGTAGTAGAGCAGGCTGCGCATGCCTTCGACCCAGATCTTCATCAGCATCAGCATGCGGCGCACGTCCGGGTGCTGGATGATGGCCACCGGCGGCGCGTTCTTGTCGAACGTCTTCAGCAGGTGGCGGCCCTGGAGGCGCTCGCGGGCGTACTGCAGCGCGTAGAGGTAGGCCGGGCCGGCGCAGGCGAGCCCCTGGGTGCCCACCAGCAGGCGCGCCTCGTTCATCATCAGGAACATGGCGCGCATGCCCTTGTTCTCTTCGCCGAGCAGCGTTCCCCGGCAGCCGCCCCGGCCGCCGAGCGCAAGCGAGCAGGTGGCGTTGCCGTGGATGCCCATCTTCTCTTCCACCCCGGTGCAGACGACGTCGTTGGGCTCCCCCAGGCGGCCGTCCGGCAGCACCCGGATCTTCGGGACGAGGAAGAGCGAGATCCCCGCCGTGCCGGCCGGCGCACCCTCGACGCGGGCGAGCACCGGGTGGATGATGTTCTCGGCCAGGTCGTGGTCGCCCGAGGAGATGAAGATCTTGGAGCCGGTGATCGCGTAAGTGCCGTCGGAGTTCCGCACGGCCGAGGTGGTCAGCGCGCCGACGTCCGAGCCGGCCTGGGGCTCGGTCAGCAGCATCGTCCCGGTCCAGCGGCCGGAATACATGTTCTTGAGGAAAAGCCGCTTCTGCTCGTCGGTCCCGAAGTGCTCGACGAGCTTCCCGGCGCCGTGGGTGAGCCCGGCGTACATCATGAACGCGAAGTTGGCGCCGTTCAGGTAGTCGGCCGCCGCGAGCGCCACCGCGTGCGGCATGCCCTGGCCGCCCCACTCGGGATCCTCGATCATGGCGAGCCACTCGCCGTCGCGATAGGCTTTCCAGGCCTTGTGGAAGGACTCCGGCACCGTCACCCGGCCCTCGGCAAAGCGGGCCCCGATCCGGTCGCCGTCGACCCGGGTGGGCAAGAGTTCCTTGATCGCCAGGTTGCGGGCCTCCGAGATGACCAGGTCGATCGCCTTGCGCTTGAAATCCGCAAAGCGTTTGTGTTTGGCCAGTTCCTCGACCTTGAGCTGCTCGTGCAGCACGAAGTCCACGTCGCGACGGTCCGCAATCACCTGAGCCATGTCGTCACCATCCGATGTTTAGGGTTTTGAATTGGGGTTGGTGTTTGGTGTTTGTGAATATCAAATTGGGAATTTGAAATTTCAAATCTTCCCCTCCGTGCCGATCCCTCGCACGAACAGGTCCACCAGCGGGTCGGCCATGGAGGCCAGGTCGTAGCTGCGGTCGGAGTGCAGCCAGGTGCCGATCGTCTCCTCCACCGCCCCGACGATGAACCGCCGGACCAGGCTGACGTAGAGGTCCCTGCGGATCCTCCCCTCCTGCTGCCCCTGCTCCAGGATTTCGGACAGGATGTCCTGGTAGCTCTTGGACATCGCGCGGATCTGCTCCTCGGCTGCCCGCCGGCCCTGGTGGGTCTCGACCTGGTAGAGCAGCGCCATGTCCGGGTCCTTCTGGAACTCAGAGAGATGCGCGCGGACCAGCCGGCGCAGCTTCGCCACGGCGTCGGGGCCGTGAGCCACCGCCTCCCGGAACCGGTCGAACACCTGCTGCGCCTTGAAGCTGAAAAAGTGCAGCAGGATGTCGTCCTTGCCTTTGAAGTAGAGGTAGATCGTCCCGTCGGCGACCCCGGCTTCCTTGGCCACTTCGGAGATCGTCGCGAAGCTGAACCCCTTGCGGGCAAAGACCTTCACAGCCGCTTCGAGTATGCGGTGATACTTTGGATTCTTGTCGTCGAGGGCTCTCATGGGCATAGAAATGAATTAATATTCATATTTGTACCAGGACCGGTCACAGTGTGTCAATAACAAAATATATAGATATATTTGGCCATAAAAACTGTATCTACTGTTATTTCGCCCAATATATAGAATGAATTTTAATTCATTTCATGAGGGCAAAAAAAGTGCCCCTGCCGCACCGGCAGGGGCACACCGGAAGGCTTCAGCGAGGATTCAACTCACGACCGGCCGCGGCAGCATCCCCGCGCGCTCGGCGATCTCCGGCACGCGGTGCTCCCACTCGATTGCCATCAGGTGAACGCCGGCGACCCCCTTCATTTCCTTCATCTCGGCGATCTGCTCGAGGGCGATCTTGATGCCCTCCTCGGCCTGCTTGTCCTTGGGCACCCCCTGCATCCGGCTGATGATCTCGTCCGGAACGTCCATGCCCGGCACCTTGCCCTTCATGTACTTGGCCATGCCGAGGCTCTTCATGGGCGTGATGCCGGCCAGCAGGAAGACCTTCTCGGTCAAGCCCATGTCGTTCGCCTGCCGCACGAACTCCCGCCACTTGGGCATGTTGTAGATGCACTGGGTCTGGATGAAGTCGACCCCCGCCTTGACCTTCTTGGCCAGGCGGTGGACGCGCCACTCGAAGGGGTCCGCGAACGGGTTGGAGGCCGCGCCGATGAAGATCTGCGGGCGACCGTCGATCTCGGCGCCGCTCAGGAACTTGCCCTCGTCGCGCATCTGCCGCACCATGCCGATCAACTGGGTGGAGTCGATGTCGAAGACGCCCTTGGCGGTGGGGTGGTCGCCGAACTGGCAGTGGTCGCCCGACAGGCAGAGCATGTTGCGGATGCCGAGGGCGGAGGCCCCCAGGATGTCGGCCTGCATCGCCAGACGGTTGCGGTCGCGGCACACCATCTGGAAGTTGGGTTCGATGCCCTCCTGGATCAGCAGCAGGCTGGCAGCCCAGCTGGACATGCGCACCATGGCGGTCTGGTTGTCGGTGATGTTCACCGAGTCGACCTTGCCCTTGAGGTGGGCGGCCTTCTTGCGGACCTCCTCCACGTTGGCGCCGCGCGGCGGCCCGAGCTCACCGGTGAACGCGAAGTGTCCGGCACGCAGCACCTTCTCCAAGTTGCTCCCTGATTTCATATCTGCACCTTCACGGATGAGTGGGGGTTGAGGTCGAGCCGGATCAGGCCTTGGCCTTTTCCGGTTTCTTGTAGCCGGGCTGGATCAGCGTGCGCGGGGTGATGTCGCGCCACTCCTGCGGCGGCGTCAGCTCCAGGAT
>JALOPD010000340.1 GCA_025454075.1 Desulfobacterales bacterium | reverse complement strand
GAACATGAGCGAGCCGAGGGTGATGCCGCCGCCGAAGAGCAGCAGCGTGCCCCAGTCGATCTTGGTCGCCTGCTTCCAGGAGATGGTGAACTCGCGCTCCTTCCAGTTGACGGGCAGCAGAAAGAGCAGCGCCGCGCCGATGAGGGCGGCCACGCCCTCGGGCACCATCTTGCTGTAGGATTTGGCGGTCGGGGAGGTCTCGCCGTAGATAACCGCCAGAATGCCGGGGATCAGCCAGAGGGTCACCGTGATCAGAAAGCAGAGCAGGGCGTTCTTCTGGCCGCGGGTCCATTTGCCGAGCTGAGCGCGCTGCTCGGCCACGAATTCGGTGCTGCCCTCGATGCGCGCGACCTCGGGCTTGTGGAGGAAGTACATCAGAAAATACAGAAGGACGAAAAGAAAGAGGAGCAGCGGGAGCATGAAGCTCATCCAATGGAAAAACGAAATCTTCACGCCGCAGAACTTCTCGATCATGGCGATGCCGATCAGGTTCGGGGGGGTCCCGACGGGGGTGGCGATGCCGCCGGCCGAGGCGGCGTAGGCGGCCATCAGCATCATCCCGGTCCCGAAGCGCAGCTTCAGCGGGTCGAGCCGGCTGCCGGTCTGCTTGGCGGTGATGTCGGCCATGGCGTAGACGATGCCCAGGGCGATGGGGAACATCATGGCCGCGGACGCCGTGTTGCTGATCCACATCGACAGGAACGCGCAGATGAACCCGAAGGCGAGCAGAATCCGGCCCGTGCTGTTTCCGACCAGTTTGAGGGACATGATGCCGTAGGCGAAGCGTTTGTCCAGACCGTGGATGGCCATGGCCTCGGCCAGCATGAAGCTGCCCAGGAACAGATAGATGATCGGGTCGGCATAGGGCGCGAACACGGTTTTGGCGTCCGCGACGTCGAAAAGCACGCAGAGCACCGAGGAGAACAGCGCGCTCATGGGCAGGGGAATGGGTTCGCAGACCCACCACACCACGATCCAGATCAGGATGGCCGCGAGCGTGTGCGCCTTCGGGCTGAGAGACGGCATGTCCATGAAATAGACCGCCAGCGCCGCCAGCGGCCCGAGAAACAGGCCGATCGTGTTGCGCCATTTCTCGAACGCTTCTTCCTTCTCCGAGAGGGTTTCCTTCAATTCCGCTGCGGGTTGTGGATTCCCGGCCATGGTTTCGGTCCTCCTTAGGCGGTTTTGGCAGTCGCTTCAAAACCCGGGGGCCTGCGCGCGCAGGGCGGATGCCGCCATGCCGTCCCCGGCGGGTCGGCCCCTCAGTCCTGTGAGCCGCGGCCCGAATTCCTGCTCACCCGGGCGAAAATCTCCGACAGCCGCAGGATTCCGATGGTGGTTCCGTCCTCGATCACCAGCATGTGGCGGAAGGCGCCGGCCAGCATGCGTTCGATGGCTTCCTCTATTGGAGCATCGGCATCGATCCGCTCGGCCTCGCCGTAGCGTGTCATGGCCGTTTCGGCGGCCACGTGCGCTGCCGCCGCTATCATTTTGGGAAGCGACGGCCCCGGTCCGGCGGCCTTGCCCAGGCCGCGCAGGATCTCCAGGTGCCGCAGCACGCCCACGATGCGGTAACGGCTGTCGCGGACGAGCACGAACCGGGGGGCATAGGCCGAATTGGCGTATCGCTGGCGGAACGCGTTCAGCATGATCATCGCTTCCTGCAGGCTGCGGTCCTCGGCGACCTGAGCGCAGTCCGACAGCGGGATCATCAAATCCTTGGCTTTCATGGCGACCTCCTGGTTGAATATCGAACCGGATGTATCATTCGTTGTAAATGTATGCCTTGCTGGCGACGATCTGCGGCCAGACGGTCTCCAGGGTCCCCTTCTGCCACTGCACCAGGTAGGTCGGTAGAGAGTTCTGCTGCGTTTTCCTGTCGTAGGACGTGAACTTGACCGGGCCGAAAGCGGTCATCAGGTTGGTTCTGGCAAGCGCGTCGCGCACGCCTTTGGGCGTGAGCTCCCTGGCGCGCTTGAGGGCGTCCGCCACCACGTAAACAGACGCGTAGGCCTCGGCCCCGTGGTATTCCGTTTCGGACCCGAATCTTTTCAAGTAGTTGCTATAGTATTCGCTTGCCCCCGGGTAGGGGACCTGCGGCGTCCAGAGCGTGGCCGAAAAAACGTTTTCGGCCGCGTCGCCGGCCAGGTTGCGGAACTCGGGCAGAGTGAAGCCGGCCGCCGCGCCGGCGAAGACCTTGGGTTTAAGACCCAGTTCCCTGGCCTGCTGGACGAGCAGGGCGGCCTCCCGGACGTAGGCAATCATGTAGACCACATCCGGCCTGGCCAACTTGGCCTTGGCGAGCAGCGGCTTGAAATCGGCCGTGCCGGGTTCATAGCTTTCATTCAAGAGTATTTTCCAGCCGAGCTCGAAAGCCTGGTCGGCGAATTCCCGCGCCCCCGCCTGGCCGAACAGGCCTTTCTCATACAGGATGACCACGCCTCTGGGCTTCACGACCTGCTGGAGGAATTCGACCAGCGGCCGGGCATACTCGCTGACGGGCGGGTTCAGGCGAAACACGTACTCCGCCCCCAGTTCGGTGATTTCGTCGGCCGCCCCGGTCGTGATCAGAAAGGGCACCTTGCGGTGCTGGGCCACCGCCGCCACGGCGAAGGTGACATCCGAAGAGTAGCCGCCGGTCAGGGCGACCACCTGGTCCTTCAGAATGAGTTTCTCGGCCGCGGACCGCCCGATGTCGATTTTGGACCGGTCGTCCTCGATCAGGAGCTCCACGGGCCTGCCGTTGACTCCCCCGGCCGCATTGATCTCCTCCAGGGCCATCTGAAAGGAGTTCTTCTGGATTTCCCCGAATTTCTGCTGGGCTCCGGTAAGGGGCAGCACCACGCCCACTTTGATGGGTGCTCCTTCCGGTCCCGCCGCGGCAACCGTTTCCATGCCTGCCATGACCAGGAACACGGCTGCACTCAGCCACACGGTGTGCTTTTTCATGGGTCGCTCCTTGCCAACAGGGTTTCCATCAACTTCTTCTGGCGGCCGCCTTCTCGCGCTTGGCCGCCGTGACGCAGTACAGCCCCTCGCCTTTGACGGCCGGGCCGAAGCAGAGGTTGTCGGAGGTGCAGGCGGCCTTGCGCCGGTCGCCGGACTGCCAGCGCTTGACGAGGTCCGGCTCGCGGATAAGGGGACGGCTCATGGAAATGAAGTCGCAAACACCTTTCTTAACGAGCCGTTCTGCCACGGGCAGGGAGCGGATCCCGCCGACCAGAATCACCGGGATCCGGAGCCGTTTCTTGAAGGCCTCGGCATCCTGCCGGTTGTAGGCCTCTTTCTCCTGGCTGCTGATGCGCGTGCGGGCGGCTCCGAGCGTGGAATATTGGGTCATCCCGCTGCTCAGCTCGAGGGCGTCCAATCCGGCCGGTTCCATGAGCGCCGCCGCCTCCAGCGCGTCTTCGAGCTCGAGTCCGCCTTCGGCCTGGGCGAAATCCCGGCCGTTCAGCTTGATGAGGACGGGGTAGTCCGGCCCCACGGCCTGACGCACGGCCCGGAGGGTTTCGAGGTGCACTCTGGCGCGGTTCGCCAAGCTGCCCCCATACTCGTCGGTGCGTTTGTTGAAAAGCGGTGCAAGGAACTGGCTCAAAAGATAGCCGTGGGCGGAGTGGACCTGCACGCCGTCGAATCCTGCCGCCTTGGCCCGGGCGGCGGCAGCGGCGAAGGCGTGAACCACATCCCTGATGTCGGCCGGGGTCAGCTCGCGGCGGGCGATGTCATTGAGTTTCACCGAATCCGACACGGCCAGGGGCATCGTACCGGTCAACTTATGGGCGGCGAAATAGCCGGCGTGGGCCATCTGGAGCACGATCTTCGCCCCGTGATCGTGGGCGGCAACGGCCATCTGCCGCAACCCGGGGACCAGGTCGTCCCTGGCGGCGCTCATCTGCAGGGGCCCGGCCTGTCCTTCGGGGCGGATGTAGGCATGGCCGGTGA
>JALOPD010000101.1 GCA_025454075.1 Desulfobacterales bacterium | reverse complement strand
GCGGTCGGGGGCCGGTACAGAAGGAATATGTAACCAGACGCCGCCAGCACGGCGTCTATGATTTGTTTTCCGCCGGAGGCGAAAAAGAAATAAGGAGAAAAACAATGCGAAAAGCGGTCATCGTCAGTGCGGTGCGAACGGCCTTGGGCAGCTTCAACGGTTCGCTGGCCGGAATCGGGGCGACAAAGCTGGGCGCGGTCGTGATCGAGGAGGCCGTCCGTCGGGCCGGGATCGACCCGACGGCCGTGAACGAGGTCATCATGGGCCAGGTGCTGCCCTGCGGCTACGGCCAGAACCCGGCCAAGCAGGCGGCCGTCCTCGCCCGGATGCCGTGGGAAGTCGAGTGCATCACCCTCAACAAGGTCTGCGGCTCGGCCCTCAAGGCGGTGATGCTCGCCGCCCAGGCCGTCCAGACCGGCGACGCCGACGTGGTGGTGGCCGGCGGCATGGAGAACATGAGCGCGGCCCCCTACTACCTCGAGAAGGCGCGCTTCGGCTACCGCATGGGCCCGGGGACGCTGCAGGACCACATGGTCCACGACGGCCTGTGGGACATCGTCAACGACTTCCACATGGGCATCTCCAACGACCTCTGCTCCCAGAAATACCAGGTGAGCCGCGAAGACCAGGACCGCTACGCGGCCGAGTCCTATCGCCGCGCGCTCGCGGCCGTGGCGTCCGGGACCTTCGCCGACGAGATCGTGCCGGTGAGCATCCCCCAGCGCAAGGGCGAGCCGGTCGTGTTCAGGCAGGACGAGTGCCCGCGGGAGACGAGCTACGAGCTTTTGGCCAAGATGCCCCCGGCCTTCCAGAAAAACGGGTTCGCCACGGCCGGGAACGCCTCGGTCATCAGCGACGGGGCCGCCGCCGTGGTGGTCATGGCGGAGGAGAAAGCGCGTGCGCTCGGCTGCACGGCGCTGGCCGCGATCGGCGCGCAGGCTTCGGCCGGGCTCGACATGAAGTACGTCCTGGTGGCCCCGATCCTGGCGGTGCCCAAGTGCCTCCGGAAGGAGGGCCTCGGGGTGCAGGACGTGGACCTGTTCGAGATCAACGAGGCCTTCAGCGGCTCGACCGTCGCGGTCCTGCGGGAGCTGCAGCTCGACCCCGCCAAGGTCAACGTCAACGGCGGCAGCGTGGCCCTGGGGCACCCCATCGGCGCCAGCGGCTGCCGCGTGCTGGTGACCCTGCTGCACGAGATGATCCGCCGCAACAAGAAAACCGGCCTGGCCTCGCTCTGCCTGGGCGGCGGAGAGGCGGTGGCGCTCGTGGTTAGAAGATAGGTTTAAGTTTCAAGTGTTACGTTTTAGGCAAAGAATGAATTCGAATTATAGACTCGATTTTTTTCCACCCCTTAACACTTAAAACGATTACCTGCAGGGACAAAAAAGAAACTTATCACAATCGCTTCTAAAATTAAGGAGGAATTCAATGGAAGTAAAAGTTTTCGGCGTCATCGGCTCGGGCCAGATGGGCAACGGTATCGCCCAGGTGGCGGCCGCCAGCGGGCTTACGGTCATCATGAACGACATCCAGCAGGAGTTCGTCGACAAGGGCCTGAAAACCATCGCGAGCATCCTGACCCGCAGTGTCGAAAAAGGGAAAATGGCGGCCGCTGAAAAGGACGCCCTTCTCGGCAGGATCAAAGGCAGCGTCAGCCTCCAGGACATGGCCGCGGCGGATTTCGTGGTGGAGGCCGCCACGGAGCGGCAGGACATCAAGTTCAAAATTTTCCGGGACCTGGACCAGATCTGCCCGCCGGGGTCCATCCTCGCCACCAACACCTCCTCCATCCCCATCGGCCGGATCGCGGCCCAGACCCGGCGGCCGGACAAGGTCATCGGCATGCACTTCATGAACCCGGTGCCGGTGATGAAGCTCGTGGAGGTCATCCCCGGGATCGCCACCTCGGAGGAGACTTTGAAGATCACCTGGGCCTTGTCCGAAAAATTCGGCAAGACCCCGGCCAGGGCCAACGACTACCCGGGGTTCATCGCCAACCGCATCCTGCTGCCGATGATCAACGAGGCCGTCTACTGCCTGTACCACGGCGTCGGCACGCGCGAGGACATCGACACCGTGATGAAGCTCGGCATGAACCATCCCATGGGGCCGCTGGCGCTCGCGGACCTGATCGGCCTGGACACCTGTCTCGCCATCATGGAGACCCTTTACGACGGGTTCAAGGATTCCAAGTACCGCCCCTGCCCGCTGCTGCGCAAATACGTGGAAGCCGGCTGGCTCGGCCGCAAGACCGGCCGCGGGTTTTTCGAGTACAAATAGAGACGGTCGGCCCGTCGTCGGTCAAACGACGATGGAATCCTGGCAGTTTTTGTTTGACCGGACAGACCGGCGGTCGGGCCGACCGGTTGACCGGATTCATAGGAGGCCTCATGCCGAAACCCAAAAAAGCCCAACGCGTGCCGATCGGCGGCAAGATCAAGAACGTGCGGATCGAAAAAGGCGTCCCGCTGGAGCGCATTGCCAACGAGACCGGCTTTTCCCTCGACTACCTCAAGGCGCTGGAGGCCGGCAAGGCCATCCCCCCCGTGGGGGCCATCCTGCAGATTGCCCGGGCGCTCGAAATCGACAGCGCCTCGCTGCTCAAGGAACCCGAATCCAAGCTGGAGAAGCGCGTCACGGCCCACACCAAGCGCACGGAAAATTACGCCTACACGACGCTGACCCCCGGCGCCGAGAACAAGCACCTCAAGGCCTTCCGGGTCGTGATCAAGGCCCAGCAGGAGCACAAGGGCGTCGATTACCACCACGAAGGCGAGGAGTTCGACTATGTGCTCTCCGGCAAGGTCCAGGTCACGGTCGGCGACCACGTCAACACGCTTTCCGCCGGGGACTCGTTGCACTTCAATTCCGGGATTCCCCACAAGCTGAGAAGCGTCAGCGACGAGAGCGCCGAACTGCTGGTGGTGATCTACACGCCTTGACCGGCCCTCGGCGGGGGGCTCAAGGCCCGCCGTCGGCGGCGCAGACGTTCGTTCCCACCCCTACCGACGGGGTGGCCTCGAATCCATTTTATCGGCATCCTGGGCGGAGGAGAAAACGATGTCTTTCAAGCTCACCGAAGAACAGCTGATGATCCAGTCCATGGTGAGGGACCTGGCCCGCGAGGAATTCGCCCCGCGCGCCATGGAACGCGACCAGAAGAAGCTCTTCCCAGCGGACAACCTCAAGAAGCTGGCCGAGCTCGGCCTCATGGGGATGATGGTGCCGCCGGAGTACGGCGGCTCCGGGGCCGACGCGATCAGCTACGTGCTGGCGCTGTCGGAGGTAGCCTACGCCTGCGCCTCCACGGCCGTCGTGATGTCGGTGCACAACTCGATCGTGTGCGAAAGCGTCCTGAAGTACGGCACGGAGAAGCAGAAGCAGAAATTCCTCACCCGCCTGGCCTCCGGCGAGATCATCGGCGCCTTCTCGCTGACCGAGCCGAACGCCGGTTCGGACCCCGCCCGCCAGACCACTAAGGCCGTGCGCGACGGCAGCAGCTATGTCCTCAACGGCACCAAGCGCTTCACCACTACGGGAAAAAACGCCGGGCTCATCATCGTGACCGCAAAAACCGACGACGCCCGGGCGCACCGCGGCATCAGCGCGTTCTTGGTGGAACAGGGGGCCAAGGGCCTCAAGGCGGGCCCGCTGGAGGACAAAATGGGGCTGCGGGCGTCGGACACCTGCGACCTGATCCTGGACGACTGCCGCGTCCCGGCCGACCAGCTGCTGGGGAATGAGGGCGACGGCTTTCTGATCGCCATGACCGGCCTGGATTGCGGCCGCATCGGCATCGCCTCCCAGTCGGTCGGGGTGGCCCAGGCCGCGCTGGACGCCGCCGTAAAGTACACCCAGGAGCGCGAGCAGTTCGGGCAGAAGATCGCCAAGTTCCAGGGAATCCGCTGGATGATCGCCGACATGGCGACGGAGATCGAGGCCGCACGCCTGCTGATGCTCTCCGCCGCCCAGATGAAGGACGCCGGCGAGAATTACAGCCTGCAGGCCTCCATGGCCAAGCTGTACGCCTCCGAGATGGTCAACCGCGTCACGGCGCATGCCGTCCAGCTTCACGGCGGCTACGGGTTCACCAAGGAGTACGCCGTGGAGCGCTATTACCGCGACGCACGGGTGTTCACCATCTACGAGGGCACCTCCGAGATCCAGCGGATCGTCATCTCGAACCACGTGCTCAAGGACAAGCGCAGCCCCTAGTTTTCGCCGAGCCCTCCACCCGGGGCGGCAGGCTCGACGAAAACCGGGAAATCAATGTCAACCTCAGGAGACCGCCATGGTACGCACCGAAATCTCGTTGTTTCTTAAAAATGTGCCGGGGGAACTGGGCCGGCTGTCCGCGCTGCTGGGCGGCAGCGGGGTGAACATCGACGCCCTCATGATTCAGGACGCTTCGGCCTACGTGCAGCAGCTGTTCCAGGCGCGCGGGAAATCGCTGCAGCGCATCGCCTCCGCCTCCAGCTACAGCTCCATGCAAAAAGACTCGGCGGAGTTCGCGCTGATCCGCATGCTGACCGACAACACCGACCAGGCCGTCGGCCTGCTCTCCGAGAACGAGTACCTCTTCGACCTCCGGCCCGTGATCGCGCTGCGGTTGAAGAACCGGCCGGGGGAACTGGCCGCCATCACCAAGAAATTCGGGGAGGAAGGCATCAACATCAGCTATGTCTACGGGTCGGTGGCCGGTCCGGACGCCGAGTGCCTCTTTGTTTTCTGCCCCGAGGACATCGACCTGGCCGCCAAGATCTTCAAATGAGCAAGCCCGGGGAGCGAATGTGGTCGAGGGAATTCGCCGCCGGCGGCGGCTTGCAGCGTCTGAAGCTATTTTCATAGAAGGAGGGCACCATGACGGAGTCCGCATTGAACGGCAAGCGCGTTCTGGCCGTGGACGACGAGGCCGATGTTCTGGCGAGTCTTGAGGAGCTGATCCTCAGCGACGCCCCGCAGTGCCGGGTCGATCTGGCGACCACCCACGCCGAGGCCGTCGCGAAAATGAACGCCAACCGGTATGACCTGGCCGTGCTGGACATCATGGGGATCGACGGTTTCGATCTGCTGCGAAAAACCGCCGCCCAGGGCATCCCGGTCGTGATGCTCACGGCGCATGCCCTGAACCCGGAGGCGCTGAAAAAATCCATTGAACTCGGCGCCAGGGCCTATCTGCCGAAAGACAAGCTGGCGGACATCGTGCCTTACCTGGAAGATGCGCTGACGCAGGACTACCCTCGCGGCTGGGGCCGCCTGTTCGACGAACTGCGGGGGTATTTCGACACGCGCTTCGGGGACCGCTGGATGGAGACCGACCGGCGGTTTTGGAGCCAGTTTGAAAACAAGATCGCCGGATCGCGCAACATCAAATTAAAGTGAAAAAACCCGGATCGCCGGCCGGCCGACTGCCGCAGGTTATGGGCCGCCGGGGCCGCAGCGGGCGCCCCGCGGCGCCGGCCCCCGCTTCGCGCGGCACATGCTCAACGGGCGGTGGAAACAGGTTCGCCACCGTGCTTTTTTTTGACGGCGGCTCGGTCGGGCGACCCGTCGGTCTGCAGCGGGATCTCGTCGACGAACTCGACGTACTGAGGCTTCTTGTAGCTGGCGATGCGCTCGCCCACGAACCGGATCAGCTCTTTGGCGGCAAGCTTCTGCCCGGCCTTTAACTGACAAACCGCCTTGATGCCTTCCTTCCACTTGGGGTCGGGGACCCCGAACACCACCGTCATGGCGACCGCCGGATGCTCGAGAATCGCCTTTTCCACTTCGGCCGGATAGACGTTCTCGCCTCCCGGTTTGATCAACTCCTTCTCCGGCTTGCGCCCCGCGTAGAAAAGGAACCCGTCTTCGTCGAAGCGCCCCATGTCCCCGGTGTGGTGCCAGCCGCCGCGGAAGGTGTGGGCCGTGTCGGCCGGCAGGTTCCAGTAGCCGTTGAAAACCATGGGCCCCTTGACGGCGATCTCGCCCACCTGCCCCGCCGGCACTGCCCGGTCGCTGTCGTCCACCAGCCTCACGTCGGCCAGGGGGATGGTCCGGCCGGCGCAACCGGGCCGGTCGCTGTACAGCCCCAAGGTGGCGAAAGCCGACGTTTCCGTCTGGCCGTACAGGACGTAAAACGTCCCGCCGACCTGCTTCTGGTATCTCTCGATGGTCTCAGGGGACTCGATCCCGATGACATGCCGCAGGGAACCGATCTCTTTGCCGGTTTTCGCCTGCTGATCGAGAATCGAACCCAGGATCGGCGCAAAGTCGAAGAGCACCGTGACGTTTTTGTTTGCGATCAGCTCCACCGCCTGGGCGGCGTCGAACTTGCTCATGTTGACGTTGAGGGCGCCGGCATGGAACGCCATGGTCGCCATGAACAGCCCGCCCACATGGAAAAGCGGCAGCAGGTTGAGGTGCACGTCCGCGGGCGACAGGTGCATGAGCAGGTTCAGCTGGACGTTGGCGCTGATGAAGTTGCGGTGGCTCAACAGCGCGCCCCGCGGCCGGCCGGCCACGGCCGCCGTGTGGATGATGACGAGCCCGTCCCCGTCTCCAATGTCGGCCGGCTGAAAGCCCGCCGGCCCTGAAGACAGCGAATCAAAGCTTTCGAATCGGCCGCCCGGCGGCTTGAGGTTGAAACAGCGCTGGACCGAAGGCAGACGGTCTTTGGCCGAAGCGATCATGGGTTGGTACTCGGCGTCGACGAACAAGAACCTCGGCGTGCCGTCGTTGAGGTTGAAGAGCACCTCCTCGGCCGAAAGCCGCCAGTTGATGGGCAGGAGAATGGCGCCGATCGCGGCGGCCGCCCCGTAGAGCAGGAAGTACTCGAGGCTGTTTTTGCCCAGCACGCCGATCCGGTCGCCCTTTTGAACCCCCGCCTGCCGGAACCCCGCGGCGAGCCGGTCCACCTGCTGCTTGACGCCGGCGAAGCTCAGGGTGCGCTGGTCGTCGACCTCCAGCCACGCCGTCCGGTTGCCGTAGCACACGGCGTTGCGGTTGATCAGATCATAGAATGTGTAATCATGAAGGGCCATGGCTTCACCACCTTGGCATCCGCTGCGAGGGATCGAGAGAAAACACTCCTCACATCCCACTGCCGGGCAGGCATGGGTTCAGTATTTTAGACGGGTTGTGCTAAGGGATATTTTTTCGAGCATCCGTCTCCGGGCTTCATGGGCCCGGAGACGGTCTTTAGTTTGAACGCTTCATCCGAATCACGGGTATTTTGCCTTGAACGGCACGACCTTCGTCAACCCGTCCGCCTTGAACACGGCCGAGCCGTCCCTCACCTCCACCGGGAAGGAGAAATCCGGCGCCTTGGTCCACCATTTTTCAAGCATGTCCCAGGGCTTCTTGCCCATTTTCTGCAGTTCCATTCCGCCGACCACCCCGAGGCTCATGAACGCTTCCCACATGCCGAAAACGCAGGGCACGCGCACCTGGCTCGTCTTGCCGCCGGGAATCCAGATCTGGTCCTGGGACCCCACCGTGTTGAGGTCGAACCCGTCCAGGGCCACCGTGAACTTCATGTTGTCCATCAGCACCGGGAAGTCGTTGGGGTTTTTCACGTTGAAAACGAAGGCATAGATCAGCGGCGCGCCGTTGTTGCCGGGCTTGGCGTTTTCGGGCAGGCTCGGCTGGACCTTGTTGTTGTAAAACCAATACCCGAAGTAGCTAGTAACCTCGGCCTGGCTCAGGGTGACCTCCGGCGTCTTGAAATTGGCGTCGGAGGCTTTTTGCGTCCCGGCGCAGCCCGTCAGCACAGCGGCAACGGCCGCAAAGCCAATCACGATCATGAAGAGCGATTGCTTTCTCATGACACTCTCTCCTGTCTTTCGAAGTGGGGTTAGGTAAGCCATCGTTTGCGGCGCTTGTAGTGCTTCACGTCGCGGAAACTCTTCCGGCCCCCGAGGTCGGTCATTCCGAGGTAGAAGTCCTTGATGTCCGGGTTCTCGCGCAGCTTCTCGGCCGTGTCGTTCATCACGATGCGGCCGTTCTCCAGCACGTAGGCGTAAGGCGCCACGTTCAGGGCGAGCTTGGCGTTCTGCTCCACGAGCAGGATCGAGATCTTCTCCTCCGCGTTCAGGCGCGTAATGATGTTGAAGATCTCGTGGATCAGCAGCGGGGCGAGGCCCATGGAGGGCTCGTCCAGCAGGATCAGCTTGGGGCTGGTCATCAAGGCGCGGCCCACCACCGTCATCTGCTGCTCTCCGCCGCTGATGAAGCCCGCGGTCTCGTTGCGCTTCTGGTGCAGCCGCGGGAAGTAGTGGTAGACCATCTCCAGCCCCTCCTTGATGGAACGCCCGAACTTGCGCATGTGGGCGCCCACCTTGAGGTTCTGCTCCACCGTGAGGTGCTCGAAGACCCGGCGGCCCTCGATCACCTGCACGATGCCCAGCTTGGCGATCTTTTCAGGCGGCATGCGGTTGATGCGCTGGCCCATGAACTCGATCGAGCCGTCGGTCACCTGCCCGTTCTCATGTTTCAGCAGCCCGGAGACGGCCTTGAGGATGGTGCTCTTGCCGGCCCCGTTGGCGCCGAGCAGCGCCACGATGCCGCCCTCGGGGACCTCGATGGAGACCCCTTTGATCACCAGGATGACCTCGTGGTACTTCACCTCGATGTTGTTGATCTTGAGAATGCTGTTTGTCGGCTCCAAGGCTACCTGACCTCCTCGGGAGTTGTGTGCCGTGCGAGGCGGATATTACCAGCCCATCCAGCTGGCCCACTTGTCCGGCCAGCGGCCCTTCATGTCGGTGACCTGAACGCGCTGGAACTTGCCATTTTTGACTTCGTACACGGGCACCGCACCGGAAACGCGGTGGTCCGTGTCGGTGTAGGTGAGCTTGGCCCCGCCCAGACCGAGGTCGAAGTCTCTCATGGTCTCAAAACCCTTTTTGAGAATCCCCTCGCCGTTCAAGGCGCCCGCCTTGTCGGCCCGCTTCATGGCTTCCCAGAGCGCCAGCACGTTGGACCAGGCCTGCACGGTGCGGATCAGACGCTTTTCAGTGGGAACCCCGGGATTGTACTTCTTGGCGTATTCCATCACTTTGGGCATCAGCGGCGTGTTCTCGCCGAAGAACGCGCAAACGGTGGCGCCCATCGTTCCCTCCGCGGCTTTTTCCGCCAGCCGCGGCAGGTTTTCATCCAGGCCCCAGAGGTTGACGATGTGTTGCGCACCCAATCCCAAGGCGTAGGCATCCCGCATGAAGGCGGAAACCGACATGGTGGTGTTGCCGTGCCATACCACGTCCGGTTTGAAATCCTTCAGGCCCAGGACCTGGCTCTTGGTGTCGACCGCGAAGAGCGACACGTCCTGGTCCGGTCCGATGTCGAAACCCAGGATCGTCGCCTGGTCCTTGATGGCCTTGATGGGCGCGCTGGCGTACGGGGAGGCGAACATGTAGACGCAGGCGAAGCGGGGCTTGCGCTTGCCGTTATCCGGGTGGGCCTTCCAGCGCGTGTCATGCCAGGCCGTGATGGTCGCGCGGGCGTTGGTGGAGTAATCGGTCGCCGCAAACAGGTTGTAGGGCGTCTTCTTGGGGTCGGTCAGGTGCCCGGAGTAGGAGGCCGATACGTAGGGCATCTTGTCGGCCGTCACCGTGGGCGCGAGCGCCTCGGTGTCGCCGGTGCCCCAGCCCTGGACCGCCACGGCTTTCATGCGCTGGAAGAGCTTGTACTTGGTCAGGGCCTCCGGCACGCGGTAGCCGTAGTCGAACTGGATCAGCTTGATCGGCTTGCCGTTGACCCCGCCGTTGTCGTTGCAGTAGTTCACGGCCTCGGCGATGCCGAGGGCGTAATCCTTGCCGACGTCCGATGTGGCGCCCGTCATGTCGTTCAGGGCCCCGATCACCACTTCCTGTGCCATGGCGGCCGGCGAAAAGGCGAACGCCATCGCCAGAACCATTACCAATGCTCTTGCCTTCATGTTTCCCTCCTTTCGAAAGAAACGGTTTGGAAGCGGCCGCCCGCCGAGATTTGCGGGCGGCCAGTGGTCTCTAGTACGAGAACGGCCACAGGTTGAAGTAGTTCTTGGCCTGCCACCAGCGGTAGGCCAGCCCGTTCGGCTCGAAGATCATGAATGCGCAGATGGCCAGGCCGAAGGCGGCCTCCTTGATGAAGAGAAAATCCATCAGAAGCTTGGGGTAGCTGGAGGCCAGGGGGATGACGGCCATCTGCAGCAGCTCCATCACCACCACCATGAAGATCGAGCCGAAGATGGTGCCGTGGATCGAGCCGACCCCGCCGATGAGGATGACCCCCACCAGCCACAGCGACCAGAACCAAGGGAAGTGCTCGGGGCTGATGGCCGCCAGGTTGCTGATCCAAAAGGCGCCGGCCACCCCGCCGATGAAGCCGGCCACGAAGAAGGCCATGAGCTTGTAAAGCACCACGTTGATCCCCATGACCTCGGCGGAGATATCGTTGTCGCGGATGGCGACCCAGGCCCGGCCCACCCGGGAGCGCAGCAGGTTCACTACGAGGGCCGTGAGCAGGATCACCAGGACGATCATCATGTAGTAGACCTTCAGGTCGCTGTCGATCACCCAGGGCCCGATCTTGATCGTGCCGGGCGGCAGCGAAAAGGCCTGGCCGCGGCCGCCGATCTGGCTGATGTACTGGGTGATGACGAAGTCCACGGTGATGAACTGGGCCGCCATGGTGGTCAATATCAGGTAGAACCCCTTCACCTTGGCCGATGGCAAACCGAAAAGCACGCTCCAGATGCCGGCCACGACGGCGGCGATGAGGATGCTGATCGGGTAGGCCAGCCCGAGGTCCAGGAGAAATTTCGGCCAGGGGAACTCGAGAATCAGCAGCGTGCTGGTGTAGGCGCCCACCGCCAGAAACGCCGCGTGCCCCAGGGTCACCTGCCCGCAGAAACCGATGAGCAGCTGCACGCCCAGGGCGCCGAGCGCGGTGTAGCCGATCTGGTTGCAGACGCTCAGCCAATACGAGTCGGACACATAGGGGATGCCGATGAACAGCACCAGCATCATCAGCACCATCTTGGCCTTGATGAACTTGGTCTGCCACCAGGCGTGGTCTTCGCGGTAGTTCTGGTGGTACTCGCCGCAGGGGAGAAAGGTGGTAGACATAAAATTACTCCGTAATTTTATTCCTTAGAGTTGATCAAGGCGCCGCTCTGCCATCTGGTGTTAATTTTAGGCACGTTAGGCATTATAGGCACTTTAGGCACTTCAGACTCTTTCAATCCGCTCCCACCCCCAGATGCCGAAGGGCTTCCAGAGCAGGAACACCGCCATGAAGGCGAAGGGCGCGATCTCCTTCACCCCGCCGGGGAAGTAGCGGTCGAGATAGGCCCCGCAGAAGTTCTGCAGCACCCCGATGATGATCCCGCCGAGAATGGCGCCGGGCACCGAGTTGAGGCCGCCCAGCACGACCACGGGCAGCACCAGCAGCCCGAGGTAGCCGACCGAGATGTTCAGACCGTTGATGTTGCCGAGCAGCGTGCCGCCGACGCCGGCCGCCATGAAGGCGATGGCCCAGGCCGCGGCGTAGACATAGCGGGCGCTCACGCCCAGGGACAGCGCCGCCATCTCGTCGTCGGCCGTGGCCTGCATGGCCAGCCCCCAGCGGGTGTACTTGAAGAAGCACACAAAAACCACCAGCAGGATGATGGCGGCCACGAAGCTCCACAGGTACACACTCCCGATCACCAGGGGTCCGATCCGGATCGGCTCGATGGAAAACACGGGCGGGGTGAAGACCCGGGTGTCGGTGCCCCAGATGAACTCCAGCGTCCCTTTGAAAAAGAAGGAAAGCCCCACGGTGACCATGATGACCGTCAGGACCGGTTCGCCGATCAGCCGGTCGAGGAAGATGCGCTCGGTCAGAATCCCCAGG
>JALOPD010000339.1 GCA_025454075.1 Desulfobacterales bacterium | reverse complement strand
CACCCGCAAGACCCCGGCCTCCTTCGAGCCGGCCATCGACTACGTCGTGGTCAAGGTGCCGCGCTGGGACTTCGAGAAGTTCCCGGGCAACGACCACCGGCTCACCTCGCAGATGAAATCCGTGGGCGAGGCCATGGGCATCGGCCGCACCTTCAAGGAGGCGCTGAACAAGACCCTGCGCTCGCTCGAAAACGGCTGGTCCGGCTTCCACGCCCGGAACAACGCCGCCATCGGGAAAATCACCCGGCCGGCGCTCATGGACGACCTGCGCTCGGGCACGCCGGAGCGCATCCTCAAGATCTGGCAGGCCCTCACCCTGGGGATGACGCCCGAGGAGATCAGCCGGCTGACCGGGATCGACATCTGGTTTCTCGAAAACCTCCGGCAGCTGGTGGAGTTCGAGGATGTCATCACGCGCGAGTACGCCGAACGCAGCACTCTGCGGGCCGAAACCCTGCGCAAGGCCAAGCGCATGGGGTTTTCCGACACGCACATCGGGCTTCTGACCGGCAAGAGCGAAAAGGAGATCCGCAGCATCCGCAAGGCGGCCGGCGTCGTGCCTTCCTACAAAATCGTCGACACCTGCGCGGCGGAGTTCGAGTCCTTCACCCCGTACTACTACTCGACCTACGACCAGGAGACCGAGTCGGTCCCGGCCGCCGGCCGCCGGAAGGTGATCATCCTGGGCGGCGGCCCCAACCGCATCGGCCAGGGCATCGAGTTCGACTACTGCTGCGTGCACGGAATCATGGCCCTGCGGCAGCTCGGCATCGAGGCCATCATGATCAACTGCAACCCGGAGACCGTCAGCACCGACTACGATGTGGCCGACAAGCTCTATTTCGAGCCCCTCACCTACGAGGACGTGCTCAACGTGATCGAGCTGGAAAAGCCCGACGGGGTCATCATGCAGTTCGGCGGCCAGACGCCGCTCAAGCTGGCGCTGCCCTTGGAGAAGGCCGGGGTGCCGATCTGGGGCACCTCCTCGGACTCGATCGACCTCGCCGAGGACCGCGACCGCTTCGGCGCGCTCTTGGACTCGCTCGACATCGCGCACCCGCAATACGCCACCGCCGTTTCGGTGGAGGAGGCGCTCGAGGTCGCGAAGAAGATCGGTTTCCCCCTCATGGTGCGGCCCTCATACGTGCTCGGCGGCCGGGCCATGGAGATCGTCTACGACATGGGCTCGCTCGAAAACTACATGCAGCGCGCGGTCAAGGCTTCCGAGGAGCACCCCGTGCTGCTCGACCGCTTCCTGGAGGACGCCTACGAGTTCGACGTGGACGCCATCTCCGACGGCGAGCGCACCGAGGTCTGCGGGCTTATGCAGCACATCGAGGAGGCCGGGGTGCACTCCGGCGACAGCATGGCGGTCCTGCCGCCCTACCTCCTCAGCCGGGAGCAGCGCGACGACATCATCGACACCACCCGTACCATCGCCCGCCACCTCAAGGTCAAGGGCATCATCAACATCCAGTTCGCGATCCTCTACGACACGCTCTACATCCTCGAGGTGAACCCGCGCGCCTCACGCACGGTGCCCTTCGTCAGCAAGGCCACCGGCATCCCGGTCGCCAAACTCGCCGTGCAGGTCATGGCCGGAAAGAAGCTGGACGATCTGGGGGCGCGCTTCGTCACCGACCTGCCTTATGTGGCGGTCAAGGAGTCGGTCTTCCCCTTCGACCGATTCGACAAGGCCGACGTGTTTCTCCGGCCGGAGATGCGCTCCACCGGCGAGGTCATGGGCATCGCCTCCACCTTCGGCGGCGCCGTCATGAAGGCCTTCGAGGCCACCGGGGTATCGGTGCCCAAGAGCGGCAAGGTGTTCCTGAGCGTGAACGACAACGACAAGGCGCGCATCCTGCCCATCGCCGAGAACCTTCACAAACTGGGCTACGATCTGGTCGCGACCCACGGCACGGCGGATTTCATCGGCGGCCGGGGTATCCCGGTCAAAGCCGTGCTCAAGGTGAGCGAGGGCCGGCCCAACGTGGTGGACGACATCAAGAACGGCACCATCAGCCTGATCATCAACACGCCGCTCGGCCACCGGGCGCGGCAGGACGAGTACGCCATCGGCTGGGCGGCCATCAAGTACCGGGTGCCCTTCATCACGACGCTGTCGGCGGCCGAGGCCATCGTGCGCGGCCTGCGGGCCAACCAGAAGGGGCCGCACGAGTATCGATGCCTGCAGGAGTATTATCAATGAGCGCCGTTCCGGCGCTCATGCGTTGAACTGCAAAAGAGAAGAAATGCTAAAGAATTGAAGGGTTCGTAAAGGGCGTATTATTGAATTCGTGGATGAGGTTTCACCATGGCCAACGACTTTGTAGACCCGCCGCCGGAAGAGGTTCCGGAAGACAAGCGGCCGAAGGTCTCCTACCCGGATGTGCTCAACGGGCACGAGGAGGACTATTTCCCGATCCGCAAGGCGCGCATATCCGATGTGCAGGAGTTGCTCGAGCTGGTGAATGGGTTTGCATCCCGGAACCTGATGCTGCCGCGCGGCCCACAGTACCTTTTTGAAAACATCCGGGACTTCGCGGTGATCTTCGATGAGGGCCACGGAAACAGGATCGTCGCCTGCGGCAGCCTGCACGTGCTCTGGGACGACATGGCGGAGATCCGCTCCATGGCCATCCACCCCGACTACCAGAAGCGCGGCCTGGGGCGGCGCCTGGTGGAGTTCCTGAAAGGAGAGGCCGGGCAGCTCGGCATCAAACGCCTTTTCACCTTCACCCTGTCCGAAGAGTTCTTCGCCCGGCTCGGTTTCACGCGCAAGCTGCGCGACGAGCTGCCGCCCAAGGTCTGGGGCGAGTGCAGCCGCTGCCCGAAGTATTTCAAGTGCGACGAAGTCGGGATGGTACTGGAGATCTGACAGGCTGTTGAAAAACGGCGTCTTGGTCCGTGATCCGGCGTTGCGTGGCCTTTTTGCCATGCTCACATACTGAGGCGAATGCTGCGCTGCCCAAAAGGCCGCGCGCCTTGGCTGACAGACCGATACTTATTTTTCAGCAGCCTGATGAACTACCGAAGGAGGCTTCCATGGAAAAAATCAAGATCGACAGCAATGCCTTCGTATACCCCATGCCGATGGTGATCGTCGGCGCGGTGGTGGACGGCAGACCCAACTTCCTGGCCGCCGCCTGGGTGACGCGCGTCAACTTCAAGCCGCCAATGATGATGGTGGCCCTGGGCGACCACTACACCAACACCGGCATCGACGCCAACGGCGCCTTCAGCGTCAACGTGCCGGACGTGGCGCTGATGGAGAAAACCGACTACTGCGGGATCGTTTCCGGCCGGAAGGTCGACAAATCGAAGCTGTTCGACGTTTTTTACGGTAGCCTGCCCGGCGCCCCGCTGATCCGGGAATGCCCCGTCTGCATCGCCTGCCGCCTGAACCAGGCGGTCAAGCTGCCCTTCGACACCCTCTACATCGGCGACATCGTGGAGGTCTACACCGAAGAGCGCTTCCTCACCGACGGCAAGCCGGACGTCAAAAAAATCGACCCGTTCACGCTGACCATGCCGGACAACCGCTACTGGCGCGTGGGGGCGGAGGCGGGACGTGCCTGGAGCGCCGGCAAGAAGCTCAAAGCCTAAGGCCGGCCGATGGCCCCGGTCCCGTTGGCGATCCGCCGGATGCGCCAACGCATCACCGCGGCATCAGCGCGAACACACCCCAGCCCAGGTATTCACGCGTGTAAGCGGCGTAGCGCTCGGGTTCCGAGGCCAGTTTGGCTCGAACATCTTTCGCGAACGCGTCGTCGGGATTGGCTTCAAGCCATCGGCGCATGGTGAGCCATTTGGCCGCCTCGTATCGATCCCAGCCGTCTTGGTCCGCCAGAACCATTTCAACGACGTCGTAGCCCAGGTGGCCGAAAGACGCGAGAAGTTCTGGAAGCATGAGAAAGTCGGAGATTGAGTTGGCAAGACACCCCTTGGCAACATCTTCCGTCGGCGGTAACTGC
>JALOPD010000338.1 GCA_025454075.1 Desulfobacterales bacterium | reverse complement strand
TCGAGCGCGCCCATGACGCCCAGGATGCCGTCGAAGCGGCCGCCCTTGGGCTGGGAGTCGATGTGCGAGCCGCTCATCACCGGCGGCAGCGCGTCGTTCTTCCCCGGCCGGCGGCCGAAGATGTTGCCCATTTCATCGAAGCGGACCTCGCAATCGATCTCCTTCAGCCAGGTGACGAAGAGGTCGCGCGCCTGCCGGTCCTCGTCGGTGAGAGTAAGCCGCTGGACTCCGCCCCCGGCCGTGCCGCCGATTTTGGCCATCGTCTCCAGGGTGGATTGCAGTCGTTTGCCGTTCACGCGCAGTTTTTTCAGGTCCATTGCTCCCTCCGACGGTTGATGGGTTGCGCCTGCGGGGCCGGGCGTACCGGCGCGGAGATCGCCGCCCATGGATGTAGTCGATTGCCAGGCCAATATCAAGCGGAAGATACGGTGCCCACCACCACGTTCACTTTCAGGCCACCATGCTGGAAGGAATAAGCCTGAACCGGGGACCCCAGTTCCGGCAGCCGGCGGCCTGCCGGGACCACCAGGGCGAACTTCCAGCCGGCGTACCGGCTGCGGATTCGGCCGGCGACGGCGCGGAGCAGGTCGCGGCTTTCGGAGGCGTTTCCCATGCGGCGGCCGTAGGGCGGGTTCAACGTCACCAGGCCGGGGCGGTCGGTGAAATCGCGGGGATCGAGCTCGAAGAAATCGCGGCAGGACACGGACACCGCATCGCTCAGCGCGCACCGCTCGAGGCATTCCTCCAGGCGGCGGCAGGCCTCCGGGTCGATGTCCGAGGCGAAAACCACGGGGTGATCCAGGCCGAGCGCCTGTTCGGCCGCCTGCCGCCGGATGTGGTCCCAGCGCGCCGCGCGAAAGCCCGGCCAGGCCGTGAAGGCGAATTCCCGGAACCATCCCGGCGGGATGCGCTTGGCCATCAGGGCCGCTTCCAGGGTAAAGGTGCCGGCGCCGCACATCGGGTCCAGAAGGACCTGGGCGCCGGAAAAACCGGCCAGCATGAGAGCGGCGGCGGCCAGGGTCTCGCGCAGGGGCGCCTTCCCGGAATGCGTCTTGATGCCCCGAAGGTAGAGGTTCGCGCCGCTGCTGTCGAGCGAGACGACGAAGCGGTCGTCCACCCCGCGCACGAAAACCTGCGGCGCGGACCCCGCACCGGCCGCGGGCGGCTGCGGCGCAGCCTGTCCCAGGCGTTCGGCGATGGCGGCGGCCAGCCGCTCCGCGACGGCGTCGGTGTGATGCAGCCGGCAGTGGTGCGTGGTCACATGCAGCCGGGGAGGCGCGCCCGCCGGGATGAAGAGCTCCCAGGCGAATTCGGCGGCGGCCTTTTCGAGCGAGCGAAACGCGGCAGCGCGGAAGGAATGAACCCGCATCAGGACCCGGGAGGCGCTGCGCAGGTTCAGGTTGGCGCGATAGGCGTCGTGCAGCCGGCCGCTGAACTCCGCTCCCCCGGCGACCGCCTGCCCCTGCAACCCCAGGGCGGCAAGCTCATCTGCGGCCAGCGCTTCGCCTCCGGGCGTCGTCACCGCGAAGAAATCGTGGTCCCTGCCGATGACGTGGCGTTTGACGCGTTTTTCGAAAGCCGAAAGGCTCATGGCTCCCTATCCGCGGCCGTGGCCAACTGGTGCCGCAGCTCGGTCAGAACCTCGAACAGGTCGGCCACGGCATAATAATCACAATTGGCGATGATGGCCGCCTGCGGGTCGGTGTTGACGGCGATGATCATGCCCGAGCTCTTCATGCCGGCGAAATGCTGGACGGAGCCGGATATGCCGCAGGCGATATAAACCCTGGGGTTGACCTTGCCCCCGGTCTGGCCGACCTGCATGCGGTAGGGGACCCAGCCGGCATCCACGGCGACCCGCGAAGCGCCCACGGCCGCGCCGGGAACCAGCCGCGCGCAGTCGAACAGGAGCTTGAAATTCTCGCCGTTCTTCAGTCCGCGCCCCCCGGAAAAGATCACGTCGGCTTCGGCCAGGTTCTGGGTCTCGGCGTCGCCGGAGCGGGTTTCGATCACCGTGAGGCTCCCGCCGTCATCCCCGGCGTAGTCGAAGGCGAGCGTTTCGGCGGCGGCTGCCGGCGCCTTCTGCGCCTCGATCGCGTTGAGCCGCAGGCCGTAGACGGCGCAGCGGCCGCTCATCCGGATGGTGGCGAGGGTCTTGCCCGAATACTGAGTGGTCGTGGCGAGCCGGTTCTGCAGGTCGATGTCGATGCAGTCCATGATCAGGGGAGCGTCCATCCGGGCGGCGACGCGCGGCAGCAGGTCGCGCCCCTGGGGGCTGGTGAGTCCTATCAGCTGAGAGATGTCGAAGCGCTCCATGGCCGCGGCGACGGCCGCGGCCCAGCGGTCGGGGTTCCAGGCGCCGTCCGGCCCCGCGGCCTGGACGGCGATGATCTGCGCCACACCGTAAGGCGCCAGCGCGGCCCCGGCGTCCTCGGCCGGGGCATTGACCACCAGGCCGCAGGACGCCAGTCCGGCGCGCCGTACGAGGGTGGCCATGCCGAAGTTGGCCTTCTTAACCTGTCCGTCTTTGAACTCGATCAATAAGGCGATTTTCTCCATTCACATCACCCGGGCTTCTTCCTTTAGAATGGCCGCAATCCGGCGCCCGATCTCCGCCGGGCTGCCGGTCAAGGCCTTGGGCGAGCGGTTCTCCAGGGCCGGCTTGAGTTCGACGATCTCCATCCGGCTCTCGGCAGCCGGCACGCCCAGGGCCGCGAGCTCGATCTTCCGGACTTCCTTCTTGCGCGACTTCATGATGTCCGGAAAGGTGGGATACCTGGGCGTGTTGAGGCCCTTGCCGGCCCCGATCACGCAGGGCAGGCGCAGGCGGAGGATGTCCACGGCCCCGCCCTCCTTTTCGCATTCCACCAGGGCCACTCCCGGCTCCAGGGTGAGCTTCACCACGTTGGTCGCCGCCGGCAGGCCGAGGTTTGCGGCCAGGCGGAAGAGGGTCTGCATGCCCTCGGTGTCGATGGCCTCCTTGCCGGTCAGGACGATCCCCGGTTCGCCGTCCTGGACGATGGCGCTCTTCAAGGCCCGCGCGGTGAAGATGCTGTCGTGGTCCCGGGTCGTGACCACCAGGATGCTGCGGTCCGCGCCCATGGCCATGGCCGAGCGCAGAGTGTTTTCGGCCGCGGACGGCCCCAGGCAAACCGCCACGACTTCGGCCGACCCGTGCCGCTCCCTGAGGCGGGCGGCCTCGGTGAGCGCGTGCTCATCGTAGGGATTGATGAGGAAGGTAATGTTCGTGTCGATCCGGTTCGGCCCCACGACGGTGATGGTGGCCGCTGAATCGGGCACATGCTTCACGCAGACATAGATTTTAAACAACGGCATCTTAAAGACCTTTCAAGAGAGCGGTTCCCTTTCATAACATAAAAAGGCGGGCACATGCACCACAGGCCCGCCTTTTTTTATTCCCCGAATGCATTCATCCGCCGCCGGCGGATGAATTTATCCGTTGACCGAAAAGCTCGAGTTGCGGTTGATCTCGCGCTTGCGCGAGAAGAAGCCCGCGTTGATCACGCGGCCGATGTGCGGCAGCTTGTACTGCAGGGGCTGCCGGTCGTGGTCCAGTCCCTTTTCGCAGGTCTCGATGAGCTCGGCCATCATGTGCCCCACCACGGGGGCGTTCTTGTACTGGTTGCCGCTGGTCCCGATGGCCATGTAGAAACCGCCCAGGTCCGACTTGTCGTAGATGGGGATCCAGTCGTCGGAGCAGTCGTAGAGATCGCAGACGCCCTTGGGCTGGTTGGGAACCTGCAGGCTCGGGATGCGTCGGCCCAGCCGGTAGCACTGCGCCTTCCACTGGGCATCGCTCAACTGGTTGTTGCGGCCCTGCGGCCCGCGGCCGGCGTAAAAATCATCCGGGTCGACCCATTCCTGGGGGTCGCACTTGGGGTCTTCGCTGCCGATCAGGAACATGTTGCCCACCTCGGGGCGGTAGTAGATCCCGAGGTCGCCGTCGGAGGTGTGGTAGCCGTC
>JALOPD010000100.1 GCA_025454075.1 Desulfobacterales bacterium | reverse complement strand
CTTCCGCCAGTTTTCGCAGTTTGAACGCGGCGTCCCGCAGGACCCCGTAGAGGATGCCGCAGCCGTTGTCCTCGCGGTCGGTTTCCCCCAGATCGGCCAGGCGGATCATCTCTTCCGTCAACTGCAGGGTTCTGGCAATGTGAAGGTTGCATGGTCTCATGGCTTTTCTCCCGGATTCGCATGGCAGCATGAGTTCCCATGGTCAATCAAATTCCGTGCCAGGAGTTGACCGCCGAAGGAGGCGTTTCAGATCGGAAAAGATTTTATCGAGTTACACCGACGGCGGAAGCCCGGGCAGGGCCCCCTGCACGGTGGTCGCACTCCTCACTCGATACAGGCCCCTATCTGCGCCCAGCGGTCGCCGGTCTCGCATTCTTGAAATAATCGCTGAATATCACAGTAAAAATTACAATGCAACCCGGTCTCGGGTTGCAATATGAAACAGCCCTGTCTCGCAGGACAGGTTTGACGCGCTCGCCGGTTGGGGTTGAGGTGTGTGACCGAGCTGGCGGGGAAGGTGAAAAAGACCTTGGGGTGCTGCCTGTTATTATTCCGGCAAGCAATTCCTCGACGCAGCGAGAGACATCTCTGCGCCTGACGTCGGCTGATGCTGCACCTGTTCAGCATCAGCCGGAATAATATATCAGGCGGCCTGCACCCGGCGGCGCTCCAGGATTTTACCGCGCACGCTGATAACGACCTCCTCCATCGGGACCGTGACCCCGGAGCGTTCCATGCCCTTTTTCACGATCACCGGCAGCGCGGCGCAGCACGGCACTTCCATCACCACCGAGGTGATGCTGCGGATGCCGGACTGTCGGCAGATCTGCGCGAATTTTTCGATGTAGGCCTCTGTGTTGTCGAACTTCGGGCATCCCATCATGACGCGTTTGCCCTGGAGGAAATCGCGGTGCAGCGTGGGAAACGCCACGGGCACGCAGTCCGCCAGCACCAGCAGGTCCGCATCCTTGAGAAAGGGGGCCGTCGGCGGGACCAGCATGATCTGGACCGGCCAATGGCTGAGCGCGGATTCGACCGGCTCGCCGGCCGCCGCGGAGCCCGAGGCGGCCGGGGCGAAGCTTTGCATCATGCGCGCCGAAGGGCAGCCGCCCGCGGCCATTGGAAGCACCCGGTGCCCCGAAGGCGTGTTTGCCTGGCCTTTTTTTTCGGCGAGCATTTTCTCGACGGCATGCTCGTCGAACTCATCGGCGGTGCGCTCCTCAACGGTCAGGGCCCCGGTCGGGCATTCCCCCAGGCAGGCCCCCAGGCCGTCGCAGTAAATGTCGGCGATCACGCGTGCCTTGCCGTCGATGATCTCCAGGGCCCCTTCGGCGCAGGCCGGGACGCAGTTGCCGCAGCCGTTGCACAGCTCTTCGTCGATCTTGATTATTTTGCGAATGACTTTCATATAATCACCTCGAAGTTAAAAGAGTCTCCCGGGCCGCCTGACGGCCGGCCGCGGTCAAAAAGGAGTGTTCGATGCGCTCGGCCAGCTGACCGGCGTCGAGCGCGCCGTTCTTGGTTTGCTCATCCAGGTCCTCAAGAGCATCGGCATCGTGAACCACCTGGAAGTTGACCGATTCTCCGGACCGCCGGCTGCCCCGGCGGGCGATGATGTCGCAGACCTCGGCGATCAACTCCTCGCGCGCGCCCAGTCTGGCGAGGATGTCCCGCACCGCGGCGGACCCTTGGGCCTCGACGTCCTCCGGCGCGGCGCTGCCGCGCGTTCGTTCGGCGGCAACGCTGCCGATGCCGTGCAGGTAGGCGGCGCTCAGGATCACCGCCAGGTTGCCCTTCTCGACCTTGCCGATGCGCTCCGCGTAGCGGGCCACCCGGCCGGCGCGGCCGATGCGCTTGAAGTCGGTTCGGTAGTAGCGCTTCATCTCGACGGCCACGCGGTCCTTCAGCAGGTTTTCCCTCTGGGACGCAAGCCCTTCCGGCAGCGTGCCGAGGCACTGCTCGGCGTAAGGGCAATAGGCGGCGCAGCCGAAGTCCATCTGCGGATTGACGAAGCGGTGGCCGCACTTGCCGCATTTGCGAGCCGTGTCGTCCTTGAAAAACTCCACCTGAGTGCCGCATTCAGGGCAGGTGGCCTCGAAGATGGCTCCCGGTTTCCAGTACTGCATGTCTTGGCCTGGGCATCTCATGTCCGGCTCTCCTCGATGCAAATTGAATTCATCGGCTCCGATTCTAAACTAAGAATCTTTAGGCGTCTTTGACCTAAATCAAGAGATGGTATTAACCCGGTCAAATAGACAGGTGCAACGTGAACCGCTGTCGGGCGGAGCGGGGTGCCCGCCGCGGCGAGCCGCAACCACCCGTTCAACGAACCAACGTACGGCAGCCAGACCGCTCCATACTGGCTCGGACAGCCCCAGAGGACTGGCTCTCACGGAGCCGCCGGCCGTCGCTGCCTACCATCGGTTCCATGAGACGGCTGGGGGGCGTGGCAGAGTCGCCTGAAGAATTGGTTGCGGCTCGCCGCGGCGGGCACCCCGCTCCGCCTCTGCGTGAGAGGATGGAATTGGGCATATTTGGTTGCCGGAGCAAGCGCTTTGCACGAAAAACGAACCGGGACCCCCTGTGCTCGGGGCCCCGGCCGTCGGCATGGCACGGGAGGTGCTACTTCAAAATGGCCTTGAGGTCCTCGTCCGGCGTCTGGATGGGGGCGATGTTGAACTTCTCCACCAGCACGTTGAGCACGTTCGGGGTCACGAAGGCCGGCAGACTCGGGCCTAGCCGGATGTTCTTGATGCCGAGGAAAAGCAGCGTCAGCAGGATCGCCACCGCCTTCTGCTCGTACCAGGAAAGGATCATGGACAAGGGCAGATCGTTGACGCCGCAGTTGAACGCCTTGGACAGAGCGACGGCGATCTGAATGGCCGAGTAGGCGTCGTTGCACTGGCCGACGTCGAGCAGACGCGGGATGCCGTCGATAGCCCCCAGGTCCTGGTCGAAGAAGCGGAACTTGCCGCAGGCCAGCGTCAGCACCACGCAGTCCTTCGGCACTTTTTCGACGAACTCGGTGTAGTAGCTGCGCCCGGGCTTGGCGCCGTCGCAGCCGCCCACCAGGAAGAAGTGCTTGATCTTGCCGGCCTTGACCAGTTCGACCACCTTCCCGGCCACGCTCATCACGGTGTTGCGGCCGAAACCCACCATGACCTCCTTGCCGGCCGCATCAGAGGCAAAACCGGGCAGGGCCAGGGCCTTGTCGATGGCGGGCTTGAAGTTTCCGTCGGCGATGTGCCGCACGCCGGGCCAGCCCACCAGGCCGGCCGAGAAGATGTTGTCGCGATAGGCGTCCGTGGGCTTCTGGATGCAGTTGGTGGTCATGACGATAGCGCCCGGGAACTTGCCGAATTCCTTGGCCTGGTTCTGCCAGGCCGTGCCGTAGTGGCCGAAGAAATGAGGGTATTTCTGCTTCAACTCGGGGTAGCCGTGGCAGGGCAGCATCTCGCCGTGCGTGTACACGTTGATCCCCTTGCCGGCGCTCTGCTTGAGGATTTCCTCCAGATCCTTGAGATCGTGGCCGGAAACCAGGATAGCCTTGCCCTTTTTCTGGCCGAGCGGGACCTTGGTCGGCACCGGGTGCCCGTAGGTACCGGTGTTGCCGGCATCCAGGAGCTCCATCGCCTTCAGGTTGGTTTCTCCGCACTTGAGGACCAAGCCGAGGTAGTCGTTCACGCCGAGGGATGGGTTCAGGGTGGCGGCGAAGGCCTCGTGAATGAAGGCGTAGACGCTCTCGTCCTTTTTGCCCAGGATCCAGGCGTGATCGGCATAGGCGGCGACGCCCTTGAGTCCGTAGATCAGAAGCTCCCGCAGGGCCTGGGCGTCGGGGTCCGCTGCCGGCGCCTTGACACCCCCGGTTTTTTCGGCCTGGGCCACGAGGGCCTCGACGGTGGCGGCGGGCACGAACGCGGCGGCCTCATGCCCGAGGTCGGCTTTGCCGCCGGCCTGTTTCACTTTCTTTTTAAGGTCTTCGCGCAGCGCCGTGCAGCGGCCGATCAACTCCACGAACCGGGCGGGGTCGAAATCGACATTGGTCAGCGTCGAAAAGGTGGCCTGCAGGGTGAAGCGGTTCACCTCGGCCAGGTCGAGCTTGAGCTTGCGGGCCTCCACGGCCGCCAAGGAAAGGCCTTTCAAGCCGTAGACGATAAGATCCTGAAGGGCCGCCACTTCGGCGGTCTTGCCGCAAACGCCGATCTTGGTGCAGCCTTCGCCTTTGGTTGTCTGTTCGCACTGGTAACAAAACATGGTGTTGCTCCTTTCGTTTGTGATTCGGTTTCCGGGTTGAGCGAATGGGGTTTCGCTGTTCCAAGCGTGGCCGGATCCTACCCGCTGCTTGAGGGCTGCGCCTTGATCTAGATCAAAAAACTGATTTTTTATCCGTGGGTGGAATGCCGTGCTCGCGGTCTTTGCGCGCATGTGGTTCGGATGGATGCTAATAAGTCAAAGTAAGACCCCCTGCCGCCGCTGTCCACCCGCGATTGAAACCGGCCCCGGCCCGGCATCCCTCCTGCCATATGGCCTTGACTTGCCTTTCAAATGTTGTCAAAAGAAACGGCATGGAAAAAGCGCTCGACGTCATTGCCCGGATCCCGCTCTTCAGCGGCCTGACCCCCGGCCAACTCGCCCAGTTCCACGGCATCGCGCTGGAGAAAAAATTCGGAAAAGACGAATTGATCTTTTCCGAAGGGGACGAGGGCAGCGGTTTCTACATCATCCTCGCGGGCACCGTGAAAGTCTTCAAGCTCTCTCCGGACGGCAAGGAGCACATTCTTCACATCTTCACCGCTGGCCAGACCTTCGGTGAGGTCCCGGTGTTCGCCGGCGAGCACTTCCCGGCGAACGCCGAGGCCCTGCACGAGACCCGGGCGCTGTTTTTTCCGCGCGCGGCATTTGTGGCCCTGCTTGAAAAAAACCCGGCGCTGTCCCTCAAGCTGCTGGCCGACCTGTCGCTGAAGCTGCGGCAGTTCACGGTTCAAATTGAGAACCTCTCGCTCAAGGAGATCCCGGCGCGCCTGGCCACCTATCTCCTGTATCTGGCCGAGGAGCAGGGCCGCGCCGACCAGGTCACCTTGAGCATTTCCAAGGGCCAACTGGCCAGCCTGCTCGGCACGATCCCCGAAACGCTCTCCCGCATCTTTGCCAAGCTGACCTCGCAGCAGCTCATCCAGGTCGAAGGGCGCAAGATCGCGCTGCTCGACCCCGAAGGGCTCAAAGACCTGGCCCAGTCGGGCAAACGTCTATAGTCAGGATGGCGCGGCGCGCCATCCTGTCGGTTATGAGATGGGGGAGGGGCTTCCAGACACGATATCATCACGGCAAGATGCCGCTCCTACCGGCTCACAGCTGATGAGAATTTCCAGGAAGTCCAAAGCTTCTTGATTTTCAGTCCTTAATTTTCGGCTTGACAGCTGTCCCCTGAATATTCTATAGTCCGTGGCTATGAAATCAGCCGGCGCCAAGTGCATCCATGTTTTTCTCGCGCTGTTGATCGTTGCCGCCGCTGTGGCGCCTGCCTGCGCCGGCTCGGAGAACTGCGGCATGCCCTGCTGCCGGCACAAGGCTAAGCCGGTCTCTCACCGGGCGGACGCTGCGCACGCCAAGCCATGCTGCCCCCAGACGGCGGATTCCGCGGCGGACTTCGGCTCCGGATGCCGGTTCGATCAACACAAGCTCGCCTTGCCTTCCTCCGGGAGTGAAACCGGCCCCGTCATCGCCGCGGCGGTCGCTGCGGCGGTTCCCGAAAAACCGATGCTTCTGTGCGTCTCTGCACCGTCAGCTCGCCTCATCGATTCAAGCCCGCCCGGCACACCGCTGTATTTACGTCTGCAAGCCCTGTTGATCTGATCCCTTTCATCGAAGACTTCTTTTTTCTCGTCCTTATATTCGGGATGCCGCTTCAGACGGCCTCATCGCGGCCGCCTGATGGGGCAACCATTTTATTCTCAAGATCGTTCCTCACAAAGAAAGCCAGGAGGGTTGTCATGCCTCAAAAATCTGCCAACGACAAGCTGGCGGCCAAGAAAGCCGCCGTTCTCGGGACTCAACCAAAAAGCCGCTTGCCGCTGTTCGCCGGCCTCGCCGCGGTGGCCCTGCTGGCCGGCGCAGCGTTCTGGTATTTCGGCGCTCCATCCCCGCAGCGCCCGGCCGACCCGGCCGCCGCCGCCAACGCCTCCGGGGATATCGTCTCCATGCCGGTGTCCACCTTCGATGACGGCAAGGCGCACTATTTCCAGCACAAGAGCGGGGACCTCACGATTCGCTACTTCGTCGTCAAGAGCGCCGACGGCGTGGTGCGGGCGGCCTTCGACGCCTGCGACGTGTGCTGGCCGGCCGGCAAAGGCTACGCTCAGGACGGGGAGTTCATGGTGTGCCGCAACTGCGGCCAGCGCTTCCACTCGACCAAGGTGAACGAGGTCAAGGGCGGCTGCAACCCGGCGCCGCTGGAGCGCCGCGTTGAAAACGGGATGCTCCTCATCCGCGTGGGCGACATTCTCGAAGGAAAAACCTACTTCGACTTTTCCAGAAAGGCCTGAACCATGACGCTGAAACTGATATCGCTGCGCAACTTGATGCGGCGCAAGAGCAAGGCGGCCTTCATCCTGGCCGGGCTCGTGATCGGGGTTGCGACCGTGGTCGGCATCATCAGCTTCGTGGAGGCCGTCACCCACGACATCGCTCACAAACTCGAGCAGTACGGGGCCAACATCCTCATCGTGCCGCGCACGGAAAACCTTTCCCTCAGCTACGGCGGGCTCTCCCTCGGCGGGGTGTCCTTCGATCTGGAGGAGATCCGGGAGTCGGAGTTGGCCCGGCTCGCCACCATCAAGAACCACCGCAACATCGCGGCGGTCGGCCCAATGGTGCTGGGGGTGGCGTCGGTCGAAGGCCGGCGCATCCTCATGGCGGGAGTCGACTTCAGGGCCGCCGGCATCCTGAAACCCTGGTGGCGCGTTCAGGGGGCCTACCCGGACGCAAACGGCATCCTTTTGGGGTCCGAGGCGGCCGGGCTGCTGAATCTGAAAGCCGGCGACCGGCTGCCGGTCAACGGGCTTGACCTCACCGTCTCCGGGATCCTCGAGCCGACGGGTTCCCAGGACGACCAGCTGGCGTTTACCGCCCTGGCCACCGCCCAGCAGGCCTTCCAGAAGACCGGCCGCATCTCCATGGCGGAAGTGGCCGCCCTGTGCAAGGACTGCCCGATCGAAGACATGGTCCGGCAGATCGCGGAGGTGCTGCCCGGCGCCAAGGTCGTGGCGATTCAGCAGGTGGTCAAGAGCCGCATGGAAATGCTGGCCCAGTTCTCGCATTTCTCCTACGGCATCTCCGGCGTGATCCTGTTCATCGGCGGGCTGGTCGTGCTCGTCACCATGATGGGCAGCGTGCGGGAGCGCACCGACGAGATCGGCATCTTCCGGGCCATCGGGTTCCGGCGCTCCCACATCATGCGGATCGTTTTTCTGGAGGCCGGGATCCTTTCCGGCCTGGCCGGCATCATCGGCTACGGGCTGGGGCTGGGCTGCGCCCAGGCGGCGCTGTCGCTTCTGTCGGAGAGCCACGGGGGGCTTGTGCCGTTCAACCCGGCGCTGGCGATAGGGTCCCTGGTTCTAGCGCTGGCGCTCGGTCTGGCGGCCAGTGCCTACCCCGCGGCCATGGCCGCCCGGCTTGACCCCAACGAAGCCCTGCGGACGCTTTAGCCGCCGGCCGTCACGTTCCACGGAATGCCCGCCGCCCGAACCTCGTCGGGGGTTCAGAACGCGAGGCACGATAAAGGAGTCCATCGTGAGCTATATCATTGCAGACTGTTTGGTGAAGACCTTCGGCGCCGGCGCCTCGGCCGTGCCGGCGGTGTCCGAGATCAGTTTCCAGATTGCACCGGGGGAGTTCGTCGCGATCATGGGGGAATCCGGCGCCGGGAAATCAACGCTGCTCGGAATTCTCGGCGCCATGAACGCCCCTTCTTCCGGCCGCCTGCTGGTGGATGACATCGATGTGTACCGCCTCGACCCGGAACAGCTGGCGGATTTCCGCCGCGAGTATCTCGGGTTCGTGTTCCAGAGCTTTCACCTGGTGTCCTATCTTTCGGTGATCGAAAACGTCATGCTGCCGCTGACCGTGACCCGCCGCAGCAAAACGGAGAAACGCGCCATGGCCCTGGAAGCGCTCTCCCGGGTCGGGCTGACGGAAAAAGCCGATCGCCTGCCGGGTGCAATCTCGGGCGGGGAAAAGGAGCGTGTGGCGGTGGCCCGCGCGATCGTCAACGAGCCGCCCATCCTGCTGGCCGACGAGCCCACCGGCAACCTGGATTCCAGGAACAGCCGGGAGGTCATGCACCTGTTCCAGCACCTCAACGATGGGGGCATGACCATCATCATGGTGACCCACAGCGCGGAGAGCGCCGCCTATGCGCGGCGGATCATGCAAATCTCCGACGGCCGGCTGCAGGAGGACCGCAGCGTGGTCGCGGCCGGGTTGCGGATGGCGTCATAGAAGCTGAACACGGCGCGGGCCGGCTCAGGCCTTTGCCGTGTGGGCGCTCACCGTCAGCACCGGGCAGGGCGAGCGCCGCACGACGCGGTCCGTGGTCGAGCCCATGAGCAGCGATTTGACCAGGCCGTGGCCGCGCACCCCCACCACGATCATGTCCATGCTCTGCGTCATCGCATAGGCCACCAGCTCTTCATAGGACTGGCCGCGCAGGACGGTGGTTTTCAGGGAACACCAGTTGCGGGCGTCCTCCGGAACCAGCCCGTTCAGTTTTTCCTTGAACACGTCCGCACGGACCATGTCCTGGCCCTGTTCGGCGGGCGTGAGGAACTCCGGGTAGACCGGCGGCTCCATGACGTGAATCAGATGCAGTTCGGCCTCGAATTCCTGCGCCAGGCTGAGGCCGTAGTTCAAGGCCAGGACCGAGTCCGCGGAGAAGTCGCTCCCGACCAGGATTTTCTTCAACCGCACGCCGCCGGCGCCCTTGTCGATGAAGGCCTCCTCGGGGCTTTGCACCGCCAGCAGAGGGCAGGTCAGCGTCCGCATCATCCGCTGGGTCACGGACCCCAGGATCAGGCGCTTCAAGCCGGAGCGGCCGCGGGTGGAGGCGATCACGAGGTCCACCCCCTTTTCCTCGACGATCCGGGCGATCTCCGCCGCCGGCTGCCCCACGCGGATCAGCGGCTCCCAATCCACCTCCTGAAGCCCCGGCATCCGGGACAACTGCTCCTGGGCTTCCTGCCGGATGCGCTCCTGCTGGCCGATCGGGTCCAGCTGGAACTCGCCGTAAATGGTGACCGCCGAAAGATCGATCACATGGCAGACGTAGAGCCGGGCCTCGAACTCCCGGGCGATCGCCACCCCGTAAGGGATGGTCTGGTTGGAATGCTCCGAAAAGTCGGTCGCGCAGAGTATGCTTCGGAATTGCATCCGCATGATGGAACCTCCTTTCAGTAGAGGGCAGTCCGCCGCCGCGTTCACAGGTAACCATTGTTCCTTCCAACCATATCGTTCGGTTGGATGACGTTGTAAAGAGGCCAAGTTCAAGGCGCGCGAATCCCGCGGCGCGAGGCGTACTGCAGTACGCCGCTGCGCCGGCAGGATGAAGCGCAACGCGGTAATTGGCCTCTTTACGACGTCATCACCCCTTGATGACGGCGAGCGGCGTGAGCCGCGCCACCCGTTTGGCGAGGCCGGCGCCGTGAACGACATCGACCACCCGATCGACGTCCTTGTAGGCGGCCGGCGCCTCTTCCGCCAGCCCGGCCAGGCTGCCCGCCCGCACGTGGATGCCGCCGGCTTCCAGTTCCTGGCGCAGCACGGCCCCGTGCACGGAGCGCTTGGCCTGATGCCGGCTCATGGTCCGCCCCGCGCCGTGGCAGGTGGACCCGAAGGTTTGCGCCATGGCGCCCTCGGTGCCGACCAGCACCCAGCTGGATGTCCCCATGGACCCCGGCACCAGCACGGGCTGGCCGATGTCCCGGTAGGCCTCCGGCAGCACCTCCGAGCCGGGACCGAAGGCGCGCGTGGCCCCTTTGCGGTGGACGCACAGTTCACGCCTGCGGCCGTCGACGCTGTGGGTCTCTATTTTGGCCATGTTGTGGGCGATGTCGTAGATCTGGAAAAGACCGAAATTTTTCACCTTGCCGGCCAGGGCCTGTTCGAAGCTGCGCCGGATGTGAAAGGCCAGCACCTGGCGGTTGGCGAAGGCGTAGTTGGCGGCCGACGTCATGGCGGCGAGGTAGTCCCGGCCTTCGGGGCTGCTCAGGGGTGCGCACACCAGCTCCCGGTCCGGAAGCTCAAAGTGGTATTTCCGTACGGCTTTCTGGAAAAGGTTGACGTAGTCCGTGCAGACCTGATGCCCCAGCCCGCGCGAGCCGCAGTGGATCTGGACGACGACCTGGCCGAGGGAAAGACCGATGCGCCCGGCGAGCGCCTCGTCGGCGACGTGCTCGACGCGGTCCACCTCGATGAAGTGATTGCCGGCTCCCAGCGTCCCCACCTGGTCCTGGCCGCGGTCCCGGGCGCGGGCGCCGACCTTGGCGGCATCGGCCCCCGCCAGGCAGCCGTTCTCCTCGGTGCGCTCGAGATCGACCTCGGTCCCGTAGCCGCGTCGTACCGCCCAGCGTGCACCCTTTTCCATGATCTCGTCCAGCTCCCCGGGTTTGAGCTTCACCTGCCCGCCCTTGCCGACACCGCTCGGGCAGTTGGCATAGATCGCCGAGGCCAGGTCATCCAGGTGGGGAGCGACCTGCTCTGCGTCCAGGTGGCTCGCCAGGAGCCGGACCCCGCAGTTGATGTCGTAGCCGACGCCGCCGGGGGAGATGACGCCGTCCGGAAGGGCGGTCGCCACCACGCCCCCGATGGGAAAGCCGTAACCCTGGTGCATGTCCGGCATGGCCAGGACGTGCCGGACAACCCCGGGCAGGGTGGCGGTGTTCACCAATTGCTCCAGGCTGCGGTCGCCGGTCATGGCCGCAACCAATTCAGCATCTGCGTAAAACCGCGCCGGCACGCGCATGCCTTCGCGGAAGGACACCGGGATCTCGTAGAGGAACTCGCCTATTTTCTGGAAGACCCGGGTACCGGCCATGGGCACCTCCTCAGGCGTCTGCAAAACAGCACCTCAGCCCGTGATCCGGCGTTGCGAGGCTCTTGTAGATGCTCACATATCAGACTATATGCTGCGCTTTCCAACTCGCCTCGCGCCTTGACTGACGGTCTGATGCTTGTTTTTCGACGCCTTTTCTAAACATCGAACACGACCGTGGCCGTCAACCCCCCGGCTTCGGGTCGGATGACCAGGTTGTGAAAGGTCACGGCCTTCACGTGTTTTTCAAACGCCCCGACCCGGTCGCCGCGCGCCACGGCACGGAGGCGTGTCGGCGAAATCCCGAAAAATTCAAAATGGGTGAACACCAGGGACTCGGTCTCCGCCCAGAATGCGAGCTCGCTCAGCCAGGCCACCAGCAGGCTTTCGGCATCGATGGCCTCCAGCTCGATCTCTTTGGCGACGGACGGGCGGCCGGCGGCGGTGGGCCGCATCAGGCTGTTCATCCCCAGCGCGGCGTTGGCGAACAGCTCTGCGAGGTCGCGGCCGCCAATCCGCAACGCCCGGTCGGCGGTGTGCTCCACCTCCTCGAAACGTGGGATAGGGGGCCGGGCCTGAGGCGGATGCGTCATGGAAGCGATTCCTGTCCATCGGTTGATCGGCCGCGCCGGGAAAGTGCAACGCGCGCTGCGGAGGGCATTGTTGCGATTCCGCAGTATCTTACGATTGGTCGGGCATTGTCAAGAAGCCCGTCGGCGCTATGATTGCCGACCGCAAAAGGCTTTACAGGCAGGCGGTTTATTCTTATTGGTAGGTTTTGGTGCGCGGCGGAAGTCCGACCGGTGATGCAACGCCGCTTTTGTGGGAGAGAGGCTTTGCGCATCAATTATTACTCCGGCAAGTAAATATATCCAATACCATCATCTCCCGCAGAGGCGGA
>JALOPD010000337.1 GCA_025454075.1 Desulfobacterales bacterium | reverse complement strand
CGCGTGGCCCCCAGGCTGTAAGACCCGTCCCGCAGAGACTGGGGCACCGCGTTGAGGAAATCGTCGGAGAGCGACGAGACGAAGGGGATGATCATGATCCCCATGACCAGCCCGGCGGCCAGGGCGCTTTCCGAGGCGACATCCAGGCCCACCCGGTCGCCCCACTCGCGGATGACGGGCGCCACCGTCAGGGCGGCGAAGAAGCCGTAGACGACGGTGGGGATGCCCGCCAGCACCTCGATCAGCGGCTTGGCGACCGCCCGCAGGCGCTTGCCGGCGTACTCGGAGAGGTAGATCGCGGACATCAGCCCGATCGGGACCGCCACCACCATGGCGATGGCCGAAATGAGGGCCGTGCCCAGGAAGACCGGAACGGCCCCGAAGGCGCCCGAGGATCCCACCTGGTCGGCGCGGATGGCCATCTGCGGGCTCCAGTCCAGGCCGAAGAGAAACCGGGTTACGGGGATGACGTTGAAAAAGCGGATGGCTTCGTAGAGCACCGAGAGAATGATTCCGATCGTCGTGAAGATCGCGATCGTGGAGCAGGCCACGAGAATGGCGGTGAGAATTCCTTCCACGTGGTTGCGCGCCCGCAAACCGGCGGCGATGCGGCTGCGGACCAGCAGCCCGGCAGCCGCCATCAACGCGATGATGACCACGGCCAGGGCCTGGCTGCTGATGGACCGCAGCCGGCGATAGTGGTCGGCCGCGGCCTGGAGAGCGGGGTCGGCGGCCGAAGCGTCGAAGCTGCCGCTTTCGAGGTTGCGGATGTCGTTGATGACCAGGTTCAGCCGGTCCGACGGCAGGCCGCGCACGGATTCGGGCAGGTCCTTCACCACCAGATGGGTGATGACCTGGTTTTCGAAGGCCAGCCAGAATCCGAAGACGATCAGCGCCGGGACCGCGCACCACAGCGCGGCCAGCGCGCCGTGGTAGGTCGGCCGGGAATGCAGCTTCACGGTCCCCCCGGCGCGGTCGGCGAGTGCGAACGCTTTGCGCCGGCCGACGTAATAAGCCGCCGCCGACAGAGCCAGAAGAACCACCAGCATGGGGACAGGCGCCATTGACCCGAGATCCTTTCCGTGCACCCCGAAACGAAATAAGGAGAAAAGGGTGATACGACCGGAAGATGTATGGCTCGACTGTTAGGCTTTTGTTAGGATTGGGCTAACATTTGATTAACCGGCGGCGCCGGGGCCCGTCAGCGCCCGGCCCGCCGCCGGGCATCAGGGGTTCATTCATAGAAAATCTCGGGGCTTACCGCCAGAAATTGGGCCTGCCGCGACATCAGCGAAAACCGCGGCGCGGCAGCCTCCAGGTCGGAGCGGCGGGAGGCGAAACACAGGTCGCGGCCAAGCTCCGAGACGTAGACCACCCGTTTGCTGCATTTCAGACAGGTGGGGTTGTTTTTGTCGGCGGCACACAGCTGGCAGGTGCGGCAGGGATTGGTCATGCGGTCCTTCCTTTCGTTGAATGGCGTTGGCGGAGCGGCTCGCAGCGCGAGCGGCCGCCGGTTTGAGATCTGGATACCCCCGCCGCGTTACGGGGTGATGAGGCTTTCATGAGAAAACGGCGACCCTTTCGAAACCGCAACCAACATCTAACGCGCGCCTAACCGGCGCGGAACAGGGCTGCGCGAAACGGGTGGGATGGCCCGTGCTGTTCTTCTCCGGCCCCGGGGGACGACCACGAGCAGGAAGGCCGGCATGGGCCGCGAACGGTCCTTTCCGGCAGTTTTGGATGAGCGCATCACCGGAGGCAGGATGGTTCACATCGTCGGCATCGAAGACCCTTCGGCGCTGGATCCGCAGGTGGTCGGACGCAAATTCGCCGCGCTGGCCCGGGCGGCGCGCGGCGGGTTCGGCGTACCCTCGGCCGTGGTGATCGCCACCCGGGCGCATGCCCATTTCCGCGCCACGGGCGGCTGGCCCGAAGGGTTGCGGGAGGAGGTTCTCGCCGCCGCGCGTCGGCTGAGCGCCCCCCGCGGGGTTTCCATTCGCTCCTCGGCCACGCGCGAGGACCTGGCGGGCCAGAGCTTCGCCGGCCAATATCGCAGCTTTCTGGAGGTGGACGGGGACGGCGAGGTCCTGCGCCGCGTCGAGGAGTGCTGGGAAAGCGGCGGCTCCGACACCGTGCGCAGCTACCTCCAGGCCATGAACATGCAGGGCGCGGATGCCGAAACCCCTCTGCTGGCCGTCATCATCCAGCGCATGGTCGACTCGGCGGTCGCCGGTGTGGCCTTCAGCCGCCATCCGCTCTACCCCGGGCGGGGCGAAATGGTCATCGAAGCCGTCAGGGGGCATGCCGAAGGCCTGGTCAGCGGACGGCGGTCGCCCTGCCGGGCGCAGGTGCACCGCGACGGCCGGCTGTCGGTCGAAAGCGGGGCGCCCTCCTTCCGGCGGCTTTCGCGCCAGACCCCGTGGGGCCGGATCGCGGCGCTTCTTGGACGTCTGGAGGAATCCTACGGCGGCCAGGCGCTCGACATCGAGTGGGCCGTGGACCACGGCCGGGCGCTCTGGCTGCTCCAGGTCCGGCCGATGACGACGCCGGCGCCGGCGGACGGGCCGCCGCCAACGGGCACCTGGACCCGCCGGATCGCGGACGACCTCTGGGCCGACCGCCTGGAGCCCTTTATGGCCGAGGTGATGCTGCGGCATGCGCCGCGGTTCGATCTGTCGCGCATCAGCCGCCTGGTCGGAATCCCCGCGGTTCAACCGGCCCTGACCGTGATCAACGGCTATCTCTATGTAAACTGCGACAGCATCCGCCGCGTCATCGCCCACCTCCCGCCCGTGCTGCGGCTCGAGAGCCTGGCCGAGCTGCTGCCGGCCGGCGCGCGCCTGAGCGCAATGGCGCCGCCGCCGGTCTGGACCCTTATGCGGCTGGGCCTCGGCGTGCTGCGCCTGCCGCTGCAGGAACCCGGGATGATTCCCTGGATCTGCCTGCGCAACGCCCGGCCGGCGATCCGGCGGCTGCGGGCGCGCCTGCGGCCGGACGCCGCGGCCGGCGGCCGGCTGGAGCGCCTACAGGCGGATCTGGAGTCGCTCGCCCGGATCCAGGAAAACAACCAGTGGCCCTATTTCCACGCGACCTTCTGCACCTGGGCGCTGCGCTGGCTGGCGGTCGACCGGCTGGGAATGGACGGCGCCGGCTTCCTGGCCATGCTCAGCCGCGGTGCGGAAAACGTCACCATCGGCATCGAGCGCTGGTTCCGCGACACGGCGCGGCGGATCGCCGCGGACCCGGACCTGAAGGCGCGCTTCCTGGCGGAGCCCGCCACCCGACTGGCGGCGTCCCTGCCGGCCGGCCTGCAGACGGAGCTCGATGCCTTCCTGCAGCGCAACGGATTCCGGTCGCGGCACCGCACGCTGCTGCTCCGGCGCTGGGCCGAGGCCCCCGAGGAAGTGCTGGGCATCCTGCGGTCGCTGGTGCGCCATCCCGGCGCGGCCGGGCCGGACCCGTCGTGCGCCGCCGCGGCCGTCCGGGCCAAGCCGCCCGGCGGCCTCGCACGCCACGCCCTGAAGTTGCTGGCCGGCCTGACGCGCCGTTTTCTCGACCTGCGGGAGGAGCTGCGCTTCCTGCTGGATGAGGCCCTGTTTCGAATCCGGCTGGATCTGCTCGACCTGGGGCGGGCGTACGGGCTGGGAGAGGCCGTTTTTTTCCTGAAGCCGCAGGAGATCGAGGCGCTGGTGTCGGGCCGCCTGGACGCCCGGGAGGCCGGGTCGCTGTCGGCGCAGCGCCGGCGCCGGTTTGAGACGCCCTTCGACCCCGGGGTCTTCTACGTGGAGGGCCGGCCCGAATTTGATTTCAGCGCCGGGGGCACCGTGCTGCACGGCATCGGGACCAGCCCGGGGCGCGTCTGCGGCCGCGCGGTCATCGTGGATGAGCCCGCCGCGGCCGGCATCCGGCGCGGCGACGTGGTCATCGCCCGCCATACCGACCCGGGCTGGACCCCGATCTTCAGCCTGATCGGCGGCATCGTGACGGAGGAGGGCGGCCTG
>JALOPD010000099.1 GCA_025454075.1 Desulfobacterales bacterium | reverse complement strand
ATCGTGGCACCGTTTGAGTATCCAAAGGGTGAGCCCAGCAAGTCTTTCCCGATCCAAGCTATAATGCGCAGCGTCCCGTACATGTTGGAGGGCCCTCTCGAAACTCCTCCCTGTGCCATGACAGTCACCAGATCATCTTTGGCGAGGTCTATTTCGAATGATTTTTTGGCATCGTGTCCAAAAAGACGAACGAATTTAATTTGACGAACATGGGGAGGGACTTTGTCCGGCGGGTAGATTTCAGGAGCAAAAAGGCAACCAAGAAATAAAGCACACAACCCAACAATGCTCCATGAACCGATGAAAGGCCACAGAAAAACCATCCTGTCGGCAGGTGCGAGCCGAAAAAAACACATCAGCTCACAGATGATCGATCGTGAAGGTCTTACCGTAGAAATCCTTGGCAGTGATCTCCCTTGCAAACGGGGTTATGTCCGGCAGGGCGGCCGGGTCCGTTTTTGACGGGGCGCGGAATTTGCCGGCGATGCGGACCGGTTTTTCAGCCGGAGACGCAAGCGGTTTGCGCGGCTTGTTCAGCCGGGCAACCTCATCCAAAATGGCTTGAGTGGATAATTGGATTTCGGCTCGGTCCTTTAGCGCGACATGGCGGGAATAAAGATTTTCAAGTTCGCCCAGCCGGGACTTCGAGGCCAGGAAGAAAAATTTTTCCGTACCGCGGGCGGCATCCAGCTCAAACCACATCGGTCCGGCCGGCACGTAAAATGGCTGGCCCGGTTGCGTTTGGGAGTTCTTCAGGTCTGGAGGGTGAAGAAGCGCCAGGTTGCTGTCTGGCCCGAGGTGAAAGAGGTAAAAATAGGCATCCGACTTGGGCTCCAGGAAAAACTTGATCCGGTCGCCGGAATTTAAAGAAGTATGGGTTTCCACCGGCACCGGCTTGGCGTCGCCTTGCCCGGCCGTCTGAGCACCGGCGGCGAATAGGAAATGCAGCGCTCCCTTGCCGGATGGGCTGCTCTGCGCGTTAAGGCAGGGCGGGGGATAGAGCAAGAAGACAATGGCAAGGACGGCCGGAGCCGCACTGTGAATCCGACGGATGCAGAGCATGAGGCAGCCTCCTTGAATGGTCGGTTGCTGTACCGCACGGGCGGCGCATTTTGGTTAAGAAGGAGGAATCCGCTCGGGAAAGGCAGGCGAAATTAATTATAGTTTAACGGAATTGGGGCCCGGTTGTCAATAAACCACGTGATCCCCGGCGATGCCGGCGGGTTGACAGGGAAGGATCAAAGGTTAGCATTTCCTTACACTTCGAACCATTCTCGCATCGCTCAATCGTCATCTGAGACCGACTCTCCAAGCCTGATCTTCGACAAACGGCTTATGCCCGGCGACACGCCGGAAGAAAAAGGAGAAAATCATGAACCACACCCTCATATCCGAGAGCGACATAAAGGAAAGAGACGGCTTCATTGAGCGCCTGCTGGACTCGACCAAGGGCGCATTCGACATATTCACTATCTACATCGGCGACCGGCTGGGGTTCTACAGATCGCTGAGCGAGCAGGGGCCCGCCACCTCCGAGGAACTGGCCGCCCGCACCGGCGCCTATGAGCGCTACGTGCGCGAGTGGCTGGAGCAGCAGACGGTGGCCGGAATCCTCAGGGTCGAAGACGAAAACGCCGACGCCCGCTCCCGCCGCTATCGTTTGCCGGCCGGCTGCAAGGAGGTTCTATGCGATCGGGACAGCCTCAACTACTTGATGCCCCTGGTGCAGATGGTGGCGGGCGCGGTCCGGCCGATGCATCAGGTCCTGAAGGCCTATCGCAGCGGGAAAGGCGTGCCCTATCCCTACTACGGCGCGGATTTCCGTGAAGGCCAGGCCGCGATGAACCGGGCGATGTTCCTCCGGCAGCTGGGGCCCGAATGGCTGCCGTCGATTCCGGATGTTCACCAGCGCCTCCTGGCGGATCCCCCCGCGCGGGTGGCCGATATCGGCTGCGGCGGTGGTTGGTCCAGCATCGGCATCGCTCAGGCATATTCAAAAGTGCAGGTGGACGGCTACGATCTGGACGAGCCTTCGGTGGCCTTGGCGCAGGCGAACGTGGCGGAAGCCGGCCTGAGCGAGCGCGTCCGGATTCAACGCCGCGACGCCGGCGACCCATCGCTTCAAGGCCGGTACGACCTGGTGACGGCCTTCGAGTGCGTGCACGACATGTCGGATCCGGTCGGCGCGCTGCGGACGATGCTGAGCCTCGCCCGGGACGGAGGTTCGGTCATCGTCATGGATGAGCGCGTGGGCGACCGCTTTACCGCCAAGGGCAACGAAGTGGAATGGATGATGTACGGCTGGAGCGTGTTGCACTGTCTGCCGGTGGGCAAGTCCGACGGGCATTCGGCCGAGACCGGGACTGTGATGCGCACCGACACGCTGAAACAATACGCCGCGGAGGCCGGGTTCTGCGACCTCGAAGTCCTTCCCATCGACAACTTTTTCTTCAGGTTTTACCGCTTGAAGGTGGTGTGCCGGTGAGGGGCTTCAATTCGGCGGCCCCGGCTCGGACGGACGGATGCACTCCCGGGTGTGGGCGGCGGCGCTCGGGAGAGGTTCGCTTGCCGCCGGTTCCGCCGCGGGGTCGGCGAGATGATCCCCGAACACGAGACCCTTGATGGCCTCGAGGTATTCCGCGTTCCGGGACAGATAAAACGAGAGCGGCCGGGGAAAGTTGCTGCCGAGGATGCCGTCGATGAACATCTGGCTGATTTCGCGGTGACGCTGCAGAGTGAACTGGGAGCTCAAGCAGGTCCAGCGCGTGGATCATGATGATCTTTTCCAGGTCGCGCGCCTCCACGCTGGCCTTTTGTTTGAGCCGGTTGGAGTGCTGCAGGACGGCGAAGGTCTGGACGTCCGGGAAGATCAGCTCCAGCTGTGCGTAAATGTCGAACAGCTGTTCGAACTTGCCCTTGTAGTCGCGCAGACGGGTCTTGATGTTCCGGTGGCGGTCCGCCAGGCCTTCGATGAAGCTGGCGACGATGTCCGAGGCCGTCTTGGAGATGATCGCCGCCCATTTCTGCAGCACGGTGGAGATTTCGAAGGTGCCGTTTGCGGCGAGAACGCCGCCGGCGGCCATGTTGATGAGGATCGCCACCGGAATGGAAACGATGCTTCGAAAAAAATTCCCATAGACGGCCGCTCGGGGCAGCCCGCGCAGGAGGTTGTGGCTGGAGAGGTAAATCCCGTTGGCCAGCGCCATGAAGGTGTAGAGCAGCGCCGGTTGGGTGGCCGCGGTGATGCCGAAGCCGCGGTCCAGGATGACGGTTTTCACGAGGTAGTCCAGCAGGGGCACGGAAAAACCGGTGTACATCAACGAATCGGTGATGCGGGTCCAGCTGACGTAGTCGTTCCAGTTCAGCAGGGGGGAGCGGCGGAACCCGCCGCCGCCCAGCACCGACTGCACCACGTTGCGCAGGCCGGTGATGCCGAACCAGATGAAGGCGCCCCCGTAGGCCAAAAGCCACCAGTCTTTGGTCAGGGCAAACGTAGCGAAGGCCGGTATGAAACCGATCAGGACTTTCAGGGCGTTCTTGAGCCTGGAATTCAGGTATTGCCATCGCAAGGTGCCACGGCTTTCAGCGGCCCCGGCCGTTTTGACGGACAGGCCGTTGTCGATGGTCTTCTGGGTGCCCCCCAGCGTCACGATGTTGCCCCGGGCGGCCATGCGGGTGTGCCGCGGCTCCACGCGCCAGCTCTCCTGGCGGCTGGACAGGAGGACGCCCAGAGGCCCCGAGCCGAATCGGCGCCGTAGGTTTTGGCCGGAGGCCGATCCCCCGGGGGCGGGGGCAAACGTCAGGGTCCTGGAAGCGATCATCTCGATCGGGATGATCTCGCGCCCGTCCGTGCTGAGGTCCCGTTCGATCTCCCGCTGGGCCTTGCGGGGCAGGGTTTCCATGATGGCGAGCCCCATGCCGTGCAGGCGCGCCGAGCGGCCGGTGGAGTCGCTGCCGATGCGGGCCCTGAGGAACCTGCCCGCGTAATAGGACTTGAACGTGTCGATGTCGTACAGGATGGCGGTCAGCTTTTCGACCGGCGCCGCGTTGCCGGGGATGGCGGGGTCGCGGAGCCGGGTGATGATCTCGCGGATCACCTGCTTGAGGTGGATGACGCTGCCTTCGTTGATCGCCTGCATCAGCCGACTGATTTCGGGGATGTTCGCGGTCTTGCCCGCGGAATAGTCCTTCAGGTTGAAAATCTCCAGCCGCGTGATCATGCCCTGGCAGTCGTAGAGCAGCTCGAGCACCTCCTCGACCTTCAGGTCGGTCAGGTTCAGCGTGACGCGGTAGCCGGAATGCAGCGCCGCCAGCCGGCTGAGGATGGCCGGCGGGGTCAGCTGCAGCAGGTCCGGCACGTCCGGTCCGGAACACGGCCGGTCCGGAAAAGGGATTTCCGGGTTCCGGGACTGCTCCAGGTAACCATCCACCAACGCCTCCAGGTCCATGGGGTTCAAGCAATCGACCCATTCGGCGATTTCCCGGCGGCGGTCCGGTGTGGACGCCTCCAGCTCCCGGCTCAGAGCGGCGACCTTGCCCTTCAAGGCCTTCATCATCTTGTCGTGAATGAATTTCGACAGGTGGAGCTTGGATTTCTGGCCGATGCCGACGAAGGCGAGAAATTCCGCCTCGTCGATCGGCAGCAGCTCTATGCCGAGGCGGCTGTTGAGGTCCAATCGGTGAACGGCGTTGAACTTCTTGAGCAGGTGGATCACATACTCCTGCTGGTAAAGGGAGGCCCGACGGCCGGCCTCCATGAGGTTCATCACCGGCGGCTCGGCCAGGAAACAGAGGAACGCCTGGGCATCGGCAAAGCCGCGGGGCACCCAGATGAGCTGGACGTACTTGTCGCGGTAGCGGGCGGAATACTCGATGCCGATGCGCACGTCGATGTCGAGGATCTTGGCGGCCTCGAAGAGCTCGGCGGCGAAGCGCGGCTCGATGAAATTGTAGTGGATGACCCGCAGCCGGCGGATGCCCTTGATCCAGGCATCCATGATGAGGTGCGTGGAGGATTTGCGGCCCTTGGTATTGGCATCGTGCACATGGTCGTCGAAAGCGATCTGGTTCCACTCCTCGGGCATCTCCAGCAGGTGGTGCTGCTTGAGCTGGCGGCGGACGATGCGGGGTTTGCCCGAGGCGGTCATCCGGAAGTCGTGGGCCAGCTCCAGCTGCCGCCGGGGGTCGCCGTAGGCCCGGACCAGGTTCTTCATGATTTGCAGGAGCACCCGGGCCGTGTTCTTGGGCAGAGGGCCTTCGGCGGTGTCGATCACCTCCAGGCGTAGCGAGCGCAGGGCGTTCAACCGGTCTTCCACCCCGCCGATTTCAAGCGAACTCAGCAGCTGCGCCACCGCATACGCCGAGCGCAGTCCCTTGGTCTCCGCCATCTCCTTGATGCCGTTGGGGTGGAAATAGGAAAAGTACAGTTTGCGGGCAAACTTCGAGCTGCTCAGAACGTCGTTGACGATCCGGATCAGCTCGTGGTCCTTCCGATCGAAGAGATATCGTGGTATTTTCGACTTGAAATCCATTGCCGTTTTGTGACAACGCTGTTAACAAACAAACGATGCTAATACCATCCTAACACAAATCTAATTTCATTTTAACACGTTTCGGTTGGCGCAGAAAATCGCGGCCGCCCCCCAAAAAGGCAACCCCATGAAACTGGCCAACAAAGAGTTCGACCGTATCGTGAAGGAGGCCATCCGCAGGATCCCGGAGGAAATCCGCCGGCATCTCGACAACATCCTTATCACGGTGCAGCAGCGGCCGGATCCCGCCATGCTCGAGGAAATGGGGTATCCGCCGGATGAGCCGCTGCTCGGGGTGTATTGGGGGGTGCCGCTGAACGAGCGCACCGTGGGGGAGCCGCCGCTTTATCCCGACACGATCTACATCTTCAAGAAGCCGCTCGAAGAGATGTGCGAAACCCGGGAGGAGCTGCAGGAAGAGATCGAAATTACCGTGGTCCACGAGGTGGCCCACTTTCTCGGGATGAGCGAGGAGCGCCTGGCGGAGCTGGGCTACGAGTGACGGCGGGTTCGACAGGCAGGCACTCTCAATCCGAAAGGGCTCGGCCGGCGGTTAATCCGGCAAGACCGTAAATCCCTCTTTGAAGGCCGCCTCACGCAGATTGACGTCCAGGCAGACGAAAAATAGGCCTGAGGGGGATTCTTCCGCCCAGACCAGGGCCGAGGATAATTGCAGCGCGTCGGCCGCCCGCAGGGAATGGACCCTGAGGAGTCGTTCGGCGCGCTGCCTGACTTTTTCAGCTGGCTGGACCTCGGACCACTCGCCTGCCAGAGCATCGAGGATGGACACGGCATTCCGTTCGGCGGCCGCGGAGAGAACGCCTTCGCGTCGTCGTCGGGAAATGGCCGAATAGCACTACTTTTGCATAAGGTGTTTTCAGAAAGAGGCGGGCTCCGAGCGTCGGAACCGCTTCTGACGAAGTGTTCGCCGAACCAACGAGGACCGGGGCATCCGCACGTGGCGGCTTTGGTTGACACCGGCAGCGGAATGCAATACAAATCCCATACGTCCTCGTTGCGCGTTTCGGCGTGTCATTGCAACTCATTCACACGGAGTTGACCCTGATGGAATCCCCGCCGCTCCCGGTTACCCCTCCTGGAAAAATCAACTGGCGGCTCGTTGGCCGTGGTGTTCTGCTGATCGTACTTCTATGCTTGTGCGGCTTTGGCCTGGCGGCCACGCCTTTCTGGAAGCAGAACAGCCTGGGCTATTGGCTTTGGGTGGTGCCCTGCTTCGGCGGGGCGTCCATCCTGCTCTGCCTCCTGTCGGAAAGCCACCGCCATAAAATGCTGCGCTGGAAGGTCCTCCAGCAGCAGGTGCTGCAGTGGATCGGGACCGGCGCAGCGGTCTATTTGGTGTTCTGGCTGATCAAGCAGAATTTCCTCAACGTGGAGGCGGCCGGCCCCACCGTGACCATCATCATCGCTCTTTCGATTTACCTGGCCGGGATCACCTACGACTGGCCCTTGGTCGTCGTTTCGCTTCTGCTCGGGGCCATGGCCGTGGGCGCGGTTTACCTGGAAAGAGTCATGCTGGTGGTGGTGGGCTTGGCGGTGATTCTCCTCATCGCCTACCTTCTGTTGCGCCCGGTGATCAAGAACTACCGAAGCGCGCATTCGCCGGAAACACCCGCGGAGCCTCCGGGCGGGGGGGCAACCTCGAATCTCGTTTAGGTTGCGGCCGCCCGCCCGCGCCATTGGATGCGGCCCCGCCACGGAAGGCCGATCCCGCATCTCCGCACCCAGCAAACCGCGCTGACGCCTCGACCATCAACCTCCGGGGGCCGACGTGTTGTTCGCTCCTTTTCAGATCGACTCTCTCTCTCTCAAAAACCGACTGGTGGCCCTGCCGGTTTTCAGCGGTTATGCGCTGCCGGACGGCCGGGCGAGCGAGCTGCTCATCGAGCACTACACGGCCTTGGCGCAAAGCGGGGTCGCCATGGTGGTCGTCGCCAACGCCGCCGTCGCGGCGGACGGTGTGGTGGCCGTCAACAACCTGAGGGCGGACGCGGACGAGTTCATCCCGGGCCTGGCGCGGCTGGCGCACGCGATCCGCTCCCAGGGTGCGGCCGCGGTGCTGCAGCTGAACCACGGCGGCCGCCTGGCCAAGACCCCCCAGCCGTTGTCCCCCTCCGCCTTGGATGCGGCCCACTTCCCCTTCCATGTCTCCAGCCTGAAGGATTTCATGAACTTCTTCCCCCTGGAGCACCGCTTCGGGCTTACCCGCGATTTCATGCAGCGCGTGGCCGCATGGACTCGCTCCATGACGGCCGGCGAAACGGAGGCGGTCGCCGCCGCTTTCGGCACTGCCGCCGCCAGGGCCTGCGCGGCCGGCTTCGATGCGGTGGAGCTGCACGGCGCGACCGGTTACCTGTTGACGCAGTTTCTTTCGGGCTTCACCCACAAGGATGCCGAAGGCTCGCCGCTGGGCTTCGAGGAGCGCATCCGCTTTCCCCTGCGGATAGTGGGCGAGGTGAAACGCCGGCTGCCCGCCGGGTTCCCCGTCGGGTTTCGCCTGCTGCTGCGCGAATGGGTGCCCGACGGCATCGACCTGGGGGAAGCCCTGTCGTTCGCCGATAGACTGGCGGCCGAGGGGGTCGGTTATTTTTCACCGAGCGTCGCCACCTACCATTCCATGTTCCTGCCCGAGGTGCGGGCCCTGACGGCCCGGCCCGGGTATCTCAGGGAGGACAGCCGGGCGCTCAGGAAAAGCGTTCCGGTCCCGGTCGTCGTTTCCGGCCGAGTGCTCACGCCGGTGCTGGCCGAGGAGCTGCTTGCCGAGGGCGCCGGCGATCTCGTTGGGCTGGGCCGGGTGCTGAGGGCCGACCCTCTCTGGGTGTCCAAGGCGCGATCGGGCCGCCGGGTGAGGACCTGCCGCAACTGCAATCTCTGTTTGCGGCGCGTGGTGCTGGAGCAGGGGTTCGCCTGCGCCCGTTGGCCGGGATGGATCCAGGCAAGAACGGATCTCAAGCAGCGGCTCCTCAAGCGCCCTACCGCCAAAACCCTGTGGGTCGTCGCCGGGGCCCGGGACATGGAGATTATGCGAACCGCGGTGGCGGCCGCCGCGGTTCCGGTTCGTCCCGGTACCGCCACCATGCTTCTTTTCATGAGGATTCCCGGCCCCGACCCCGGGTCCGACGAAAGCATGTCCGGATTCCTCGCCTGGATCAGGGATCTCTGGGAGCGGCGGGGTCTCAAGGATGCGCAGCCGGTTTGCAGAGTGGTGCCGGTGCAGGGGCCGCCGGAAAGCCTCATCGACGCTGAAATGGAGCAGGGGGGCTTCGGGGCCGTCATCCTGGCGCGCAACCACCTGGAGCTTTGGCGCGAGCGGTTTCTATACCAGCAGCGGGCGAAGGCCGTCAGCCTGATCGGCACGCACCCGCGCTGGTCGAGGGTTTTAGTGCCTTTGGACCTCGGTCTTGCCAGCCTGTTGGTCCTCCATCACCTCAAGCAGACGCTCATGGGCCAGCCCGAGTTTCAACTGGATTTTCTGCATGTGCGGCAGGGGGAGGCGCCCGAGGCGCTCAAACGGTGGCGTGACATCCACAACATCCTCGGGTGGGACACCCCGGCCCGGCTGCGCCTGGTGCCGCCCAACGGTGCGGTGGCCGCCACCTGCTCATCGATTGAAAAATAAGCTTGGCTTGCCTATATATCATGGTAGGATTTAAGCCTGTGCGAAAGCTCCAGGCTTCCATTTGAGAGCAGTTGAGGCGGCCAAGCTTATTTTTCAAGGGAGGGATTTCATGGGAAAGCGGATGCTCACCGGCTCCTTCGTGGCGTTGATCACGCCCTTCCAAGCAGATGGGGCGCCCGACATAGAAGGCTTCGGCCGGCTGATCGAGTTTCAGGCCCGGAACGGCACCGGCGCCCTTCTGATCATGGGCTCGACCGGCGAGGTATCGCTGCTGACGAAGGAAGAGCGCCACCGGGTCATCACGGAAACCATTCGGTTCAAGCGACACGGTTTGCCGCTTTTTTACGGCTGCACCGCGAACAACACCCAGGAGACCATCGCCATGGTGCGCTACGCCGCCCGGGCCGGGGCGGACGGCGCCGTCGTCACCGCCCCCTCGTACGCGTACGCGCCGGTGGACGCCGCCTTGCAGTATTTCCTGGAAGTGGCCGACGCGAGCACCATCCCCATCGGCATATACAACAACCCCTCCCGGGTGGGGACCGATCTGCCGGCCGAGGCCGTCATCCGTTTGGCGGACCACCCCAACATCGTGATCGACAAGGAGGCCATGGCGCGCCCCGGCCAGATCGCTCAGATCCTGGCGGCGCAAAAGGAGATGTCCGTCATGTGCTGCGATTCGCCCCACCTGGGGCTGGTACCGGCGGTGATGGCACTGGGCGGCCACGGTACTGCCAACATGACCGGCAACATCGCCCCGCGCGAGATGGCGATCATCTCCAAACCCTGGAAAACTTATCAGGATGCCGTCGATTTCCGCGAAACCTATCTGAGAATTTTGCCACTGATCCAGTTCACCTACTCCAAGGTCAACCCCGTCCCGGTCAAATCCCTGGCCAGGGTTTTGGGTTTGCCGGCCGGCGACCTGCGCCGGCCGTATCTCAACATGAGCGGACCGGCCCTGCGCGCGGGAGTGGAGGTCGTGAAGCGGCTCGGCCTGATGGAGCCATACGGGTACCGGGTCCGCGAGGACCTGATCGGTCACGACCGACCGGGGGATCCGGCGGGCGCATCGGCCCCTGCACCGGTCGCCGCCGGCACAGGGGCCTGCTTCATCCGGTGACCCGGCCGTCTCACCGGATATGGAAACTGATACCGGCATCGCGGCCGCCCATACCCCGAAGGGAACTGAACCATGTGCGAACAGTGCGCTGAATTGACCCGCAGAACCTTTCTCAAGAGAGTCGTCATCGGCGGCACCGCTTTGGGCTTGGGGCTTCATGAGAACCGGCCGGCCATGGCCGAGACTGCCAGGCTCAAGTTCAGCACATGGCACCCGCCATTGAGCCGTGAGACCAAGACCGTCTGGACGCCCATGCTCGATCAGATGAAAAAGAAAAGCGGGGGCAACCTCGACTACACCCTGTACGCCGGCGGGGCGCTCGGCAAGGCACCGGAGCACTACGACATCGTGGCCAAGGGGCTCTCGGACATGGGCTATTTCACGGCCACCTTCACCCCGGGCCGCTTCCCGCTGACCGACGTTCTATCACTTGCGGCCTGGGTGGACGGCAAGGATCTTGCCGTCGATATCGGCAACGCCGTCTACGATCGGATTCTCAAGGACGAGTTCAAGGACGTTAAGGTCCTCGAACTCAACGGCTGCATCCAGTCCTACATCTGGACCAAGAAATCCGTCGCCAAGATGGAGGATCTCAAGGGCCTGAAGCTCCGGACGCCCGGCGGCCACCAGACCAACTACATAAAGATCCTGGGCGCGGAGCCGGTCTTCATGCCGCCGGGTGACGTCTACATGGCGATCGAGACCGGCACGATTGACGGCATCGTCACCTGTCCGCCCGTCATTTTGGCTTTCAAGCTTCACGAGGTGGCCAAGTACGGGGTCGTGACCACCCTCGGCTGCGTCTCGGAGGGCCTGGTCATGAACATGAACTCCTGGAACAAACTGTTCGAAGACCAGAAGAAGATCGTGAACGAACTCGGCGCCAACCCCTTCCGGACCTCGGGCGGTCTCACCCGCAGCGAGTACCCCAAGCTGATCGAGGAGATCACCAAGGGGGGCGTGGAAATGATCGAGCTGCCCAGGGGTGAATCCCGGCGTTGGCATGAGCGGTTCCAGGAAGTGACCCGGAAATGGACGGCGGACCTCGAGGCCAAGGGCCTTCCGGCCAGGAAGGCCGTGGCCATCATGAACGAGGAGTGCGAAAAGCGCGACGTCCAGGTCGTAGCATGCCCGCCGGAGTTGAAAAAAATCTAAATGCCGACACGGTCCTCTCGCCGGCCGATCCCGGGGAGGAGGCATTCTTTCATCGTCGAAAAAGGAGCACATGGACGGCCTGGAGAGCTTCAGCAAAGTGGTCCGCAAGGCGAGTTACGGCGCCTGTTTTGTGGGGATGTTTCTGGCTATCCCGCTGATGCTGCTCACCGTGGGCGATGTGACGGGCAGGTCTCTTTTCAACAAGCCCATCCCCGGCACGTTCGAGCTTTCGGAGTACATGCTGGCCGGGATCGTGCTGTTGGGCGCCGCGTACACCCAACAGGTCAAGGGCCACGTGGGGGTCGACTTCCTCACCAGCCGTTGCTCCCCCAGGACCCGGTCGGTGTTGCAAGCCCTGACGACCCTTGCCGGCCTTTTGATCATCGCCATAATGGTCTGGCAGGGGTGTCTTGAAGGGATTCACGAAAAAACGGTGTCGGACCAACTGCGGGTGCCCCAGTGGCCTTTCAAGCTGCTGGTGGCCGTGGGCGGCCTTTTGCTGTGGCTCGAACTCCTGCTGGACTTCATCGCATCCGTGCTGAAAATCGCCGGGAGGCAGTGATGGATCCGGTCACTGTCGGCGTTCTGGGAACCGTTCTGCTGGTCCTTCTCTTGTTGATGGGCATGCCCATCGCCTTTATGATGATGCTGGTAGGGTCTCTTGGAATCTGGAAGCTTTCCGCCCTGACCGCCGCCCTGCCCATCGTCGCGCAAACGCTTTACAGCTCTGCGTCCCATTACCCCTATACCATTATCCCGCTGTTCATCATCATGGGAAGTTTCGCCGGTACGGCCGGCATCACACGGGAGCTTTACGCGGCCTTCGACAAGTGGTTCCGCCGGCTGCCGGGCGGGCTGGGGGTGGCCACCATCGCGGCCTGCGCCGGGTTTGCCGCGGTGAGCGGGTCTTCCGTCGCCGCCGCCGCGGCCATGGGAAGTATTGCGCTGCCCGAGATGCGGCGCTTCGGCTACGCACCGCGGCTGGCGACGGGCGTGGTGGCGGCAGGCGGCACGCTGAGCTTCCTCCTGCCGCCCAGTTTGGGATTTGTCGTCTACGGCATGCTGACCGAGCAGTCCATCGGCAAGCTGTTCGTTTCCGGCATCCTGCCCGGCCTCATGCTGTCCGCCGCTTACGCCGTCGTGGTCGTCGCCTGGGTCAAGATCAATCCCGCTCTAGCCCCGTCGCTGTCTGAAAGGATCCCGTTCAAAGAAAAACTCGCCGCTCTCAAAGGCGTCTGGGAGACCGCGCTGGTGTTTTGCATCGTAATGGGCGGCATCTATTTCGGTTTTATCAACCCCACCGAAGCCGGCGCCGTAGGAGCGTTTGCGCTTTTCATCATTGTCATCATCAAAAGGCGCCTGACCGGGAAAATGATCGTCTCCTGCCTGCTCGAGGCCACCCGGATCACGGTCATGGTGCTTTTTCTGGTCGCCGGGGCCACTGTGTTCAGCTATTTTCTGGCGCTTTCCACGATCCCCACCCAGGTTTCGGTCTGGATTGCGGGGCTCGAGGTTTCACGCTACGTGGTGCTGGCCATCATCATCCTCATATACTTTTTTCTGGGCTGTTTCCTCGATTCGATCTCGATGATGGTGCTGACGCTGCCGGTGGTCTTTCCGGTGATCGAATCGCTGAACTTTCACCCGATCTGGTTCGGGGTGGTGGCGGTGCTGGTGATGGAGGCGGGACTGATCACCCCGCCGGTGGGGTTGAACGTCTACACCCTTGCCGGCATCGCCAAGGACGTGCCCATGGCGGAGATCTTCAAGGGAGCGGCCCCCTTTCTGCTGTCGATCCTTCTGGCCCTCGTTATCCTGACCATCTTCCCGGAGATCGTGCTTTTTTTGCCGAGTTTGATGGGGAAGTGACGATATCGGCCGGGGTCCGTTCTATCAATTTCAATGATTACAGGCTTGCTTCTTGCTGTCTGCAAAGGCCCCGCCGGGGATGGCATCCGAATCATCGGCAAACAGCCGTTTTTTGCTTGCCGACCCCGCAATGGAAAAGTCAGCTTTGAGAATCTCCCCCGCTTCTCCGATTTGCATGCAGGTGGGGCTTGGGGTATAATTTTCTCACCTCCACCGTTCACCCACAACAGGATGAAACCATGGGACTGCAGCCCGAATACTGGCACTGGATCGTCTTCGGCATGCTCCTGATTCTGACCGAACTCCTCGTCCCGAGCTTCACCATCTTCTGGTTCGGGCTGGCCGGTCTGATCGTGGGCGGCGTCTTGCTGGTGGCCCCCACGACCACCTTCACGTGGCAGCTCTTCCTGTGGGCCCTGGGCGCCTGCCTGATGACGTTTCTGTGGTTCAAGCTCTTCAAGCCCCTCATGGCCGATCGCACCAAGGCGGGCATATCCCGGGAAGCCATCGTCGGCAAGGACGGGCAGGTCATCAAAGCCCCTTGCCAGGACCAGCGCGGCATGCTGAGGTTCACCACCCCGGTCCTGGGTTCGGAGGAGTGGCCCTTCATCTGCGAGCAGGCGGTGGCCGTCGGCGAGCGGGTCGTGGTCACCGATATTTCCGGCAACACGCTGATCGTGGGCAAGCGATAGAAGCAATAACCCAGCTGACGCAACAACCGAAGCGGGAGGATTCTATGCCTGAGATGGTGATGGTGGCGGTTTTTGTCGTGGTGGTGTTGATCACGATCATGCTGGGGGTGCGGATCGTGCCCCAGGGCAGCAAGCAGGTCGTTCAGCGGCTCGGGAAATACCACAAGACCCTGGGCCCTGGGTTGAACATCATCATGCCCTACATCGACTCGGTCGCCCACAAGGTCACCACCAAGGACATCGTGCTCGACATCCCCTCGCAGGAGGTGATCACCAAGGACAACGCCGTCCTGATCGTCAACGCCATCGCCTACATCAACATCGTCTCACCGGAGAAGGCGGTCTACGGCGTGGAGAACTACATCCTTGCCATCCAGAACCTGGTCCAGACCTCGCTGCGCTCGATCGTGGGCGAGATGGACCTGGACGATGCCCTCTCTTCGCGGGATGCGATCAAGGCCAAGCTTAAGACGGCGATATCGGACGACATCGCCGACTGGGGCATCATCATGAAGACCGTGGAGATCCAGGACATCAAGCCCTCGGGCACGATGCAGAAGGCCATGGAGGAGCAGGCGGCCGCGGAGCGCGAGCGCCGCGCCGTGGTGACCCGCGCCGACGGGCAGAAAGCGGCCGCCATCCTGGAAGCCGAGGGCCGCTTCGAGGCCTCCAAGCGCGATGCCCAGGCCAAGGTGGTGCTCGCCGAAGGCACCCAGCGCGCTATCCAGAAGGTCACCGAGGCCATCCAGCAAAACGAGCTGCCGGTGGTCTACCTGCTGGGCGAAAAGTACGTGGAAGCCCTCAGCAACGTCTCCGCCTCCCAGAACACCAAGGTGGTGGTGCTGCCGGCCGACCTGCCGGCGGCGGTGCGCGGCATCATGGGCGTGCTGAAGTAGGTGGACGATTGCGCCGGAAGTCGGTTGCGGAACGAAGCGCCAGCCTTTCGACATAGACATGCGAGAGAGGCTTTCAGCCTCGATGGGCCGAGGTCGCCACAGCAGCCCCGGCGGCGAAGGACTAATCGCGGCTGGAAAGCCGCTCCCACGGGGTCGCAGACAGACCTTGCCGGAGACCCGACCAGCCCATGAAATGGAACGTGGTGACACGGCCGATATGCGGGGCGCATGAAATCGACGCCTGCGCCCGCATGATGGCGGAGTCCGAGCCATGGATCACCCTGCAGCGGGGTTACTCCGCCTCGCTGCGCAACCTCTCGTCCGGCGAAAAGGAGATCTACGTCGCCGTGAAGGGCGATGAGATATTCGGTTTCATCGTCCTCAACCTCCACGGGGGCTTCGTCGGCTACATCCAGTCGATCTGCGTGGCGCCGCGGTCGAGAAACCAGGGCATCGGCCGCAAGCTCGTCAACTTCGCCGAGCGGCGTGTTTTCAAAAGTCACCCCAACATGTTCATCTGCGTTTCGTCCTTCAACCCGGATGCCCAGCGTTTCTACCGCGGCCTGGGGTACGAGGTGGTCGGGGAGCTGAAAGACTATCTCGTGGACGGCCACTCCGAAATCCTGCTGAGAAAAACCATCGGCTCCCTGACGGCGTTCAGAAAAAAATAAAACCGCCCCAGTGCCCGTCTGCCGGCTGATATCCGCTTCGCTTCAAGCCGCCCCCTCGTTTTCTCTTATCCTTGGAATTCCTCCGCCTAACATCGGCTGAAGTTGCACCTGCTTATTTGCCGGAGTAACAACCCCGCCGATGGACGTGCTGACGGGTGTGGCCGAAAGCCGGAGGAATAATATTTTGATCATCTTGGGGTCATCTTGCGGTGAACCTGCTGGGTTACTATCCTTATAAAACAAACCAAGCCAACGGCTGAACACAAGGAGGTACACACATGTATTCGAGTCTTGCAAAAAAAATCTCTGCGGCTGCGGCCGTGCTGGCGATGACCGGCGTCATCTGGGGCTATGGTATGGAGACCCGGTCCGACGCCAAGGAACCGGAGGCGGCCGATGCGAAGTATCAGATGGTGCTCCCCAATTTTTCCGCCCTGGCCAAGCAAGTGCAGCCGGGCGTCGTCAACATCCGCACCGTGAAAACCACCAAAGAGGGCGGGCCTGTTTTCCGGCATTTTTTCGGCAACCCGTTCGGCAACCGCGATCCCAACCGGGACCCCTTCAGCGAGGGCGGCCCGGGCCGGGAGTTCAAACAGAGGAGCTTGGGGTCCGGCTTCGTCATCGACAAAGAGGGGTTCATCGTCACCAACAACCACGTGGTCGAGAATGCCGACCAGATCAAGGTCCGGCTGGCCGACGAGAGGGAATTCGACGCCAAGATCATCGGCCGCGACCCCAAGACCGATCTGGCCCTGATCCAGATCGAAGGCGCGAAAGAGCTGTCCCCCCTGAAGATGGGGGACTCCGAGAAGCTGGAAGTCGGCAGCTGGGTGCTCGCCGTGGGCAGCCCCTTCGGCCTGGAGCAGACCGTCACGGCCGGCATCGTCAGCGCCAAGGGGCGCTTCATCGGCGCCGGCCCTTACGACGACTTCATCCAGACGGACGCTTCCATCAACCCGGGCAACAGCGGCGGGCCGCTTCTGAACATGAACGGCGAGGTGATCGGCATCAACACCGCCATCGTCGCCCAGGGCCAGGGGATCGGGTTTGCCATCCCGGTGAACCTGGCGCAGAACATCATCGCCCAGCTGAAAGAGCGCGGCAGCGTCACCCGCGGCTGGATGGGGGTCGGGATCCAGGACCTGACGCCGGAACTGGCCCAGTACTACGGGCTCAAAGACCAGAAGGGGGTGCTGGTCACCCAGGTCTTCCCGGGGGACCCGGCCGACAAGGCCGGCATCCAGGCGAAGGACGTCATCATCGCTGTCGACGGCAAGCCGGTCGGGACCGGCCGGGAGTTGTCTTCGGCCGTGGCCGCCATGGCGGTCGGCAGGGAAATCCCGGTGAAGATCCTGCGCGAGGGCAAGGAGCGGGTCCTGAAGGTGCAGCTGTCCGAGCGCAAGGAAACAGAGCTGGAAGCCAAGGGCCCGACGCCGGAAACCGATGAGCTGGGCATCCGCGCCGCGGACCTCAACCCTGAAACCGCCCGCCGTTTCGGCATCGATGAAAACGAGAAAGGCGTCCTGGTGGCGGCGGTCAAGCCCGGCAGCAAGGCCGACCAGTCGGGTCTGCAGCAGGGGGACATCGTGAAGGAGGTCAACCGCGTCCCGGTCCAGTCGGTGAGCGAGATGAAGGCCGAGTTCGGCAAAACCAAGCCGGGCGATGCCGCATCGTTTTTGGTCAAGCGCGGAACCGCCGGGTTCGTGGTGTTGAAGGTGAAGAAGTAACCAAACCGCTCGTTCCCGGTCGGGGGACGAGCGGTTTAACAAGGGGTTGCCGCCCCGGAAAGGAAGCCATCCCCGCCGCTGGCAGCGGGGGTGGCTTCTTCGCGCCAACCGGCCGTTTCTTTGAAAACGCACTCAACCGTCTCAAGGTAACGCGGCAGCGTGAAGCTGCGGTGGATCCGCTTTTGAATGTCCTGTCCGTTTTCAAACGCAGCGGCGAAGTACGTCCAGAAACCCTTCATGTGGTTCAGCAGGTGCCCCGGCCCGCAGAGCCGCTCCTGGTAGCGAGCGAAGAGCTCCTCGTAGAAGGCCTTGAATTTCTCGAGCTTGCCGCCAACCCCATCCCGGCCGTTCTTGATGATGGCCGGCAGAAAAGGGTTTGACAGCGCCCCCCGGCCGATCATCCAGGAATCGACGCGGGGAAAGCGGGCCGCCAGGGTTCGAAACTGTTCCAGGCCGGTGATGTCGCCGTTGTAAACGACAGGGTGGCGGATCCGCTCCAGGCAAGCTTGGAACATGTCGAGGTCCGGCAGCCCCGCGTACATCTGCCGCGCGGTGCGCGGGTGGATCGTGATCTCCTTCAGGGGGTAGCGGTCGAGGAGGGGCAGCAGCCTGAGGATTTCATCGGGCGAGTTGCGGCCCAAACGCATCTTGATGGAGAGCCGGCCGGGGATGGCGGGCAGGGTCTTGGATAGAAACTCGTCCACCTGTTCGGGGAACGGCAGCAGCCCCGATCCGCGGCGTTTCTTGGTCACCGGCCGGAACGGGCAGCCCAGGTTCCAGTTCACGTCCGGGTAGCCCATGTCGCTGAGGCGCCGGGCCAGAAATATGAAATCCTCGGCGGCGTTGCCCAGGATCTGAGGCTCGATCGGCATGCGGGTGTTCTGGTGCGGCAGGAGGTCCCGGACGTGTTTGTCGGTGAGACGGTCGGCCGCAACGGTTGCCACAAAGGGGGCCATGGCACTGTCGAAGCCGCCGAAATGTTCGGCGAAGGTATTGCGAAAGACTGCGTCCGTGAAGCCCTTCAGGGGGGCCAGGACCAGTCGGGGGGCTTGGCGGTCGGCAGTCATGCGTTGACTATAGCGGCGGGAATGCGCCAAGTAAAGACGCCCGCGGGCTCGCGGTTTGCTCCCGGATCAGAAATGCAGTATGAGTCGCTGCGTATGAATCCAGCCGGCACACAGCACCAGGCGGAGGACCAGGCCCAGCGGTGGTCGGCGCTGCTCGTCGCTGCGCTGAGCTCCTTCCTCACCCCCTTCATGCTCTCCTCCGTCAACATCGCCCTGCCGGCCATAGGGGACCACTTCAAGGCGGACGCGGTCCTGCTGAGCTGGGTGGCGACTGCTTACATCGTGGCCGCCGCCGTGGCGCTGGTCCCGGTCGGCAAGCTGGCCGACATCCATGGGCGCAAGAGAGTGTTCATGGCGGGCACGCTCATCTTCACGCTGGCATCCCTCCTTTCGGGGCTGGCCTGGTCGATGGCGGCCCTGATTGCCTTCCGGGTAATCCAGGGGGTCGGGATCGCCATGATCTTCACCACGGGGATCGCGATCGTGACTTCGGTCTTCCCCCTGGCCGAACGCGGACGGGTGCTGGGCATCACGGTGGCAGCGGTCTATTCCGGCCTGAGCTGCGGACCCCTGGCCGGCGGCTGGCTGACCCAGACCTTCTCCTGGCGCAGCGTGTTCCTGGTCCCAGCCCCCTTCGGCCTCGGCCTGATTCTGTTGACGCTCTGGAAGCTCAAGGGCGAGTGGGCGGGTGCCCGCGGAGAGCCCTTCGACCTCGCCGGAGCGTTCATCTACGCCCTGGCGATCATCGCGCTCATGGGCGGGGTCTCGGTCCTTCCGGATGTGTGGGGCGGAGTGCTGGTCCTGGCCGGTTTCGGCGGTTTGGCGGCTTTTGCCGGTTGGGAGCTGCGCGTGGCGCACCCGGTGTTCGAGGTGCGGCTGTTCATGCGCAACCGGGTGTTCGGCTTTTCCTGCCTGGCGGCGCTCATCCACTACGGGGCGACGTTCGGGGTGACCTTTCTGATGAGCCTGTTCCTGCAGTACATCAAGGGCCTTTCCCCACAGCAGGCCGGCCTGGTCCTGATCGCCCAGCCGGTGATGATGGCCCTGCTGTCACCCTTTGCGGGAAGGCTCTCCGACCGCGTCGAACCGCGGCTGCTGGCCTCCGCGGGGATGGGCATCACGGCGCTGGCCCTGCTGATGCTGGCCCGCATCGGAGCCGGCACCGGGATGGGGGTCATCGTCGCCTGCCTCGTGATCATGGGGTTCGGCTTCGCCCTGTTTTCGTCTCCCAATATGAACGCCATCATGAGCTCGGTCGAAAAGCGCTACTACGGGGTCGCCTCCGGGTCGGTTGCGACCATGCGCCTGCTGGGGCAGATGCTGTCCCTCGGGATCGTGACGCTCGTATTCGCCCTCGTCATCGGGCGGGTGCAGATCACCCCCGAGCTGCATCCCGCCTTCCTTGCGAGCGTGCGCTATGCGCTCTTCATCTTCTTCGGGCTGTGCCTTTGCGGCATCTATTTTTCTTTTTCACGCGGTTCTCTGCGGGGGGGCCGGGGATGAAGGCTCACCGCAGCGTGCGGTGAAAATGGATTCAGGTTCTGGATGGGGCTGCAACGTTTCCTTTGAGGCCGATCTCTTCGGCCGCCTCTCGCATCCCCAGGATGGTTTCGGTGATGAGGGCGGTGAGGTCCATGCCGAGCATGGCGGCGCCCTTCTCGATGATGGAGCGGTCCACGCCCGCCGCGAAGCGCTTGTCCTTCCACTTCTTCTTGACCGACGAGGCCTCCATGTCGAGGACACTCTTCGATGGGCGCACCAGGGCCGAGGTCGTGACGAGCCCGGTCAACTCGTCCACGGCGAAGAGCACCTTTTCCATCTCGCTTTCCGGCTTAACATCCGAGCAGATGCCCCAGCCGTGGCTGACCACGGCGCGGATGTACTCCGCGGGCCAGTTGCGCTCGCGCAGGATCTCCTCGGTCTTGCGGCAGTGCTGTTCCGGGAACTTCTCGTAGTCCAAATCGTGCACGAGACCGACGATGCCCCACTGCGCCTCGTCCTGACCGCGCGTGCGGGCAAAGCGGCGCATGACGGCCTCTACGGCCAGGGCATGCTTGATCAGGCTGTCGCTCTGGTTGAACTCCTTGAGCAGCGCCAGCGCGGTCGCGCGCGTCGGGGTGTTGGAATCCATCGCTCCTCCTTCTTAGTAATTCACTTTTAAAGCGGCCTTAGTACGAAAATGGCCGTGCGCGATTAATCACCCCCACCCGGCCTCCCCCGTCAAGGGGGAGGAGAGATAGAAGCGTGATTTCCCTCCCCTGTATAGTCCGGATAGATGGAGATGCAAGCGTTGATTCCTCTCCCCTTGCGGGAGGGGCCAGGGGAGGGGGTAATTTTCATGCTTCGTGGTGTCCCTGATGGGTCTGAACAGTTAGCGAAGCGCTCAATCGTCCGGGCGACACTATGCCAGAGGTTGAGGCTTGTCAAGAAACCGGCCCCCACGCCCGCTTTTGCTCTTGATCCTTTGCCCGCAGCCGGTTATAGCAGACATCTGCTTGGGGGCGAGCGGCATTTTGCCGCGGTCAGAAAACGGACTTTCGATTACGACTGGAAGCCGTGCCCACACAATTCCGACAGGACGGCAACAGGATTACAATATTACTTGAGAATGGCAGATAACCTAAACAGGAGGGCGAATGAGCGACGGAAAGAGGCCGGAATTCGATGATTTGATAGGGTTCGGGATGGATTTCATCCATCAGGCCGGCGAAAAGGCGATGGTGTTTTACGGAAAGGGGAGGCCCCAGGTGAAATTCGACCAGGGGGTCG
>JALOPD010000336.1 GCA_025454075.1 Desulfobacterales bacterium | reverse complement strand
ATATTGACCCGACTTCAGGAAATATTCAAGGACCATTCCCGGCCGTTCGAACTCGTGCAGTTCCGTCCAGATCCGGATGACCTTGGGGGCGAACCAGCGGTTGGAGAAGGTCAGGATGAAGCGCCCGCCGGGTCTGAGCACGCGCGCGACCTCGTCGAAGACCTCGAAAGGCCGCGTCAGGTACTCGACCGACACGGTGCAGATCACGGCATCGAAGCGCCGGTCGCCAAAGGGCAGCGCCGGCCGGAGGTTGAGGTCGTGGACCACCCGTTCCGAGGCGCGCGGGTTGGCGTTCACCTCCTCGGCGTTCATGCCGAGCACGGCCAGCGAGCCGAGCGCGAGCTCCGGCGGCAAATGCGAGGTCCAGCTGCCCATCAGGTCGAGGACCTCCGCCCCCGGGGGGATCAGGCGGCCGTATAGCCCGGAGACGACCCGGATCGCCGCATCGTCGAGGTGGTTGACCATCCGGGGCCGGTCGTAGAACACGCCGTCCTCGTTTTCATCCGTGCGCGCAAACGGCCGGCCGCCGAAGAACTGCGTGGCGCCGCCGTTGGCGCGGGCCTGCATGCCCGGGCCGGACAGAGCCTCTTCCAGCCAGTCGGTGGTGCTGCCGCCGTGCTCCTCGAACTTGGGCCGCAGTTCCCGGACCGCGACGTCGACGGCCAGCTGCTTCCCGGACAGCGGGTGGTTGAAATCGGCGGCCAGCCACTCGGCTTCCAGCCCCGTGCACCGGAACGGCTGAGTATTTCCCTTGAACACGCCCGGCACCCCGCGCAGCATGCCGCGCGGGTAGAACCGCCCGCAGCGCGGCTCGATCTCGATTCCCGCCAACCGGCGTCTTTCGACATCGGCGCGCCGCACGCGGTGGACCGCGGCGCGGTCGGCGGCCGGCAGCACCCGTCCGGGTTCGAAGCTCAGCGCCACCGACGCGGCGCCCGGCTGCCGGGCCAGCGCTTCCCCGAGGCCGGCCGGCAAAATGTCCCGCCAGAAATTCACGCGCTGCGCATGCAGGCCGTCACTGTGCCGGATGCCATCGTGCTCCCAGCCGACCCGGAACGTCATCGTCGCCAGCGCGTCGTCGTAGTTCGTCATCGAAACCGCCTTTCTGAGCGGCCGCCGTGCCTATCCGGCCGGAGACCGCCGGGTTCAGGTGTTGGTGCGCTATGATAAGAACGGAAGCCCGGCTTGCCAACGGGAGCGGCGCACGACCCCGCATTCGATCGCGGCCCGCCGGAACCTCACACACGCCTAACACGCCCCACACATCCGTCGAACACGGGGCCGGCAGAAATGCGTCAACCTGCCACCGCAAAGGAGCTGAAACGTCATGACCCGTGTCTCTCGCTGCCGCGCGTATGCCGGCCCGGTCCGCGGGGTGATCCTCGACTGGGCGGGAACGGCCGTCGACTACGGCTGCATGGGCCCGGCCGCCGTCTTCGTCGACGTGTTTCAGAAATTCGGCGTGGCGGTCACCATGGAGGAGGCCCGGCAATTCATGGGCCTGATGAAAAAAGACCACCTGCGCGGCATGTGCGCCCTGCCGCGGGTGGCCGCCCGATGGCAGGCGGTCCATGGCGGCGTTCCCGGCGAAGCGGACATCGATGCGCTCTACGCCGAAACCGAACCCATGATGGTCGCGGCCATTGCGCGGCACGCCGAGCCCATCCCGGGTTTGCTCGCCTTCGTCGATGAGCTGCGCCGCCGAGGGATCCGGATCGGCTCGTCGACCGGGTACACGCGCCCCATGATGGACGTGCTGGTGCCCGCGGCCCGCGCCAAGGGCTACCGCCCGGATGCCGTCGTCTGCTCCTCGGATGTGCCGGCCGGCCGGCCTTACCCCTGGATGTGTCTCCTGAACGCCATCCAGCTGCAGGTGCACCCGATGGAGGCGCTGGTCAAAATCGGGGACACCCCGATCGATATCGAGGAAGGCCTCAACGCCGGCATGTGGACCGTCGGCGTAACCCGGTCCGGCAATCTCCTGGGGCTTCCGGCGGCCGAGACCGACCGGCTGGAACCCAGCGAGCGGACGCGGCGCCTGCAGGCCGCCGAACGGGCGCTGCTGGCCGCCGGCGCCCATTACACGGTGGAGGGCATCTGGGCGGCGCTGCCGGTCATCGAAGCGATCGAGGCGCGCCTGGCCGCCGGGGAGCGGCCCTGACCGGGCGTTCAGGCACGGCCGGGGGCGGATCCCTGTCAGAGGCCTGCGGCGCCGGCGGAAACGCGCCCCTCCCCCCGTCCGGAGCCTGAAGGCGTGAAAGGCTGAACCATGGACTCCCGACTGGTCCCCGCGAACCCCTATCTCCTGCTCACCCCCGGCCCCCTGACCACGACCCCCGGCGTCAAGGCGGCCATGCTGCGCGACTGGTGCACCTGGGACGAGGACTACCACCACCTGGTCGAGGAGATCCGGCGGGAGCTCACGGCCCTGGCCACGAGCGACCCGGGCTACACCTGCGTGCTGATCCAGGGCAGCGGCACTTTCGGGGTGGAGGCCGTCGTCACCACGGCGGTTCCGGCCGCCGGCGAGCTTCTGGTGCTCGCCAACGGCGCCTACGGCCGGCGGATCGCCCAGATCGCCGCACGCAGCGGGATCGCCTGCCAGGTCATCGACGCCGGGGAGACCGACCCGCCGCCGATCGAGCGGGTGGTCGCGGCCATCGACAGGAATCCCCTGATCTCGCATGTGGCGGTCGTGCACTGCGAAACCACGACCGGCATGCTCAACCCGGTGGCGGACATCGGCGCCGCGGTCCGGGCCCGCGGGCGGTGCTTCATCGTGGATGCCATGAGCAGTTTCGGGGGCATCCCGATGGACGCGGCCGCCATCGGCGCGGACTACCTGGTCAGCAGCGCGAACAAGTGCATCCAGGGCGTGCCGGGGTTCGCCTTTGCGGTCTGCCGCCGGCGCGAGATCGAGAAAACCAGGGGCCGCGCCCGCTCGCTCAGCCTCGATCTGCATGACCAGTGGGAGACCATGGAGCGGCATCCGGGCAAGTGGCGCTTCACCTCCCCCACCCATGTGGTGCGCGCCTTTCATCAGGCCCTGCGGGAACTCGAGGCCGAGGGCGGCATCGCCGCGCGTTATGCGCGCTATCGCGAGAACCATCGCATCCTGGTTGGCGGCATGCAGGCCCTGGGGTTCGAGCCCCTGCTGGCGGAGGCCCATCGGTCGCCGATCATCACGGCCTTCCGCAGCCCCGACAGCCCGGCGTACGACTTCAACCGGTTTTACGGGCGCTTGAAGGACTGCGGCTTCGTCATCTACCCCGGCAAGGTCACCGATCAGGAGAGCTTCCGCATCGGCAACATCGGCGACGTCCATCCGCCGGACATGCGGCGGCTGCTGAAAGCGGTCGAGGCCTGCATGTTCTGGAAGTGACCGGGCATCGCCCCGGCCGGCCGCAAGATTCCAACGGCGGGTGCATCCGGGTGCCCATCTGCGTTCGACGTCTTTTGCCACCCGCAACGTTCGCGCTCCTCGCAACCCGCTGATTTATATTGAAACCTGTCATCGGATGAGCTAAGGAATCCCTCCTGAGACCACTATTCCCCTCCGCGTCGGCGGCGACGGTGTCCGGGGGAATCAATCTTGCGCGAACGCTCAGCTGCCGCATCTCAGAGGAACAGCGATCATGTCGACGACGCATGCCATCCAGCGATCCGCGGTGCTCATTTTGATCCTTGCCCTTTCCGCCTGCAATCAGAACCAGGACGACAGGGCCGCCGAGCGCTACCGGGACATGGTGAAATCCTCGTCCGGCAAGACGATCAGCGTCACCGAAGCGAAGGACATGCTCAAGGACCTGGAAGACAAGAAGGCCGTCAAATCAGAAGAGATCGGCCAGGCGCTGAATCTGCTGAAAGCCAAATACGATTACAAACCCTTCCCTCCCGAGGAGCTGCAGGGGAAGATGATGTACACCTTCATCCTGCGGGACTACCTCATGAACGACGACAGGAACATCCTGTTCGTCGGCCAGCTCGACGACGTTACGAACGAGG
>JALOPD010000335.1 GCA_025454075.1 Desulfobacterales bacterium | reverse complement strand
GGCTGCCCGCCCAGCATTCCGGAGAGGCTCTCCAGCAGCCCTCCCCCGCCTCCGCCCCCGAAGGCGTTCTTCATGCGGTCACCGGAAGAGGGGCTCATTCCGGATTGCATCACGGCCCCCAAAAGGTCGCTGATATTCATGGCTTGTTTTCCTTTCATGTAATAGCGGTATGCTCCCATTCGGCCCGGCTTCATTACCCGGCCGAATGGGAAGCAGGATTTCATGAAATCCCTGTCCGGCCGAATCACCTTGATGCGACCGACCGGCGTTCCGCGGAGATCAGTCCAGCGGTATGCGGATCTTCTGGCCGGGAAAGATCTTGTTCGGGTCCTTGATGACCTCGCGGTTGGCTTCGAAGATCCGGGGGTAGTCGTTCGGCTTCCCATAGTACTGCTTGGCGACGGCCGAGAGCGTGTCCCCTTTTTTGATAATGTAATACTCCACCTTGGCCTGAACGGGCGGCGCCTGCAGCCCGTCGACCTTGACCTCCGCCACTCCCTGCACGTTGCCGGCCATCAGCACCGCCTTTTCCAAAGCCTCGGCGCTGGCGGCCGAACCGGAGAGCGAAACGACGCCGTCCTTGTATTCCACGGATAGCCCCTCGATGCCCGGGTTCGCCTCCTCGATATGCTTCCTGATCTTCTCCGCCGCATCCTCCTCGCGGTTGAAGAGCTTGTTGCCGATCTCTTTCACGAAATCAAACAGTCCCATGAATACCCCCTTTGTCGGTTGTGGTTAGGGCCACCCCGCCACCGGCGGTCTCAGAACCGCTTGAGACGGCCGTCTGTGGCGGTCTGAAGGTCTTTGTCAGTTTCCGCCCGGGGGATCCGGCTCCCTGTCCCGTTTATCCCGGGCTTCGAAGCCGCTTCGTCGTTCAACCCCGCCGCGGGCGAAAAACTCCTGGCTGTCCCCTTTGCGACGGTCCCGGCCGGTCCTTCTTTCCGTTGGCGGATGAAGGCGTTCAATGCCCTCGAGCGGCTGCTCGTCAGCCATGCTGCACCCCTTGACGCTGCTTTACGCCGCGACGATCATTCGGGCCCGCTATGGCGTGTACGGGTGGAGTTCCACCCGTCGGTTCCGCCCACGCCCCTCGGGGGTGTCGTTGGAAGCGACCGGCCGGGTCTCGCCGAAACCGACCGCCCGGATCCGCTCCGGCGCTATGCCCTGGCGGACGAAGTAGTCGCGCACGGCCCTGGCCCGGTTTTCCGAGAGCACCTGGTTGTGCTCAGCCGAGGCCGTGTCGTCGGTGTGTCCGTGGACATCGGCCGTGAGCTGCGGATTGGCCTTGAAGACAGCCACGGCCCGATCGAGGTCGCTGGTGTCTCTGACCACTGCCTCGCCGCTGCCAAAATGGATTCCCAGCAGCTCCCAGCAGCCATCGGCGCCGACGCTCGCGCCGGCCGGCGTGCCCGGACACCGGTCGCGGCTGTCCGGAACCCCGTCCCCGTCCGAATCCGTTGCGCCCGGAACGGTCGCCGCTGCGGCCGGAGCCGCGGCGGAGGTCAGGAAGACTTCCCGGACGTAGTGCGCCATCGCCTGCGGCGCGGCGATGTCGTCGGCATGCACCGCAAACCCGCAGCCCGCGACTTTTACGATCTGCTCGGTCATCACCCGGCCGTCGCAGTCCCGGCCGACCAGGACGGGGTAAATGCACAGGTTGTCGCCGAGGGACCACTTCAGCTTCTGGACGGTCTTGACGGCCCGGCCGTGCATGGCGTTCTCGGAGTCGGTGACGATGATCAGCGCGGCGCGGCCGGGGTTTCCCTGCCGGATGAGCTGGCTGGCTTGCGGACCGCCGATCCGTGCCCCGGGACGGTAGTCGCTTCCCGAGGCGCTGTAGCGCGCGAGGGCGTCCTCGAAATCGGCGCGGTGATAGGGCGCCGGCCCGTAGACCCGCTCGGCGTCCTCGCAGCCCAGGCAGCTGCCCGAGGAAAAGGCGACCAGGCCCGCCCGGTAGTCCAGCTGCGGAATCGTCTGGTTCAACGCGGAAACGATCTCAACGCCGCGTTCGGTTTCCAGACGATTCCGGTAGCCTCTTTCCATCGAAGAAACGGTGTCGACAACCACTATGAAGGTGTCGATTTTCCGGGAACTGACTGAAAGCTCCGCTGGAACCGGCTGATAGCCGTCGCGCGGGACCGCCTGCCTGGCGGCACAGCCCGCCAGGGCGCCGGCCAAGGCGACGGCCAGCAGAGCCTTTCGCAAGCGCATATGCATCGCTGCACCCTTTCCTTGGTTGGTTCGTTCAGTCGTCCATGGTCGATCCGGCGGCCGTCATCGGCGGGTCTCGGCGGCCGGGCGCGAAACCAGCGTGCGGATGATTTTGAGAAGGTCCTCCCCGCCGAACGGCTTGAGGAGGAAGCCGCGGGCCTCCGGACACTTGCTGCGCGCCTTTTCGAGTTCTTTTTCCTGGGCCGAGATGAATACGGTGGCGGCGGCCAGACCCGTACTGCGGATGAACTGCCGCAGTTCGATCCCGCTGATTCCCGGCAGCATGATGTCGATGATCAGGATGGAGTCGCTTTCTATGTCCGCGCGCTTCAGCAAGTCCTCGGCGCTGTTGAATTCCTCGATCCTGTCGAACCCCGCCGATCTGATCAGACGCCTCAGCGCGCCCGAAACCGACGGATCGTCATCGATGATGAATATGGCGGGTTCTGCAGGCTTCAAAGCAGTTCCGTCGCGCCTGCTCGCGCCGCGGGCCGGCCGCGACGCGCAGGCGGCGTGAATGCTAGCTGGGGTTGATTCGGGTGAACTTGGCCCCTTTCAGCGAAATGTCGGCCATGAGTCCCTTCACGTCGAAGACGAAGCCGATGATCGGGTCCTTCATCTTGGTGAAATCGACCCGCTCGCCGCCGCCGATGTTCACCAGGGCAACGTTGCCGTCGAGACCGACCTCCCAGCCCTTGCTGGCTTGGAACTGCTTCAGGGCCGTGTCCGTCATGAACAGGATGACGAAGTCCTTGGCCTCGCCGCCGATCTGAAACCCGACCGACCCGGAGGCGAGATTGTAGTAGGATACGGTCTTGCCGCCGACGCGCAGAGCCCCCTCGCCGTACTCGCCGCCGACGATCAGGCCCGCCTTGACGACGTTGGGCATCACCATCACGCCTTTGGCCTTGGCGGCCATTTCTTTGCCGCCCTTGACCTGTTTATAAAAGCGGTCCAGGCTGGCGTTCACGCTGGCGTCGATCTCCTTGGCCGTCTTGGCCCGGGCGCTCTCAACGCCGACGCCGGCGATCATAACGGCCGTCAGCAGCAGGACCGAAGCCCATAAGAATCCACGGGATCTTTTAATCGCGTTCGTGCTCATTTGCGTCCTCTCCTTTGGTAATGGATTTTAATGTTTGTGCGCCGCCGCAAAAAAACCGCCGGCAATGCTCACATCCAGGCCAGCAAAGGCAGAACAAAGGCCAGGATAACCGCCATCGATGCCGCGATCAGCTGCAGGATGAACATGCCCGGCCTTCCTTTTTCGGGTCCTCAGGGACTCCGACGGGTCCTTGGGGGGCCTGCGCCGTGATAGGAGTTGTCGGGGACGGGCAGCGCGACGCTGTTGCGCCCCTAAAACAGCTTCGCGGGGCGGCTGCGCTATTGGACCTTGGTCCAATACCCTCAGCGCGGCGGTTCTGTGCCCCTGCGCGGCTTCCGCTTTCTACGGCATCCCAGAGCGCATCGGGAGCGCCGGCGCCCGCCGTCATTCCCGACCCATCCACCGGTAGACGGCCCCACCCAGGAGGCCGCCGATGATGGGCGCGATCCAGAACAGCCACAATTGCTGCACGGCCCAGCCGCCGACGACCAGGGCGACTCCGGTACTGCGCGCCGGATTGACGGAAGTGTTCGTGACCGGGATGCTTACGAGATGAATCAGCGTCAGGCACAGCCCGATCGCCACCGGCGCCAGCCCTGCCGGGGCGCGCCTGTCGGTGGCTCCGTGAATGACCAGCAGGAACATGAAGGTCATGACGATTTCGCACACAAAGGCCGCCCCGAGCGAGTACCCGCCG
>JALOPD010000334.1 GCA_025454075.1 Desulfobacterales bacterium | reverse complement strand
ACCGCGCCAAATACCTGGAGGACATCAAAACCGCCAAAGGCCTCTACCGCGAACGCATCATGACCGAGATGTTCAACGCTTACATGGATGAGCCTCTGGCCATCCGCCGGGATGTAATGAACTATGTCAACATGATCATCGGCATCGACGCCGAGAATCTGGGGCCCGACAAGATGTGGAAATACAAGGATCCCCAGACGGGCGAGCTCAAGGCGCTCAAAATCGACGAGCGCTACGTCAACAGCGTCGAGGAGCGTTTGGGCCTTAAGACCGAAGAGCAGCGGGATTCTTTTCGAACCTCCATCCGCAAGATATACGGCCAGAAAATATCGATCGATCCCAATTACGACTTCATGGACAACCTGGAACTCGTCAAGGCCGTCACCGATGTGCGCCTGAAATCCGATATTGCCGGCGCCGGCAGCCTGATCGGCGCTCTGGCCAACCGGACCAACGAGGAGAACCAAAAACTCTACGACCGTATGATCCACACCATGCTCAACAAACTCGGCTATTGCCGCACCTGCGCGCAGAAGACCATCGAGTATTTCTGCACCCAGGAGGACGAAAAGTGACGTCTGCGCCGAAAGATGGGATAGGCCCGTCATGACGGTCCCCGCTGACGAAAAATTGTACGCACGCCTCAAGGCCGCCGGGATGGAGCCCGCGCAGGAGGCGAGGGTGCGGCACGAGCTGGAGGCGGGCGGCTCCCACGACCTCCCCGATGCCGGCCGGACGGATGCGGGCGCCGGGACCGGTGCGTTCGGCCGGGAGCTCTACGCCTACCACGATCTGGATCGGCTGCAGGGGTTGGCGGCGATCCAGCCCTCGGCCGGCGCCAACATCCGCTCGCTCGACGAGCTGCTCGGGCGCGACCGGCTGCGCGAGCAGGACGGGTTCCCGCGCAAGATCAACGTCGGCCGCCTGATCAAGCCGGGCCGCAGCGGCAGGCAGAAAGTGGTCATCGTGCCGACCACGGTGGAGGAAAAGCTCCTGCACGACACCTCTTCCCGCAGCGAGGAGGAGCCGTCTCAGGGCGGCTCCGGCGAGGGCGAGGAGGGCGAGGTCATCGGCGAGCAGCCCGTGCGGGAGGAGCCGCCGCCGGGCGCCGCCGGCCCGGGCCAGGGCGAGGGCGGGTCCCACGAAATAGAGTCCAACGCCTACGATCTGGGCCGGATCCTGACCGAGAAGTTCCAGCTGCCCAACCTGAAGGACAAGGGCAAGAAACGGTCGCTGACCCGCTACACCTACGACCTGACCGACCGGCACCGCGGGTTCGGGCAGCTGCTCGACAAGAAGGCGACCCTGCGCCGGATTCTGGAGACCAACCTGCACCTGGGCAACATCCCGGATGTGAACCGGATCGACCCGACCCGCTTCCTGGTCGCACCCGAGGACAAGGTCTACCGCGTGCTCTCGCCCGAAAAGGACTACGAGTCCCAGGCTTTGGTGTTCTTCCTGCGGGACTACTCGGGGTCCATGGAAGGCCCGTCCACCGTGCTCGTGGTGGCCCAGCACGTGATGATCTACAGCTGGCTCATGTATCAATACGCCATGCAGGTGGAGACCCGCTTCATCCTGCACGACACCGAGGCCAAGGAGGTCCCGGACTTCTATACCTACTACAACTCCAAGGTGGCCGGGGGCACCCAGGTGTCCTCGGCCTACGCCCTCGTGAACGAGACCGTCGAGCGCGAAAACCTGACGCGGGACTACAATATTTATGTCTTTCACGGCACGGACGGTGACGACTGGGACCACGACGGCAGCGAGAGCCTCCCGCAGCTGCGCCGGATGCTGGCCTACGCCAACCGCGTGGGGATCACCATCGCCCAGCATGCCCGGGACGAGGAGGCGCGCACCGAGGTCGAAAAATACGTCCGCGGCTCCGGGCTGCTGGAGGAGAAAGCCCGGCTGCTGCGCATGGACGTCATGCGCGAGGACGCGGACGAGCCGCGCCTGATCGAGGGGATCAAGAAGCTGATTGCGGAATAATGGACTCGAGCTGACCCCCAAGCTGATGATCCCCACCCTCTACGACTACTGGGTCCACGACGTGGAGGTCCTGAAGGAGAAGGGCCGCTACGAGCTCTACCCCAGCAACCCCTACGAGACCGTTATCAACACCCGCCCGGCCATCTCCTACTACAACGACAACAACCCGGACTGGCTGAACGTGATGATCTTTTACCACGTGCTGGCCCACATCGACTTTTTTCAGAACAATCTGTGCTTCCGGCACACCTGGGACTACGACTTCACCGGCCAGGCCCTCTCGGACAAGCGCATGATCGCCCAGCTGCGCTCCGACAACGGCCGGTGGGTGGACTACGTCATCGAATTCGCCCGGGGCATCGACAACCTGGTGGGGTTCCACTCCGAGCTGTCCCGGCTGAGCCGCCCGCCGGAGTCCGCCCACGCCCGGATGCTGGACTACTACTTCGACCATTTCCTGCAGAACGTCCGCAAGGTCAAAACGGGCAAGTACATCAAGGAAATCGAGCGCTACAATGCCTGTCTGCGGCAGTCTCCCGAACACGGGGAGCAGGCGTTCTTTGCCGAGGTTCTCCGAAAACACCCCGAGTTCGACTCGCTCTACAAAAAAAGCCTCGAGGCGAAGGCCGAACGCCGCCAGGACCTGCTGCAGTTCATCCTCGAGCACTCCGAGTTCCTGGCCAGGGAAAAAAACCATTGGATGAAGCCCGTCGTCGAGGTGGTGCGCAAGACCTCGCTCTTCTTCCAGCCCCAGATCCGCACCAAGATCATGAACGAGGGCTGGGCCAGCTACTGGCACGAGGCGCTCTTCCTCCAGGACGACCGGATTTCCGGCCACGAGGTGGATTTCGCGCGGGTCCATGCCGGGGTCACCGCCATGCCCCGGGTGGGGCTCAACCCCTATGCGCTCGGCATGCGGCTGTTCCAGCACATCGAGGAGTCGGCCGGAAAGGGAAAGTACTCCGTCGAGTTCCGCCGGCTGACCGACCGCCGGGAGCGCGAGCGCTACGACCGGCTGCAGGGCGGCGGCCGCGATTTCCTCTTCAACGTCCGTGAGAACCTGAACGATTTCCTTTTCATCCACTCGTTCGTCGAGCAGGAGTTCGTCGACCGGTTCCGGCTGTTTGTGGCCGGCCGGCGCCTGAACCAGGCCCGCGGGGTGTGGGAGATCTATGTCAAGAGCCGGTCGGCCGATGACTACCGCGCCATGCTGCTCGGGCAGCTTTACCACCCCCCGGCCATCGACATCGACCGGGAAAAGACCGGCAACGGCGCCCTTTACCTGGTCCACCGCTTCGAGGGCCGGCCGCTGGTGCGCGAATTCATCGCCAACACGCTGCTGGGCATCGAATTCCTCTGGGGCCGGCCCGTCCGGCTGGAAACGAGCGAGGCCGTTCGCGCCGAACCCGCCGGCCCGCCGTCGGGTCTTCCCGGCATGCACATGCCCCTCGGCGAGGAGCGCCGGGAAAGAGAGCTCAAGTGGCAGCGGGTGCGCTACACCATGCAGGACCGCAAACTCACACGGGACGTTCTCTGATGCCGATGGACCCGCCGAGAGACGAAACTTCCGGTGCGCCGGACGAAGCCGACACTGTGGCGGAGGCGCTGCGCAACCTGAACCGCGCCGCGGGCACGCTGGAGCAGCGGCTTCCCATCCCCTTCGAAGCGTTCCTGAAGGAGCTCGTGACCCGTCCGACCGCGGTGATGCGCAACGTATTTCAGGTCTTTCACGACATGGTGAAGTCCTATGTCGGCGAGGGGGTCGACGAATACCCGGACGACCCCGAGTCGATTCACTACGCCTACTACGACTGCAACCGGCTGTTCGTGCAGGACGTCGACCACCCCTTCTTTGCCGACCGCATTTTTGCCAACCGGCTGGTGGCCCTGGTGGAATCGATGAAACGGGGCGCCCAGCAGAACAAGATCTACCTCTTCCGAGGCCCCCCGGGGTGCGGCAAGAGCACCTTCCTGAACAACCTGCTGCGCAAATTCGAAGCCTACACCGGAACCGAGGCCGGCCTGCGCTACGAGGCCGTCTGGCGCTTCGATCGCCGCAAATTCGCGGCCGTAGAGGACCCCGCCGGCCACCCGCTGATCGAGCGGCTGTCGCGGATGATCGAGAGCCTCGAACACGGCGATGCCGATGCGGGCGCGGGGTGGGAGGACCGCCGCCGCGCCGATGCCGTCGCGGAGGAGTCGGCCATGGTCGACGGCCACATCGTTGAAATCGCCTGCCCGAGCCACGACAACCCCCTGTTGATGATCCCCAAGGCTCACCGCCGGACGTTTTTCGACGACCTGTTCAAGAACGACCAGTTCAAATACGAGCTGGCGACCGAGAAGGAGTACGAGTGGGTCTTCAAGGACCACCCCTGCACCATCTGCAGCTCGCTTTACGATGCGCTGCTCTACCGGCTGAAAAACCCGCAGCAAGTCTTTGAGTGCCTTTTTGCCCGGCCCTACCGCTTCAACCGGCGGCTGGGCGAGGGGATCAGCGTCTTCAGCCCCGGCGACAAGCCCCTGCGGCAGCAGGCCATGGGCGACCCGATCGTCCAGAAGCGGATCAACCGGGTGCTGGGGGGCCGTCCGCCGGTCAAATACCTGTTTTCCCAGTACGCCAAGACCCACAACGGCATCTACGCCCTGATGGACGTGAAATCCCACAACGCCGAGCGGCTGATCGAGCTGCACAACATCATCAGCGAGGGCATCCACAAGGTCGAAGACATCGAGGAAAACGTCAACTCCCTGCTGCTGGCGGTCATGAACCCGGAGGACCAGAAGAACATCGAGGGGTTCCAGAGCTTTCTCGACCGCGTGGAGTACATCAACATCCCCTACGTCATGGACCTCAGCACGGAGGTGGAGATCTACCGCAAGGTCTTCGGGCGGCACATCGACGAACGCTTCCTGCCGCGGGTGCTCCACAACTTCGCCCGGGTCATCATCTCCTCGCGCCTGAAACGGCGCTCCGAGGCCATGCTGGAATGGATCGGGACTCCGGAGAAATACCGGCTCTATTGCGACGAAAACCTGCAGCTGCTCAAGATGGAGATCTACACCGGCTACATCCCCAAGTGGCTGGCGGAGGAGGACCGCAAGCGGCTGACCGCCAAGCGCCGCCGGCGCATCATCGCCGACTCGGAAACCGAGGGCGACTTCGGCATCTCCGGCCGGGATTCGATCAAGATCTTCAACGAGTTTTTCTCGACCTACGCCAAGGACGACAAGCGCATCAACATGTCGGACCTCTGCAAATTCTTCACCAAGGTCCACAAAGAGGTGCGGGACCTGATCCCCCAGGGTCTTCTGGATTCGCTGCTGCGGATGTACGATTACACCGTGCTCCAGGAAGTGAAGGAATCCCTCTACTATTACAACGAGGAGCAGATCGCGCGCGACATCCAGAACTACCTGTTCGCGATCAATTTCGAGATCGACACCACCGTCGTCTGCACCTACACCGGGGAGCGGATCGAGATCGGCGAGGAGTTCCTGAGCGGGATCGAATACCGGCTGCTGGGGCCGGCCGCGACCCGTTTTCAGCGCCTGGAGTTCCGCAGGGAAGCCCAGCGCGAGTACACCTCCCGCACCCTCACGCAGGAAATCATGGTGGAGGGGCTTTCCATCGGTCAGACCGGGGTCTTCCGGGACCTGCGCGAGCGCTACATCTACAACTTGAAGGAAAAGGTTCTCGACCCGCTGCTGGAAAACGAGAACTTCCGACGGGCCATCAAGGAGTTCAACGAGGCGGGGTTCAAGACCTACGACAAGAAGATCCGGGAGGACGTCAGCTACCTCATCGCCAACCTCGGCAGGAAGTACCGCTACAGCGAGCAGGGCGCGAAGGAGGTGTGCATCTACGTGATCGACAACGACTTGGCCAAAAAATTCGCCGCCCCATGACCGGTTGATGATAAACGCCCATCTGCTGCGTTACGCTCACCCCTCGTCACTGCGGCGTACTGAAGTACGCATCGTTTCTCGGGATTTCGCGTGCCTTGCATCTGGGCA
>JALOPD010000333.1 GCA_025454075.1 Desulfobacterales bacterium | reverse complement strand
GGTGCGCGTGAACGCCCGGGCCGTGGTCATCAAGAGGGCCGCGTCCACGCCGTGGCCGGAGATGTCGCCCACCGCCACCCGCAGGTTGCCGGAGGGAAAATCGGGGCCGTACAGGAAATCGAAGTAGTCGCCGCCGACCTCCTGGCAGGAGTCCGTGCGGCCCGCGAGATCCAGCCCGGCGATGGACGGCGGCCTGGCCGGAATCAGGCTTCTCTGCACCTTGCCGGCGAGCTCCAGGGCCTTCTTATGTTCGGTCAGGTCCACGACGAAAGCGGCGTTTCCGATCTTGCCCCCATCATCGTTGCGCAGCGTATTGCCGTGGATCAACACCGGCACCCGGCGCCCGCCCTTGGCGACCAGTGAGCCTTCGAATTTGCGGTAGTCCATGGCGAGCAGCCGGTCGCGGCTGCCGGCAATGAACTGGCGGAATTCGTCGGTGGCCAGATCGAAGGTCGTTTTGCCGAGGAGTTCCTCCCGCCGATAGCCCAGCATGCGGCAGTAGGAGTCGTTCACCTCGACGATCCGCAGGTGGTCGTCCATGAGGACGAACCCCTCGCCGGCGGTCTCGACGATGCGCCGGAACTTCTCCTCGCTCTTGCGCAGCTCCTCTTCGGCCCGCCGGCGCGGGGTGACATCGACCATGATGCCCTGGTTATAGACCTTTTGGCCCGCCTCATCGCGCACCACGGAGGTTTTGTCTTCCACCCAGCGCACCTCGCCGCTGCGGGTCAAGATGCGGTAGGACTGGGTGTACTCCTCCACGTCGGCCTCCTCGAAATGCCTGATTTCCTCCACCAGCCGGCTGCGGTCCTCGGGGTGCACGATCTCGCTGAACCGGATCCTTCCTTCTATGAAATCGTCGGCCGAATACCCGAACTGACTGATATTGCTGGAAACATAAACCAGGGTGGGCCGCTTGCCCGCCCGGCGGCGGAAGAGCACCACCGGGCTCTGGGCGATGATCATTTCGGCCAGGCGCAAGGCCTCCTCGGTCTGGTCCCGCAGGGTGCATTCCAGGCGCAGCGTCCGGGTCTGCGCGTCGCAGCGCGTTTCGAGGGCCTTGAATTCGGCCTTCAAATCTTTAAAGTTCTGCCTGAGCTTTTTGGCCTGGACCGCCTGCCGGCGGAGCTTTACAAGTTCGGCAGTCAGCTCAGACTTGGTCTTGCGGTCGTCGGTGGCCATAGGGATGACCTCTCAGAAAAAGGGCTCAGGGTTCAGGGTTCGGGGTTCGGGGCTGAGGGTTCAGGGTTCGGGGTTCAGGGTAAAGATACAAGGGTTCAGGGTTCGGGGTTCCGGGCTGAGGTGCAAGGGGTTCACGATTATCGCTGTCATTTTCCTTTTTTTCCTGAACCCTGAACCCTGAACCCTGAACCCCGAATCCTTATTGCTGAACCCTGATTCCTTTCCTCCCACCTCCCTCACTTTTCAAACACCGGCCGGCGCTTCTCCAGGAAGGCGGATATACCCTCCTTGGCGGCGGAGGTGCAGGCGATCTCGCCGAACCCACGGTAGCCGATTTCCAGGGCGTCCTGCAACTTGGCGGCCCCAGCGGCGGCCTGGATGGTTTTCACGGTGATGGCCACCGCTTCGCGGCTCAGGGGCTGACCCGCGGCCATGGGCGGGTCGGGGAGAGCGAGCGGCGGCAGGTCCACCTTGCCATCGGCCATGCGGGGCAGGCCGGCCTGCAGCGCGTGCACCTCCGCGACCGCCTTGGCGATGAGGTCGGCGTAATCCTCGGCCAGCCCGCCGACGATTCCGCGCTCGGCGGCTTCGGCGGCCTTCAGGGGGCGGGCGAGGCAGATCATCTCGTGGAAGAGGGCCGCGGCCTGGGGCCAGCGCCGATAGGGGACCACGCAGCCGCCGATTCCCGGGAGGATGCCCAGGGTGATCTCGGGGAACTGCAGCGTGGCGTTGCGCGTGGCCAGCAGGCGGTGGCAGCGGATGGCGATCTCCAGCCCGCCGCCCATGGCGTAGCCGTTCAGGGCCGCGACCACGGGCTTTCCGATGCGGTCCATGAACACCTGGACCTTGGCGCAGTCGCGAGCGTACTGGGCCGAGGCCTTGGCGTTGCCGAGCATCTCCGGGAATTTACCGATGTCCGCCCCGGCCGAGAAGGCGGCGTTGCCGTAGCCGGTGATGATGAAGCCCCTGACGGCCGGGTCCTCTGCGTACTGGGTCAGCACGGCCAGGATTTCATCGGCCAGCTCATCGTTCAGGGCGTTCATGGCCTGCGGCCGACGGATGGTGATGATCTTCACCCCGTCGATCTCGTCCACCAGGATGAAGCGCCGGAAACCCTGATAAGCGCCAAAAGGCTTCTGCGCCTGGGGAAAGCCCGGGCGCTCCTTTTGGAACTTCTTCATGATGCGGTTGACTTCGCGGGCTCCCATGGACCGCATCAGATCGAGCGGACCGCGGCGGAAGCCGAGCGCCACCTGGCAGCCGAAGTTCACGTCCTGGGGTTCGCCGATGCCGCGGTCGACGATGTCGAAGGTCTGGGAGAAAAGGATCCCGAGCAGCCGGTCGCGGATGCGTTTGCGGGTTTTCTCGGGGACCTCCACCGGGCCGCCGGGACGCGGCGTCAGCCAGCGGTCGACGGAGGCGAGGATCGACGCCGGCCGGTAGTGTTTGCCTTCCTCCATCTGCAGCGTGTTGGTTTCGACGATGATGGGGTTGCCGTTGGCCAGGTTGAGCACGAAAAAGGGCCCGGCGAAAACGAACTCCTCGGCGACCTTGTCGATCTGGGCGGCCGTCGCCTCGGCGAGGAGGTAGGCCGACTCGTTGCACCAGTTGTCGAAGATGCGGTCGAGCACGAAGCAGATGGCGTTGTCGGTGATGATCGGCGCCTTGCCGGTCCGGGCGAAGAACCAGAAGAGATAGTCCAGGGTCTCCTGGCCGACCCGGTCCCAGGCGATCACCTCCACCGGCAGGCTGCGCCAGGCCGGCGCGAAGAAATGGGTCACGGTGGCCCGCTCCGGCTTCTGCATGTTTCCGAAAAGCCGGTCGGCGGGGATGGAGCTGGTGTTGGAGGTGATGATCGCCTGCGGGGAAACGATGTCTTCGACGGCCGCGAATATCCTGCGCTTCAGCGGGACGTTCTCGGTCGCGGCCTCGATGACCAGGCTGCAGTCCTTGATCCGCCCGTAGTCCGTGGTGAAGAAGACGTTCTCCCGCACTGCGGCGGCCATCTCGGGTTTCATCTTCTTTTTCTCGACGGCCTTGGCGGCGTAGTCGGCGAGGCGCTGCTCGGCGCGCTTCAGCGGGCCCTCCGCCACGTCGACCAGATAGAGGCGGCTGGCCGGCATGGCGCTCTTCAGGTAGTAGCCGATGTCCGGCCCGATCGTGCCGGCTCCGATCACGGCCACCTCCGACGGCAGTCCGCGCGCGGGGCGCACGAGCAGCGGGTTCAACGCGGTGCGGTAGAGCATCCTGGGCTGGGTCATGGCAGGGGTCCTTTCATCTCATCTTGACTAAATATGGGAGCCAATATAAAGGCTGAAACACGGAAAATATCTGAACCAGGTTCATAAACTTGAAGACTTGCACTCCAAAGCAGGTCAAGGGAATTCATCCGCCTTGTTTCGTCTAACCCAAGCATCGCCAACCCGTCAGCGAGGAGGAAGGGGCATGGAAAGGAAGAAAGTTCTATTATCCGAAGATGAAATGCCGCGTCAATGGTATAATGTGCTGGCCGACATAAAGATGAATCCGCCCCTCGGACCCGATGGAAAGCCGGTCAGCCCGGACATGCTCGCCCCGGTGTTTCCGATGAACATCATCGAGCAGGAGGTGAGTTCGCAGCGCTGGATCGATATCCCCGAAGAGGTGCTAAACATCCTGGCCATCTGGCGGCCGGGACCGCTGATACGGGCGACGGCCCTGGAGAAAGCCCTCGGCACCCCGGCGCGGATCTATTACAAGTACGAAGGGGTGAGCCCTCCCGGGAGCCACAAGCCCAACACCGCGGTGCCGCAGGCCTACTACAACAAGAAGTTCGGGATCAAGCGCCTGACC
>JALOPD010000332.1 GCA_025454075.1 Desulfobacterales bacterium | reverse complement strand
TGAATATTTCCACGGCGACAACGGCGCCGGGCTCGGCGCCAGCCACCAGACCGGCTGGACCGGCATCATCGCGCGGCTGATCCAGGTGGCGGGCTATCTTGAAAAACAGGTCATACCCGAGGGATACTCGCGGCCGGGGATGATGAACTACCGACGTTCCCGCCCCGACTGCAGCCGCTAGCCGGTACTCATGCATGCGCTTGTTCCAACGACCGCTCATCTATGGGGTCAACACATGGGTCTGGCTAATTGAACTGAGCCAGAAACACGGATCGATCGTCACGCTGACAACGGTCCCGGACGATGAATGGGCGGCGCTGGCGGAGCTGGGAGTCGATGCCGCCTGGCTCATGGGGGCGTGGGAGCGCAGCCCCTGAAAGATGTTTTTTCAAGCACCCGGTATGATCGGAGGGCAGGTGAGATGACGAAATCAGGCCTTTTTGTCGACCTTCCTGCAGCCGGCCCCTGGTGGGGTTTTGAAAGAGGCCATGAACATTAAGCTCGCTTGCGGCTCCCGATTATTGCTCGACCGCTGGTCCGGCGACCTTACCCCGACCATAGAAGAACTGCTGAATTCCGTCAAAAACTCTCACCCCCAGCTGGAGGCGGATTGGTGCGACGAGAGGGGTCGGCTGCGGGCGTCATTAGCGGTCTTTGTCAACGGTGAACACATCCGTTACCGCAAAGGCCTTCGGACGGAACTGAAGGACGGCGACGAGGTCTACGTCATCCCCTTGATAACCGGGGGATGAAGGCCCGCCCGCATGTCCTCACCTTTGCTGCGAGGAGGATATCATGGCCAACGGACTCATGGGCAAGATGTTGAACGTCGATCTAACGAGCGGCGGCATCACGGAAGAGCCGCTGGACCCATCTATCTGCCGCGACTACGTCGGCGGCTACGGTCTGGGGGCGCGGCTGCTCTACGAGCGCATCCCCAAGGGCGCCGACCCCCTAGGGCCACAGAATGTCCTCGGACTTTTGACCGGGCCCCTCACCGGCACCGCCGCCATCATCGGCTCGCGGTTCGTCGCCGTCGCCAAGTCCCCCAAAACCGGCGGCTGGGGCGATGCCAACTGCGGCGGGCACTTCGGGCCGCATCTCAAGTTCGCGGGCTTCGACGGGGTTCTCTTCAGCGGGATCTCCGCCAAACCGGTCTACCTCTTCATCGATGAAGGCCGGGCGCAGCTGTTGGATGCCGCCGACCTGTGGGGCCTCGGGGTGACGCCCCTGGAGGACCTCCTCGTGCAGCGGCATGGGAAGGGCATCCAGGTTTGCTCCATCGGGCCGGCAGGCGAGCGGCTCTCCCTCAGCGCCTGCATCATGAATGACAAGGAACGCGCGGCCGGCCGATCAGGGCTGGGGGCGGTGATGGGCTCCAAGCGGCTGAAGTGCGTTGTCGTGAAGGGCAAACTGACAGTCCCCGTTCACGACGCGCAAAAAATGAAAGATTTGCGCAAGAAATACCTTAAGGAAGCCACCGGCGCTTTCGACCTCTTCAACCGGTACGGCACCGCGGGCATCACCCACGACGCCATTTTGAGCGGGGACGGCCCGGTCAAGAACTGGGGCGGTGCCGGGACCGCCGACTTCCCGTCGCCGCGCGGCCGGAAGATCAGCGATGAGGCCGTCGTCGGCCTGGAGGGGTATAAACGCTACGGCTGCTGGCACTGCCCGATCGCCTGCGGCGGCAGGCTGACCCAAAAGGGCGGCCGCTTTCCGCTCGCGCTCAACGACGGCGTCGGCCACAAGCCGGAGTACGAAACCCTGGCCATGTTCGGCTCCAACCTGCTCAACGACGACCTCGCCTCCATCGTCAAGGTGAACGAGATCTGCAACAACCTCGGCCTGGACACCATCACCGTCGGCGCCGCCATCGCCTACGCCATCGAGTGCTATGAGAACGGCCTGATCACCCCAGAGCAGACGGGCGGCCTGGATCTCAGATGGGGCAACGCCGCCGCCATCGTCGCTCTGACCGAGAAGATCGGCCGGCGCGAGGGGTTCGGGGAGGTGCTGGCGGACGGGGTCTGGGCCGCCTGGAAGAAGCTCGGCCGGGTCGGCACCGAGTTCGCCGTTCACATTCAGGGTGAGGAGATCCCGGCCCACGACCCGAAGTTCACGCCGGGGCTGGCCACCACCTACTGGCTCACGGCGACTCCCGGCCGCCATACCCAGGGCGGTGAACTGGTCGCCGGACCGGGCCTGGCGGTCTCCGAGACGGACAAGTATCTCTATTCCGGCCAGGCCGAGGGCCACCACCTCCTCGTAGCGGCCGTGGAAGTGGTCAATGCGGCCGGACTGTGTCTCTTCGGATACCTGAGCTACCCCTTTCAGGCGGTCCTGGAGCAGCTCTCCGCCGCCACCGGCGAGGCGTGGAATCTGGAACGCATTGTCGCGGCCGGAACGCGGATCTACACCATGCGGCATGCCTTCAACCTGCGCGAAGGCCTCAACCCGCTTGCCCGTAACATGCCCGGCCGCATCGTCGGCGAACCGCCGCTCACGGCGGGCAACGTGAAGGGGATCACCGTCGACTACCGCACGCTGGCGCGCGAGTTTCTGGAGCGGTTGAGTTGGGACCCGCGCACAACGGTCCCGAGTGAAGAAAGCCTCAAGACGCTCGGCATGGAGTTCCTGGTGGAAGACCTGCGGCAGGCAAATGTGGCGCCCGTCTGAATGGCCATGGCGGTCCGCTTGACAGTGGTGTTGACGAAACAGGGCGGTGACTTAATTCTTCCCAGGGGGTTTAACCGTATCCGAGCGGTTCTATCGGCTCAGCTGTTATGATCGAAGTGAACAGGAGAAACCCCGTGGAAGGGATATCGTTGATCGGTTTTCTGGTCGTAGGTCTGATAGCCGGCTGGCTCGGTGGGAAGATCATGCGTGGGGGCGGCTTCGGATTCGTCGGGAACCTGGTGGTGGGCGTTGTCGGTGCATTTTTAGGAGGCTTCCTTTTCAGCACACTGGGGATAACCAGCTATGGATTCGTTGGTGCCCTGGTGACGGCGACAGTCGGGGCAGTCGTGCTCCTGTTCATCGTCGGCCTGATCAAACGGGCCTGATCTACCGGGATGGCAGGCAGAGAAGCGTCGTTGCACCCGCAGGAGAGGAGGCATCATGCCGGTATCAAGAGCAACCTTGCCGATACTATTTATTTTATCCCTGAGCTTCCTTTTGGTTGGGTGCGACCGTCTTACCCAGGAAAGCTATGAAAAGATAAAAGTGGGGATGAGCGTCCAGGAAGTGGAAAAGCTCCTCGGCTCAAATCCGTCGTGCGATTCGGCCGTCGGAATGAAGAGTTGCACGTGGGGCACCGCCGATAAGCACGTCAAGGTGCGGTTTGTCGCCGACAAGGTGGCGCTGTACTCTGCCAAAGGGCTCAAATGATACCTCTCACCAGCCATTACCGCATTCCCACCCTGCCAAAATAGAACCCGCCGACAACGGTTTCTAAGAAGCCCTGCACTTTTTGCCTGGCCACCGCCTGAGTGCGATGAAACAGAGCAGTGGGTCGGCCGTGAAAAAAGTTTGACCGCCGGCGTGGGTGTTTGATAGACAGCTATAAAGTAGCGTATAAAGCTATCCTTTAGCTAGTGAGAGACGACCCATGGGCGCTGTGGTTTTAGAAGATCAATCTCTGCGAGACGGTCTGCAGTTCGAGCAGAAAACCCTCTCGCTGCCGGACAAAATTTCCCTTTTCCTCCTCCTGTCGGAAGCGGGGGTGAAGCGGATCCAGCTCGGCTCTTTCGTCCACCCCAAGATAGTGCCCCAGATGGCGGACACCGACGCGTTCATCCAATCCGTCCGCGGGAGGGCGCCGGGCGTTCTCATTTCGGCCCTGGTCCTGAACGAGAGGGGGCTTGAGCGCGCCCTGACGTGCGGGTTGGGCCACTTGAGCATGTCCTCGTCGGCCTCCGATGCGCACAGCCTCAGAAACGTGAAGCGGCCGGCCGAGGAGGCTTTTGCGAGCCTGCTCGAACTGATCCGCCGGGCGGTGGATGCGGGGTTGCACGTGCGTGCC
>JALOPD010000098.1 GCA_025454075.1 Desulfobacterales bacterium | reverse complement strand
GTCTTAGGGATACCGCAGACAGGCAGCGACGGCTATCGGCTCCGTGAGGGTCGGTCCTCCGGGGCTGTCCGGGTCGGTTTGGAGCGGGCTGGCTGCCGTACGTTGGTTCGTTGAACGGATGGTTGCGGCTCGCCGCGGCGGGCACCCCGCTCCGCCTTCACTTGAACAAGAGTCGCCATATTTGATTGCCGGTTTAATAACGATAGCCATACCAGAAGGCGGTGATTCAGGCAACCGATGCGGGGCCGTCCAAGACCTGGCCGAGGTAGGTGCTGATGATGGCCGGGTCGGACATCAGATGCCCCGCCGGGCCCTCCAGGACGATTTTCCCGTTTTCCATGACGTAGGCGTGGGACGAGACGGAGAGCGCCTGACGGGCGTTCTGCTCGACGAGAAGGATGGTCTGGCCGCCGGCGCGCAGTTCGCCGACGATCTCGAAGATCGCCTGGACCAACAGGGGCGCCAGCCCCAGGGAAGGCTCATCCAGCAGCAGCAGCCTGGGTTTGGCCATCAGCCCGCGGGCGATGGCGAGCATCTGCTGCTCGCCGCCGGACAGCGTTCCGGCCAGTGCGTTCCGGCGCTCCGCCAGGATGGGAAATCGCTCCTCCACTGCGGCGATGCCCGCCTTGATGTCCCCGGCCGGCCGGCGGTAGGCCCCCATCTCCAGGTTCTCGCGCACCGTCATTCCGGCCAGCACCAGTCGCCCCTCGGGGATCTGGACGATGCCCAAAGAGACGCGTTGGTGGGGGCTCAACCGGGTGATGTCGCGGCCCTGAAAGAAGACCCGCCCCCTGGCGGCGGGGACCACCCCGCTGACGGCGTTCAGGGTGGTGCTCTTGCCGGCCCCGTTGGGCCCCACCAGCGACACGACCGTGCCCTCCTCCACGCGGAAGGTAATCTCCCGGACCGCCTCGATGGGCCCGTATGCGACGGTCAAACCCGTTACTTCAAGCATGGGGGTCCCCCGACCCGAGATAGGCTTCGACCACCTCGCGGTGGCCGCGCACCTCTTCCGGGCTTCCGGTGGTGATCACGCGGCCGAAATTGAGAACGGTGATCCGGGAACAAAGGTTCATGACAAAAGCCATGTTGTGCTCGATCAGCAGGATCGTCATGCCCTCGCCGGCCAGCGAACGCACCAGGTTCGCCACCTCGGCCGCCTCCGCCCGGCGCATGCCGGCCACCGGCTCATCCAGCAGCAGCAGGCTGGGGCTGAAGGACAGGGCCCGGGCGATCTCCAGGCGGCGGCGCTCGCCGTAGGAGAGATTTTTGGCCAGGTGCGAGGCCTTGCCGCCGAGGCCCACCCGCGCCAGGATCTCACCGGAATGCACCGCCAGCTGCCGGTCCTCCCGGCCGGCCGACGGCAGCCGCAGCAGCCGCGGCAGCAGCGGCCGCCGGGCCGTCAGGTGGTGGCCGGCCTGAACGTTTTCCAGGCAGGTCATGGTCGGAAACAGCCGAATGTTCTGAAAGGTCCTGGCCACTCCCACGGCGGCCACTCGGTGGGCGGGGAGCCGATGCAGCGCCTGGTCCCGGTAGAAAACCTCTCCCGAGGTGGGTGAGAGCACCCCGCTCAAGATGTTGATCAGGGTGGTCTTGCCGGCCCCGTTGGGCCCGATCAGGCCGTGAACGGTTCCGCGCGTCACCTCGAAGCTCACCTCCAGCAGGGCCTGCAGCCCGCCGAACCTCCGCGATAGGTTGTTCACTCGCAGGTCGTTCATGCGGTCTCCGCCTTGGCCGCCGCCGGGCGGAACCGGGTGAAGAAGGATGCCAGCCCATTCGGCAGAAACAGGATGACCAGCAGCAGGATCAGGCCGTTGACCGCCATTCGGATGGGGCCGGCGGTCACGCCGACGCCCCGCAGGATTTCCGGCAGGGCCGTGATCAGCGCGGCCCCCAGAATCGGGCCGTACCAGACCCGCGTGCCGCCCACGATGTTGTAGATCAGCAGGTCCACCGCAATGAAAAAACCGAAATCGCGCGGGGTGATGAGGTAGTTCAGGTGGGCGTACATGCCTCCGGCCAGACCGGCCAGCATGGCGCCGATGGTGAACGCCACGACCTTGTAATAGGTGATGTGGATGCCCAAACAAGCGGAGGCCGTTTCGTCTTCACGCATGCTGACCAACGCCCACCCCAGCCGGGACCGCCGCATAACGGCCATGAAATAGGCCGCGCCGGCCAGCGCCAGGTAGATCATCCATGTCTGGGTGACGTTGGGGATGCCGGTGAGGCCTTCGGCGCCGCCCGTGATCTCGAGGTTGACCGCGGTGATGCGCACCACCTCGCCGAAAGCCAGCGTGGCCATCGCCAGAAACACGCCCTTCAGCCGCAGCACCGGCAGCCCCAGGACCAATCCGACGAGCCCCGCCGCCAGCGCTCCGCCGCAGAGGGAGACGACGTAGGGCATCTTGAAGTGAAGGGTCAGGACGCCGGCCGCGTACCCGCCCAGGCCGGCAAAGGCTGCGTTGCCCAGGGAGAGCATGCCGGCCGCGAGCGTCACGTTCAGGCTGAGGGCCAGCAGGGCGTTGATGCCGATGAAGTTGATCACGCTGCCGTAAACAGCGTAGAACTGAACCAGTTGCTCCGGCATGCCTCAGGCCTCCCGCGTCTTGCCCCGGCCCAGCAGGCCGGAAGGCCGGATCAGCAGAATGGCGAAGAGAACCGTGAAGGCCACGGCGTCCCTCAGGTTGGAGGTCCCGCTGACGGCCACGGTCAGCACTTCGCTCAGACCGAAGGCCAACCCGCCCAGGATGGCGCCCGGGATGCTGCCCATCCCGCCCAGAATGATGACGGCAAGCCCCTTCAGCTCGATGGACCGGCCCATGTCCGGGGCCAGGGAGTCGAAGTAGAGCCCGTAGAGAATGCCGGCGGCCCCACCCAGGGCGGAGGAGATGAAAAAAGTGAAGGCGATGATGCCGTTGACATTGACGCCCAGCAGCATGGCGGCGCGCTCGTTTTCGGCCACGGTGCGAACGGCCTTGCCGGTCCGGGTGCGCTGGATGAAAAAGGTCAGGACCAGCATGAGCAGGGCGGCGACCAGCACGATCCCGACCTGCAGCGAGGTAATGGTGACCCCCGCGACGTGCCAGATGTGGACCGAGACCGTCCCCTGGGGGAAGCGCACCGACCGCGCCCCGAACAGCCCCAGGGCCACGGCCTCGAAGATGATGGCCATGGCAATGCTCGATATCAGGCCCGAGAACTGGCTGTCGGCCCGCTTGCGCAACGGCACGAACGCCACCTGATTGAGCAGCAGCCCGAGCAGCCCGGCGAAAAGCGTGGCCAGCGGAAACGCCAGCCAGATGGACAACCCGGCGGCCTGGACCAGCCACAAGGCGACCAGACCGCTGAGGGTGAACACCGCCGCGTGCGCCAGATTCAGGATGTCCAGCACCCCGAACACCAAGGTGTAGCCCACCGCGAACAGCCCGTAGACGCTGCCGATGAACAACCCGTTGACCAACTGCTGGGCGAGCAGATTCACCCGGTCCTCCTGCGCCGCGCTCGAAGCTCGAAGCCTGTTGCTATTTTGAAGCTTCAGGCCTCGAGCTTCGGACCGTTATCAGTTGCCGAACACCGCGAACTTGCCGCCCTTGACTTCCTGGACCACCGGGGAATGGTCCGCATCCCGACCCTCCGTGAAGGAAAACTTGCCGAGGAGCGTGTCCAACCCCTTTAGTTTGACCATGGCATCGCGGATGGCCTTGCGGTTGTCGGCCGTGCCGGCGGCCTTGGCCGCCTGGTAGGCGATGTGCACGCCGGCGAAGGCCTGGGCGGCGAACTGGTCGGGCGGCCGGTTGTATTTCTTGGTGTAGTCGTCGACGAACTTCACGTTCAGCGGGTGGGTCGAAGAGATGTTCCAAGCCGCTCCCACGATGACGCCCTCGGAAGCCTCGCCGGCGTTCTTGATCAGGGCCGGGGAGTTGAAGCCGTTGCCGCCGATGATGCGCACGGTCTTGGGAATGCCCAGCTGGCGGGCTTGGCTGACGATGCCGGAGGCCTCCTCCACCAGGGCCGAGCAGACGATCGCATCCGGGTTCTGGGATTTGATCTGGGTCAGCTGCGGAGAGAAGTCACGATCGCCTTTGGCAAAGGTCTGCTCGCCCAGGATCTGAATGCCCTCGGCCTGCAGGACCTTGCGGAACACATCGGCGCCGCTCTTGGTGAAGGCGTCGTCGTTGCCGTAGAACAGGACCACTTTCTTGAGCCCCAGTTTCTCCTTGGCGACCTTAATGGTGTTGGGGATGACGACGGCCTCGGTTAATGAATTCCGGAAAATGTAGTCGCCGATCTCGGTGATCCCCCCGGCGGTGTTGCTGACGCCCAGGACCGTAACGCCGATCTGCTGGGCGATGGGGTTGGTGATCTTGGCGGTGTTGCTCAGGGTGGGGCCGATGACGACGGCAACCTTGTCTCCGTTGATCAGTTTGTTGTAGACGTTCGTGCCCTGCTGCGGCACGCTGGCATCGTCCTCAAAGATGGGGGAGATTTTGAGGCCGCCGCCCGCGGCGGCATTGATCTGCCCGACGGCCAGTTCGGCGCCTTCTTTCTGGGTGGCACCGTAGGCGGCCGCACCGCCCGTCATGCTGAATACAAAGCCCATTTTGATGGCCTCGGCGGAAAGAGCCGGGCCGACGGCGGCGGCGACGAACGCCGCAGACACCGCTGCTGCCAACAGTAAGCGATTGAATGGCTTCATGGAGACCTCCTTTGTTGGGGATGGATTCCTGAGCACCCTTGGCCTTGGATACCGCTGGGTCAAAGAAAGGCAACCTGGCGGGATGACAAAAATTTTACGCAAAAATACTCAGCGGCTCACCGTTGTCAAGCGAAAACAAGCAAAAACAAGCGAATTGTGGTTCTATCGAACCATTGCTCGCATGGCGAAGCGCCCGGCGGGGCGTATGGGACAGAACCTGGCAGGAATCAGTCGCCGGGGCTGTCGGCCGACTCCAGGGAGGGCGGCGCGTCGGGTGGGGCCTCCTCCACCCGGCGCAGGGTGCGCTCGATGGCGCGGGTGCGCACCTCGGCCCGGTCGATGGTGTGCGTGACCTCCTGCAGCTTCTTCTTGGTCTTGGCCAGGGTGTCCCCGAATTTCCCGAACTCGGCCTTGACCGTCCCCAGCAGTTCCCACACCTCGCTCGACCGCCGTTCGACGGCAAGCGTCCGGAAACCCATCTGCAGGCTGTTCAGGAGCGCCGCGAGCGTGGTGGGCCCGGCGACCACCACGCGATGCTCGCGCTGCAGATGATCGCACAGGCCGGGAATGCGCAGCACTTCGGCGTAGAGCCCCTCGACCGGCAGGAAGAGAATGGCGAAGTCGGTGGTGTGCGGCGGGTCGACGTACTTGTCGCGGATGGCCTTCGCCTCGGCCTTGACGCGGATCTCGAGGCTGCGCAGCGAACGGTCGGCCTGCTCCTTGTCGGCCGCTTCCTGGGCGTCGAGCAGGCGCTGGTAGTCCTCCTGCGGAAACTTGGCGTCGATCGGCAGCCAGACGACCTCCTCCCGGTCTCTATCCGGCCCCGGCAGGCGGATGGCGAACTCCACCCGCTCGCCGCCCCCCGGCTTGGTGGCCACGTTGGCGGCGTACTGCTCCGGGATCAGGATCTGCTCCAGGATCTGCGCCAGCCGGACCTCGCCCCATGTGCCGCGGGTTTTGACGTTCGTCAGCACCTTCTTGAGGTCGCCCACGCCGGCCGCCAGCGTGCGCATCTCCCCCAGCCCGGCATACACCTGCTCCAAGCGCTCGCTCACCTGCTGGAAGGAGTCCCCCAGGCGCTTTTCGAGGGTGGATTGGAGCTTCTCGTCCACCACCACGCGCATCTGCTCGAGCTTCGCGGTGTTGTCGGCCTGCATGGACTGCAGGCGCTGGTCCATCGTCCGGCGCAGGGTTTCGAGTTTGGTTTCGTTCAAGGCGGTGAGATCGGTGAGCTGCTTCGAGAAACTGTCGAGTTGGTCCTTCTGGAGGCGGGAGATCTCGGCCATGCGGTTGAGAAGGGCGTCGGTGGCCTGCGCGAGCCCGGCCCGGATCTCCTCCCGGGCCTGGCGGTCTCCATGGGCGGCTTCCTGCCGGCTCCGCGCAAGCTCCTCGCGCAGCGCCCGTTCGAGGCGGTCAAGCCGGTCGTTGAGGTCGCCGATCCCCTCACGGATCTCCGCCGGCAGCTGCGGGGGTTTGCGCCGCACCAGCACGACGAGGAGCACCAGGCCGCTGAAGCCCAGCACCCATGGGGCCAGCAGCAGCAGCGCGGGAAGCCATCCGGCGACAATTTCGATCATTTATTTCTCCTGCGGCGGCGACAGGGCGCCGGGTTGGCGTTCATCATACGCCGACTTCTGGTATCGGCGGTAGAGGCCCCGGAACTGATCATACGTCAGGCCGAGAAGGGCCGCCGCCTTGCGCTGGTTCCAGCGGGAGCGTTCCAGCGCGGACCTGAGCATCCGCAGCTTCAGATCCAGGACGGCCCTCTTCATGGGTGCGGCCGGCAGGTCCGGCCCGGTGCCCGCGGAGCCGGCGGTGCGTCCAGCAAGCACGTCTGCCGGCGCGGGGCCCGCTGGGATGGCAAACGGATCGAAGACGATCTCCGAGACGAGGAGGCTGTCCGACCGGTAGACCGCCCGCTCGACGACGTTTTTCAGCTCGCGCACGTTGCCCGGCCAGGGATATCCTTCCAAGGCGGCAGCCGCCTCGGCGCTGAAATCGGGGGACTCCTCGCGTCCCAGCTCGCGCGCCATCCGGGCGGCGAAATGCCGCGCCAGAAGCATGATGTCGCCGGTGCGCGTCCGCAGCGGTGGAACCGACAGGACCTCGAAAGAGAGCCGGTCGAGCAGGTCTGGCCGGAACCGGCCGGAGGCGGCCATTTCCGGCAGGTTCGCATGCGTGGCCGCCAGGATGCGGACATCCACCTCCACGCGCTCCGCGCTGCCCACGCGCTCGAAGACCTGGTATTCGACCGCTCTCAGGATTTTCTGCTGAACCTCCAGGGGCACGTTGCCGATCTCGTCCAGGAAAAGCGTTCCACCGTCCGCCGTTTCGAAACGCCCGACCCGCCGCTGCAATGCCCCGGTGAACGCCCCGCGTTCATAGCCGAAAAGCTCGGACTCGATCAACGACGGCGCCAGCGACGCGCAATTCAAGGTGACGAACGGCCGCTGCCAGCGTCCGGAGAGGTAGTGAAGCCGGGCGGCTGCCAGCTCCTTGCCGGTCCCACGCTCCCCGATCAGCAACACCGGCCGTTGGATGGGGGCGACACGGGAAAGCATCTCCTGAAACTCGAGAAACGCTTCCGACTGGCCAAGCGCTTCTGTCGAAGCGCTTGGCCAATTTTTAGGTGATTTAAACATAAATTGGTTATTTTAGCCTATTTTTATGTATTTTTGCTATTTATCGGTTATTTTATACAATATCATGCGTACCGTCAATTGTAAATTTATATTATGTTTTCAATAATATAGTTGAAGAACATCGCTCGGCACCATCTGTGCATTTAAGCCCAGCGTCATAACTCACAGATTAAATGACGCTTCAACCATTTGACATGCCTCCCGGAACGGGAGGCATCATTGGAGGTTCTCATGGGCATCTTCACACGCTTTCGTGACATCGTCAGCTCCAACATCAACGCCATGCTGGATCGGGCGGAGGACCCGGAGAAGCTGATCCGTCTGATGATCCGTGAAATGGAGGACACCCTGGTGGAGTTGAAGACGGCTTGCGCCGGGGTGATGGCCGAAGCCAAGAAGGCCGAGCGGCAGCGCGACGAAGCCGGAGGCCGTTCCCGGTTCTGGGCCGACAAGGCCGAGCTTGCGGTCGGCAAGGGCCGCGACGACCTCGCACGGGAGGCGCTTGTCGAAAGACGCCGCTACCAGCAGCGCGAGGAGGTGCTGGACCGCGAACTCAGAGACCACCGGTCGCTGTCGGACCAGTACCAGGCCGACATCCGGCAGCTCGAAGAAAAGTTGAAATCCGCCCGGGACAAACAGCGCCTCCTCGTGCAGCGGCACATCCATGCCGAGCGCAAGCGCCGCGCCCAGGCGGAGATCCGCCGCGTGGACAGCGCCGAGGCCGTCTTCAAGTTCGACGAGCTTGAAAACCGGATCGAGCGCATGGAGGCCGAGGCCGACCTGGTCAATTTCGGGCGCACGCAAGACCTGGAAGACCGGCTCAACCGGCTTTCGGTGGACGAGGAGATCGAGCGCGAGCTCGAATCCCTCAAGGCCTCGCGGACGGCCGTTGAAAAAAACGCATGAAATCGGTTGATGGCCGCACGGTCATGTCGTAAACTGGGGAAAGATAGAAGACGAACGGCATCGTGGACGGGTGCCGATCCCCTGACAAGGAGCAAACAGACGTGAGCATCGTTGTGGAAGGAGCGCTGGTCCTGGTGCTGGCGGGGATTGCGGCGATCGTCGTCGCCCTGGCCGTCAAACTGTTTCGGGGCACGGGCGACCGCGCCAGCCAGACGGAGGACACCCGGATCATCCAGGAGATATACCAGGGGCTTTCGCGCCTCGAGCAGCGCATCGAATCACTTGAAACGATTCTGGCGGAGCGCCGCCGGGAGGAGCACGACAAATGAAGGACTATGTCGGCAGAGGGATCTACCGGTCTCGTCAGGGAGCCATTTTCGGCGTCTGCCGCGGCCTTTCGGAGTATTTCGACTTTTCCGTGTTCTGGGTGCGGCTCATCGCGCTGGTGATGCTGATCGTCTCCGGCCTCTGGCCGGCCATGATTCTTTACATTCTGGCGGCCCTGGTGATGAAGCCGCAGCCGGTCATACCGATCTCGTCGCCGGACGAGCGACAGTTCTACGAACGCTACACCGCCTCCCGCCACGATGCCGCTCAGGGGCTGAAGCGCCGCTACGAAGGGCTGGAAGAGCGCATCCGCCGCATGGAGGACGTCGTCACATCGCGGGAGTATGATTGGGAGCGTCGTCTGCACACATGATCCTGCACTATCTGCAGCACGCGCCTTTTGAGGGCCTCGGCCGCATTGCCGCCTGGGCCCAAGCCGCCGGCCACCCGATTCACGCCACCCGGTTGTATGCAGGCGACCCTCTGCCGGCGCTCGGCGAGGTGGGGCTGCTCGTGGTCATGGGCGGGCCGATGAATGTCTACGAGGACACCCTCTATCCGTGGTTGGTTTCCGAAAAACATTTCATCGAAAAGGTGGTTGCGGCCGGAAAGCCCGTTCTGGGGATCTGCCTGGGCGCTCAGCTCCTGGCGGCGGTCCTGGGAGCCCGCGTCTACCGGAACGATCAGCGGGAAATCGGCTGGTTCGACATCCGGCGGACCCCGGAAGCGAAGGAATCGAAGACGGCGAGGTTTTTACCGGAAACGGCCGAGGTGTTCCACTGGCACGGGGATACGTTCGATATCCCGCTGGGGGCTGTGCACATAGCCGGCAGCAGAGGCTGCCGCCATCAGGGGTTTGTGGCGGAGGAGCGTTTAGTCGGGCTGCAGTTCCACCTGGAAGTCACACGCGAGGGGGCCGAAGGGCTGATCGAGCACTGCCGCAATGACTTTGAACCGCCGGGGCCTTTCGTTCAGCGGCCGGAGATCATCCTGGCCGAAGAACGCCGTTTTGCCGAGGCGCACGCGCTTCTGGAACCGCTGCTGGAACACCTGACGGCCCCGGCGCGAGAAATACTCAGGGCGTGAGGGCCGAGGACGGCCGAGTGGCTCAAATCCTGTCCAGCACTTCAAGCGGCAGGGAATAGGATTCCACGGAGGAATAGTTGTGCACGCTGGAAAGGCTGTCGCTCAGGGCGTTTTGAACGCGATCCAGCAGCACGCAGCGGTCCATGCAGTCCGGAAATGCCGGATAGTTGCCGCAGCCCCTGCAGGGGCTCTTCACAAGGTACCCCATGTCGTAGTCGAATTTCTGAGTCAACGCCTTGCCGTTTCTCATGGTGCCGTCCTCTGTTTTAAATTGAACTCGCCTGCCCCGGTTCCTATATCGGCCTTCCTGATTTCAGCCTTTAGTCCTTCTTTTTCTACAGAACTATACAACTACCATGCCAAAAATTCGGTAAACCGAATTTTTGGCATATATTCAAGGTGTTAAAAAAAACGACAAGGATAATGGCTCAGTTGCCGTAAGTTGTCAGTCCACAAATCTGTCAAAAAATTGTCATAATTGGAACTCAACTTACAGAAAAGACTCAGGAATGGTTGCAAGAAAGGACGGTTGGGACCTGCGGCGGGTCGGCTTCTATGAGGATTTGGCCTTACGGGTGGCGGCCGGAACGGCTGCCTTGGCTGCCGAGCGGCCTTTCACTCGCTTCTCACGCCGAAAGAGGGCAAGCCCGATCGTCAGCATGGTAAGGTGGGCGGCGCCGAAAAAGAAGAGATTGCCATCGGGGGAGTTCATGCCGATGGCCGTGAACAGGACAGCGCCCCAGAACATGATTTTTACGAGCATGTCATCACCTCCGACCCCAGCCGCCGCGGGTTCCGAATCTATTCTTCGGCCGCCTCGCCGAAAACTTGAGAAAACGCCGGCTGCGGCCTCAAGTCCCAACCGGATTAAGCCGATAGCACCACCAAGGGCCGTCCCGGCCGATCCGGCAGGTGCAGGGCATCGGAAGCCCCTTTCCGGCGGCAGAAGCGGGCGGCTCGAATGGAGCCCGGCATCCCGAAGGCTAACGCGCATCGGCGCTCGCACCGGCGAGCGTGACACCGCCGGCAGCGCCATCGTTTTTTTTACAGCAAGACACGTTCGAGGCGAGCATGAAAAAGCAGATCATTTCCTTCGTCAAGGATCTCAAGGCCAACAAAAAACTCCACACCCTCGACGAGGCTTCCATCAAGCAGGCGGTCGTTTTGAAACTGCTCTCGCTCCTGGAATGGGATATTTTCAACGTGGACGAGGTCTATCCGGATTTTTCGACCGAGGCCGGCCAGGCGGCCTACGCCTTGCGCATCGCCGACACCGGCAAGCTGTTTCTCGACGTCCGGCGCGACGGCGGTCATCTGGACGACATCCACAAACAGCTCGTGGCCTTTGCGTCCAGGGAGGGCGTTGAGCTGGCGGTTCACACGGACGGCATTCGCTGGTGGTTCTACCTGCCCGCGGCCAAGGGCGGCTTGAAGCAGAAGCAGTGCCACTCGTTCGACATGTCCGAATGCCGCCCGGAGACCGCCGCCGCGGACCTGATCGCATTCATGGGCCGGGACAAGGTGGCATCCGGCGAGTATTTGGAGTCGGCCAGAGCCGCCTACCAGCACCAAACGCGCAAATTGGCCGCCGATGTCCTGCCCGACGCATGGAACAAGATCGTGACGGGGCCCAACAAGATCCTGATGGAGCTCCTGAGCGACGCCACTGAAAAACTCTGCGGCTACAAGGCCGAGCCCGGCATGATCGAGCGCTTCATCCGTGCGAACCTGGACCGCTGGGTCCTCGCGAATGGAAGCCACACGCTGCCGGCCCGTTTGGAGAAACCGGCCAAACCGATGGAGCCCCCTCCCCCTGTCGTCTCCGAAAAAAGTTCCGACATCGTCGCCATGAAGCCGGAGTACTTCGCCGGCAAATCCATCAACTCCTTCACCTTCCAGGGGAACACCGTCCCGGTGAAATCGTGGGAGGAGATGCTGACCACGGTCTGCAACTTTTTCGCGGGGACCCACCCCCAGGAGTTCGAAAAAGTGCTCTGGCTGTACGACGACCCCAACCCCTGCTTCTCGCGCTATTCCGACCAGCTGAGAATACCCGAGAAAATCAAGAAGACGAACATCTACGTCGAGACCAAGCTCGCGCCCGAGGAGATCGTCAAGACCGTGGGCGACCTGCTCACCGAGTTCGGCTACGGGCACGAGGAGTTGGTGATCACGACGCAATAATTAACAAAAGAGTGTAGGGTGAGGGGGCGTCCGTGTCTATACAATTATGCAACCCTTAATAAGTGGTGGATGGAATTCGATTGAGATAGAAAATGGATTTTTATCCTATGCTTAAAACTTAACACTTAAAACATAACACCTTTTTTATTGACAAAGCCCGGCCCGGCGGGGCAACAATTCCCGCATGGGCGACACCTTTCTCTTCTACGACATCGAGACCACGGGGCTGAGCCGTGCGTACGACCAGATCCTCGAATTTGCCGCCATCCGCACCGACGCCGGGCTGAACGAAATCGAACGCTTCAGCGCCTCGCTCCGGCTGCGGGAGGACGTGATCCCCTCGCCGGCGGCCATCCTCGTCAACCGCATCCGCACAGCGCGCTTTTCATCCGGCCGCCGCGAATACGAGGCGGTGCTGGACATCCACCGCGAAATGAACCGCCCCGGCACGACCGGCATCGGCTACAACTCGATCGGCTTCGACGACGAGTTCCTGCGATTCTCGTTTCACCGCAACCTGCTGCCGCCCTACACGCACCAGTTCGCCGGCCGCTGCCGGCGGATGGACCTTCTGCCCATCACCATCATGTACTGGATCCACCGGCGGGAGGCCCTCGTCTGGCCGACGCTCAACGGCAAAGACTCCCTGAAGCTGGAGGACATCGGGGCGGCCAACGGGTTCTTCACCGGCCAGTCCCACGACGCCATGTGCGACGCCGAGGCATGCCTGCGCCTGGGCCGGCGCCTCTTCCAGGATGAAAAGATGTGGCGGTATCTCGAGGGGTGTTTTGACGCGGAGACCGATGCCCGGCGGGCGGCGGAGCTGCCGACGGCCTTTCAAAGCCCCCACGGCGGCCATGCGCTCGGCATCCTGGTGTCCAGCGAGTGGGGAACGCGCAACGGGTTTCAGGCGCCGGTGTTGTCGATCGGCAGCTCCGTCCCCTACCCCAAACAGGGTCTCTGGCTGCGGCTGGATCTTCCGAACCTGCGGGAGACGCAGATCGAAAACCCGGCGGCCGCCTCGTGGGTGGTCCGCAAACGCTGCGGCGAACCGGGGATTCTGCTTCCGCCCCACGATCGGCATTTCGAGCCGATCGGCCCGGAGCGGCGCTCGCAGATGGAACAAAACATCGAGTGGCTCAAGGCCCACCCGGGCGAGTTCGCGGCCCTCATCCGGCATCACCGCCACTATCGCTACCCGTTCATCCCCGACCTGGACCCGGATGCAGGCCTTTACCAGAACGGCTTCCTCCCGCGGCCCGACGAGGCGCTGTGCCGGGAATTTCACGCCGCGCCCCTTTCCGGCAAAATCGACCTCATCGGCCGCTTCAAGCGCCGCGAGGCGCGCGTGCTGGCCGCCCGGCTGCTGTTCCGCAACTTCGCCGGCGAGATTCCCGAGACGCTCGTCCGCGAATCCGACGAGCACCGGCAGCGCATCCGGCAGGGCCCTCCGATGGCGGATTTCAACGGCCGGCCGCGCATCACGCCGCAGCGCGCCCTGGCCGAGATCCGGGAACTGCGGCTCGCCTCCGGCCTGGATCGGGAGCAGCAGGAGCTGCTGGACGACCTTGAAAGGGACATCGCCGAACGATGGGCATGCGCGCCCGAAGCCCCGACGCCGGAAACGCCGACCCCGGCCTGACCCGTCTCCGGCGCACCGGCCGCATCCTACGGGTCGCCGGGCTGCTTTTCCTGGCGGGCGGGGTCTGCCTGCTGGCGGGATCCTGGGGCCGGCCGGCCGCGCTGCGCTGGGGCGTCCAGGCCGCTGCGGTCATGGCGGCCGTCCTCGTTCGGCTGGAAACCTCCCTTGCGCTGAACCGCCTCCCGCGCAGCCCCCGGCTCCTCCCGTCGCTGGGCGCCGCCAACCTCCTGACGCTCGGGCGGGCCGCCCTCATAGCGGCCATGGCCGGTTTTCTCTTCCAGGACCCGCCCGGGGGCCGAAGCGGGGAGTGGCTGCGCTGGGCTCCCGGGGGCCTCTACCTCCTGGCCGTGTTGATGGATCATCTCGACGGCCGGGTCGCACGGGCGGCGGGGACCGTTACCCGCCTGGGTGAGCTCCTCGACACGGAAATCGACGCGCTCGGCCTGCTCGTGGCCTCCCTGCTGCTTGTTTCGGGCGGCAAGGCGCCCGTGGTCTTCGTGAGCGTGGGCATCGGGTATTACGGGGTCCGGGCGGCACGCCGCATACGGTCATGGGCCGGGCGCAGGATCGGCGAAGTCCGGCCGCGGGCCGGCGCCCGCATGGTCGCCGGGTGCGAAATGGGCTTCGCCGCGCTGGCGCTGCTGCCCATCCTCAGCCCCGAGGCCACGACATCGGCCGGCTGGGTCATGGCGGGCGTGTTCCTCGCCGGGATGGCCAAAGATTGGCTGATCATCTGCGGCCACGCATCCCCCGACGGCCGGCTCCTGCGGCCGCGGCTGCGCGCCGTCGAGGCGGCCGCCGCCCGCGCCCTGCCGCTGCTTCTGCGCGCCGCCGTAGCGGGCGGGGTCGTGCTCTCCGTCACTCAAGCCTGCCCCCTCCGGGGGGCGGCGGCCCAGGCGGGCGTGGCGGTCCTCGGTGCGCTCTGCGCCCTGGGGGTTGCGGCGCGCGTCGCAGGGATGCTATTAAGTCTCGCAGCGGCGGGTTTCGTGACGGCGGGTTGCGGCGGTGCCGGGGCGGTGCTCACCCTGACGGCCGCCGTCTCCCTGATGATGACCGGAGCCGGCCACCCCCGCATCTGGCAGCCGGAAGACGTCTTTTTCTTAAAGAATCAAAAGTGAGACCCCTGGCATGGCGAAGCGACCGACTGGCGCTGAAGAGCCCCGCCGCACGGGCCGTTCCGAGGGCCCGGCATCCGACTGGGCCGCCCCCCCCGGACACGGCCTCCGCGGCCTGGACGAACTGAAAAGCCGTCTCGCGGCGGCGGCCGACTTCCGGGCGTCCCGCGGCCGGCCGTTCGTGGTGCTGAGCTACGCCCAAAGCGTCGACGGCAGCATCGCCGGGCCGAAGCGGGAGCGGGTCCGCCTGAGCGGCCCCGAATCGATGCGGCTCACCTACGCCATCCGCGCGCTGTGCGACACGATCCTGGTGGGCATCGGCACCGTTCTCGCCGACGACCCCAGCCTCACGGTCAAACAGGTGCCCGGGAAAAGCCCCCAGCCGATCGTTCTGGACACCCGCCTGCGCACCCCGGGAAAAGCCTCGCTCCTTCGTCGGCCGGACGCGCGCCCATGGCTGATCCACGGCCCGGGGGTTCCGCCCTCCCGAGCCCAGGCGCTGATCGCAGCGGGCGCCGAGCCCGTGCCCTGCGTCACCGGGGCCGACGGCCGCATCCACCTCGGGTCCCTGATGCGGTGGCTGGCCGACCACTCGGTCAACAGCGTCATGATCGAGGGGGGCGCCCGGGTGATCACCAGCTTCATCCGCAATCGACTGGCGGACCGGGTGGTCATCACGATCAGCCCCCGGCTGCTGGGAGGCCTGCCGGTGATCGACGCGGCCGCCGCCGACGGCGGCCTCGACCTGCGGCTCGGCGACGCTTTCTGCCAGACCCTGGGCCGTGATTTCATCCTGTGGGCCCGGCCGCAGTGGGCCGCCCCATGAAACGGGCCGCGGTCGTCATGCAGGCGCCCCGCCGGGTGGTCGTCTGCCGCGAGGAGATCCCCCCGCCCGGGCCGGGCGAAGTCGCCGTCCGGGTCAGCCTCTCGGCCGTCAGCGCCGGCACCGAACTGCTGTTTTACCGGGGCGAGGCGCCGCCGGAGCTGCCCTTGGATGAGAAACTGCCGGCGCTGACCGGCCCCGCCCGCTACCCCTTGCGCTACGGGTATGCCGCTGCCGGCCGGGTGGTCGGCCTGGGGCCGGGGGCCCCCGGCGATCTCGCGGAGCGCCGCGTGTTCTGCTTTCACCCGCACGCCGGTCGCATGAATCTCGGCGCCGCGGGCATCCTTCCGATCCCGGAGGATGTGGACGATCGCGACGCCCTCTTCCTGGCCAACATGGAAACCGCCGTCACCCTGATGCTGGACGGCCGTCCCGCCGTCGGCGAAGCGGTGGCGGTCTTCGGCCAGGGGGTGGTCGGACTGCTCGCCACCGCGCTGCTGGCCCGTCACCCGCTGAAGCGCCTGGTGACCGTCGACCCGATCCCCCGCCGCCGGGAAATCTCGCTCTCCACTGGGGCGCACGCCGCTTTCGATCCCCGTCAGGCCGGCGCACCCGGCCGCCTCTCGCCGGATTCAGGTGAGGCCATGGCCGATCTGGTGTTCGAGCTTTCGGGGGAGCCTTCGGCCCTGAACGCGGCCATCGCCGCCTGCGGTTTCGGCGGCCGCGTCGTCATCGGTTCCTGGTACGGCACCAAGCCCGCCGCGCTCGACCTCGGCGGCCGGTTTCACCGCAGCCGCATCCGGTTGATCTCAAGCCAGGTGAGCACCCTGCCGGCGCAGGCTGCCGCCCGCTGGGACCCCGCGCGGCGCATCGAGACCGCCTGGGAGATGATCCGCCGCGTGCGACCCTCCCGCTTCATCACCCACGAAATGCCGGTGGAGCGCGCAGCGGAGGGCTATGATCTCCTGGATCGCCGACCGGAGGAGGTCCTCCAGGTCGTGTTCACCTACGGCGAGTGACGCGGAGGGACCCACCATGTACAGCGTGGCCGTGCAGCGCGAGTTCGTCGCGCAGCATTACCTGATCGGCGGGGATTTCGGCCCGGAGAATCGCCCCCATTCCCACGCCTACCGCGTCGAATGGCGCCTGGCCGGCGAATCCCTGGACCCCAACGGGTTCCTGGCGGACATCGATGCCGTCTCCGCCGGACTGGAGGCGGTGCTTGCCGGCTTCCGGGACAAAACCCTGAACGACCTGCCGGAGTTTCGGGGGCTCAACCCGAGCATCGAGCATCTGGCGCGGATCCTGTGCCGCGCGCTGCGATCCCGGTTCCCGGATGCCCGCCTGCGCGAGGCCGCCGTGACGATCTGGGAAAGCAGCACGGCGTGGGCGGCCTACACGGAAACGATTTGATGCGCATCGGCCTGGTCATCTACGGGCGGCTCGACACCTTGACCGGCGGGTATCTCTACGACCGGTTCCTGGCGGAGGCGCTCCGGGGGCGCGGCCATCAGGTGGAGGTCGTCTCGCTGGTGTGTAAGCCCTACGCGCGATGCCTTCTCGACGGCCTCGCGCACGGTCCGGCCGCGCTGCGGGACGGCCGCGAATGGGAGCTGCTGCTGCAGGACGAGCTCTGCCACCCCTCCCTGGTCCGCATCAACCGGCGTCTTCGGTCCGGCCGCCGGACGACGATCGTGGGCATCGTGCACCAGGTGCTCTGCCGGCAGCCCCGCCGCCGGCTTCTCAATTTCATTTACGGGCGGGTGGAGCGAAGCTACCTCCGGACGACGGACGGGCTTCTGTTCACCAGCCGCTTCACCCGGGACGCCGCCCGAGCGTTGATCGGCCGGGACGCCCCTCCCATGCAGGTGGCCCACCCGGGCGGAGACCGCCTGGGGCGCATCGCCTGCGAGCGGTCGATCCTCGAGCGCAGCCGTCGGCCCGGGCCGCTGGATCTGCTGTTCGTCGGCAACCTCTCGCCGGTCAAGGGGCTGGACCCGCTGCTGGAAAGCCTCTCCCGCCTGCCGCATTCCATGTGGCGGGTCACGGTCGTGGGCAGCCTGACGGCGGACCCCGGACATGTTCGCCGCATCCGGGGCTTGATTTCCAGCCGGAGGCTTGAATCGCAGGTGCGCTTGCTCGGCGCCGTGGACGGCGGGGGCCTGCGCGACGCGTACGCCGCCGCGCAGGTCTTCGCCATGCCCTTTGCGCACGAGGGCTTCGGCATCGCCGCGCTCGAGGCCATGGCCTTCGGCCTGCCGGTCATCGGCTCGACCGCCGGCGGGGTGAGCGAGTTCGTGCGGCATGCCGAAAACGGCTTTCTGGTGGCGGCCCGCGATCCGGCGGCCGTCCGGCGCCACATCGAAGAGTTCCATCGCAACCGCGACCGGCTGGCAGCGATGGGCCGGGCCGCCCTGACCACGTTTTCAGCGCACCCCACCTGGGAGCGATCCATGAATCGCGGGTGCGAGTTTCTGGAGGGCTTGGCTGCCGCCACGCACCCTCATGCCTGACGTATGGCTCCTCAAATCGGCCGCGGCCGTCTTATTCCTGAATGCCCTGCTGGCGGTGGAAATCCCGTTTTCCCGGATGGAGTGGGGCTCCCTGCTCCGGGTCTCACCGGACGGCCTCTGCCTTTTTTTCGGCATGTGCCTGCTGGTCCGGCCGGGCCGGCGTTTTCGACCGGCGGTTTACGCGGCGCTCACGGCCGCCGTCATCTTCCTGAAGCTGTTTCAATCGGCGGACCGCCTGGTCCCGATGGTCTTCAACCGGGATTTCAACCTTTTTCTCGATTCGCAGCGCCTGCCGGACCTGGTGCTGCTGTTCCGCCTGACCCGGCCGCCGGAGCAGGTGCTGATGGGGCTGGCCGGAGCCCTTGCGGGGACGATCGGGCTGGCCTGGGCGGTTTGGCGGGCGCTCAAGACCCTGCACAACGGGCTGGCGGCCCGCACGCCCGCGCACCCGGGCCTCCGCCTGCCGGCGGCCGCCCTGTCGGCCGCGCTCTGGGCCGCGGCCGCCGCCGGCTTGCCGCCGGGCGGGTTCGGCGAGGCCGTGCTGCCGCGCGTGGCCGAGGAAGTGCGCTTCATCCTGAACCTGGAGCACCTTCGGGAGCAGCGCCGGGCCGCCCTGCGACAGGCCGAGGGGCGCGCGCGCCGCGTCGCCGGCGACCTGGGAAAGCTCGAACGGGCGTCGGTGTTTCTGATGGTGGTCGAGTCCTACGGCATGAGCGCCCTCAGCGACCCGCGGCATGCCGCAACGGTCCTGCCGGCGATCCGGGCGGCGGAGGCCGAGCTGCGGTCCGCCGGCTTCGAGATGTGCTCCGCCTACCTGACCTCCCCGACCTTCGGCGGCGGGTCCTGGCTGGCCCACGCGACGCTCGCCAGCGGCCTCCGCATCGACGGCCAGGTCGCGCACGACCTGCTGCTCGCGTCGGACCTCGTGCCCCTGGCCGGCTATTTCAACCGGTCCGGCTACCGCACGGTCCGCGCCATGCCGGGGACGCTTTGGCCCTGGCCGGAGGGCGGTTTCTACCGCTACGGGCAGGCGTTCATCGCCCCGGACTTCGGCTACCGGGGCCCCGCGTTCGGCTTCGGTCCCATGCCGGACCAGTTCGTGCTCGACTGGGTGGCCCGCCGCGTGATCCGGGGTGCCCCCGGCCCGCTGTTCGTGGAAGTGATCCTGACCGGCAGCCACGCGGCCTTCGATGTCCAGGCCCCTTACATCGACGACTGGGAGCGCATCGGCGACGGGTCCGTGTTTCACACGCTTCCGCCGGTGCGCTTCCCGGTCGGGTGGACCGATCTGTCCGCGGCCTCCCCGGCCTACAGCGCCGCCATCGCCCACGAGATCGTTCTGCTGAAGGATTTCATCCGCCGCTTTCTCGATGGCTCCGAGTTGGTCGTCATCGTGGGCGACCACCAGCCGTGCGTCGAGCTCACCGGCAGCGACCGTCCCTGGTCGGTGCCCGTGCACGTGATCAGCGGCAACCCGGGCTTCATCCGGGAGTTCACGCACAGGGGGTACACGCCCGGGCTGGTGCCGATGCAGCCGCTGCCGCACCCGGGCATGGAGACGCTCTTCTGGGATCTCCTGGAGGGGTTCGGCACGCAGTAAACGGATTTCGAATTTGGTTCAAGCCTGTCCGGGTTGTGAGGACGCCGCCTACTTCGGCAGGATGTTTCCGCAGTCCAGCACCCTGCGCACGGTCCGCGCCAGCTTGCCGATGACGATCGGCTTCATGACGAACTCCCCGACGCCGATGGACCGGGCGCGCTCTTTGGATATGGCGGCGCTGTACCCCGTGCACAGGACGATCGGGATGTCGCGCCGTATCAGAAGCAGTTTCCGGGCAAGCTCCTCGCCGGTCATCTTGGGCATGGTCATGTCGGTGATGACCAGGTCGAACCGCCACGGGTTCTGGAGGAACAGCTTGAAGGCCGAGGCGCCGCTGGAGCGGGTCGTCACCCGGTAGCCCAGATGCTCGAGCATGCGTTGGCCCAAGTCGATGATCGCCTCTTCATCGTCCACCAGCAGGATGCGTTCATGGCCGCGCGGGAGTTCCTCGGCGTGGTCGAAGGCGGCCTCCACGGCGACGCGCTGGGCGATCGGGAAATAGCAGTGGAAGGCGGTGCCGCTCCCGGCCGCGCTGTCGACGATGATGGCGCCCTTGTGGCTCTTGACGATGCCCAGCACCACCGACAACCCCATGCCGGTCCCCTCGCCGCGCTGCTTGGTGGTGAAAAACGGGTCAAAGATGCGCGCCATGACCTCCGGCGTCATTCCCGCGCCGCTGTCCCGGACGGTCAGCTCCTGGTAGCTGCCCGGCGCCAGTTCGGGGTGTTCGCTGAAGAAGGCGTCATCGGGATCGACATCTTCGAGGCTCACGGAGAGGTCGCCGCCCCTTTCGCGCATGGCGTGGGCCGCGTTGGTGCACAGGTTGATGATCACTTGATGGATCTGGGTGGGGTCCGCCAGGACGGCGGAGCGGCTCTGCAGCCGCTGCCGGATGGAGATCGTGGAGGGCAGCGAGGCCCGCATCAGCTTCAATGCCTCCTCGACGATGAGGGACACCCGCACCGGCTTGAACTCCAGCTCCGTCTGCCGGCTGAAGGCCAGGATCTGCTTCACCAGATCGCGCGCCCGATTGCCCGCCTGCAGGACCTGCTGGAGACTGCGGCTCACCGGAGCGGATTCCCCGGCCTCCATCAGGGCCATCTCGGTGTACCCGAGCACGGCGGTCAGAATGTTGTTGAAATCGTGGGCGATGCCGCCGGCGAGCGTCCCGATGGCCTCCATTTTTTGAGCCTGCTGGAGCCGGGCCTGAATGCCCCGGCTCTCCGCCTCCAGGACTTTCAGGCGGGTGATGTCGGTCGCGACCTGCAGGCGCACCGTTCGGCCGTCCACCCATTTGATGGCACGGTCGTAGTTGAGGTAGGATTTCCCGGTGACGGGGTTTCGCCCCTCCCAGGCCGCTCCCGCCGAGGGGTTCCCTTCCGCGTCGACCAGGCGCGGGTTGCTGCACCCCGGGCAGGGGCCGGTTTCCTTCCGAAAGACCTCCCAGCATCTCTTCCCGATGAGGTCCGGCCCGAAGCTCTCCCGGATGTGCCGGTTCGCAAAACGAATTTCATGCGTGTCCATGTCCGCGACATAGATGTCGGCGTCGATGCCGTCCAGGACCGTGATGAAGCGGGCGTGGGAGTCGATCAGCGATTTTTGAAAGAGTTTTTGCTCGGTGACGTCGGCGGCCGTTCCCGCCAGCATCGCCAGCCGGCCCCCGTCGTCGTAGATCCCGTGCACCCGGTTGCGGACCCAGCGGATGGAGCCGTCCGGGCGCACGATCCGGTAGTCGATGTCCCGGGGGGCTTCCCGAACCGAGAGGATCTCTTTGAAGACGCGCGAGAAGTCGTCGGGGTGCGCGGCATTGACGATGGCCGCCGGAGGCTGCAGCGCTGCATCCCGGGGTTGCCCCCAGACGCGCTCGAAAGCGGGGTTGGCATACAGGAGGGTTTTCAGGTCCGGCGTGCTGAGCCAGAAGACTTCCTGGACCGTTTCGGCCATGTGCCGGAAGAGAACGTCGAAGGCCGGCGCGGGGGGGGTCTTCGAATGGACGGATAGGGATGCCGGTCTCTCACCCGAAACCGCATCGCCGCCGTTTCGTTCCATCCCTGCGCCCTTTCAAGGGAAATGATTTATCCCCCGCTGCACCGGATGCAGCGGGGCCGACCGCACCTGAAAAGTCGGCGGTCGACCGGCGGGAAGCCGCCGAACACGTGGGGATAGGGCCTCGCGTTTTGTCTATTATCTTAGCACCAAGCGGTAACGACGGCAAGAAGTAAAAAAGCACCCTCTTTCGGGGGAAGGCGGAGCGGGGTGCCCGCCGCGGCAAGCCGCAACCACCCGTTCAACGAACCCACGCACGGCAGCCAGCCCGCTCCATACCGACCCGGACAGCCCCGGAGGACTGACTCTCACGGAGCCGCCGGCCGTCTCTGCCTGCCATCGGTTCCATGAGACGGCTGGGGGGCGTGGCAGAGTCGCCTGAAGAATTGGTTGCGGCTCGCCGCGGCGGGCACCCCGCTCCGCCTCTG
>JALOPD010000097.1 GCA_025454075.1 Desulfobacterales bacterium | reverse complement strand
CGTGTCGATGTAGGTGCAGTGCCCGACCGCTCTTTCCTCGGCCACCGCCACCGTGTAAGGGGCTTTGGACATGCACCCGGTCCAGGCCCACACCAAGGCTGCCAGCGCCCATCCGACCCGCTTCGAGTTCGACCGACTCACCCTGTTTACCTATGCCCGCGCATGAAAACTCAACGCAAAAAAAAAGTCCGTTTGGATGGCTGTATCGATTTCTATATTGATTTTACAATAGTTCACGGAACCTGTCAAAAACCGCAAAGCCGAAAACGACTTCATTTATAGTAATTTCAATCGATTAAAATTTAGACGGGCGCTGCAGGTGTTGCAGGAATTCGCCGACGGCCTGGTAGACCATGTCGGCGCGCTCCCCCAGGAGGATGCCGTGGCGGTTGAGGCTGAAGACGACGTATTTTTTGTCGCGGCCGCCGAGGTGTTTGAAAATTTTTTCGGAACCGCGCGGGTCGACGACCGGGTCGTCGCTCGACTGTACGACGAGCGAGGGGATTTCGATGTCGTTCAAGCGCGGCTCGAGGTCATCCATCAGGCGTTCGATTTCCCGCACGCCGGAAACGGGGTTGCGCAGGTAGTTGATGTCGGGGTTTTCCGGCCTGTTTTCGACAAACTCCATTTTGGCGGAGGATCGGCCGGCCATGTCCATGAGGCGGTTCCAGGCGCCCACCGCCGGGGCAAAACGGGCGTTGAAGTCCCTCAGGCGCATCGGTGCCGAGATTGCGAACACGCCCGCCAGGCCCTTGACCCGGGCGGCCAAGTCAAGCGCCAGCCCCGCGCCCGTGGAGAACCCGCCGGCCGCCACGCGCCGGCAGATGGTGCGGATAATCGCATACCCGCGGTCGACGGAGCGCACCCAGTCCTGGTAGGAGCGCGTGGCCAGGTCTTCGGGCGAGGTGCCGTGGCCCCGCAGCCGCGGCGCGTACACCCAGTACCCCAGCCGGCCGAGATAGTCGGCCAGGCCCTTCACCTCCAGCGGGGCCGCCATGTACCCGTGGCAAAGGACGACCCCGAGCGCATCGGACCGGCCCGGCACCAGGATCGGCCGACCCACCCCCTCCGGCTTGGATTCCTCGGGAACATGGAACCTCCGGTAATCCGCCTCGAATTCCTCCAGGGCCTCCTTGAGCAGGCGATCCCTGACCCTGCGGCGCACCCAGAAGGAGGGCATCCATGCGATTCGCCGCGCTCGGCGCTGTACCTCCAAGAGCGGCACGGCGGCGTTCGCCATGACATCGACCGGGTTGTCGATGCGCGCCCGGTGGAAACGGTAAGGCGAGCTGAAAGATCTCCGATCCTTGAGGTAGCATCCCTCCCCCTGCCTCAGGTTGCCTTTCTCCAGCGCCAGCGAGATGAAGTCGGTTGCGATGCCGAGACGGTCGTCGGTCAGGAGATGCAGCTGGTCGGCCGCCAGTTGGCGGTGCAGGTGCAGCGTCGGCGTTTCCTGCAGGCGAGTCGCCAGCAGGAAAACCCTCCGACACAGGTCGGCCCGGTCGATTCGCCCGAAAGGGGCATGCTTCAGCACCGAGGCGAAGAGATGGTCATGGTTGACGGTGGTCATGCTGTAGATGGCGGACATGTAACGGTTCATCAGCGCCAGCGCCTCCCGGCGCATGACGTTGCGCGAGGCAATCGGATCGTCAAAGCCGAGCCGCGACGGGGAGCAGATGTCCTGGGCGATGGCCACGCGTTTAAGGCTTTCTGAAACCGGGATGGGGCGGCCGAACCGGACGTCGATGTCGACCCCCGACAACAGCATGGAGCCCTCGGTCATGAGTTCTTCCAGGAGCCGCTCCGGCAGGTCGTCCACCAGCCGCCGGGCAATGTCGATCAGGATGTTTTCGCGCGCCCGGACCGGGTAATACGTGACGTTGACGGGCAGAATATGGGTGGATCGCTTGAGGACGGGCTCGATCGCATCGATCTTGAACAGCCGCATGAGGCGATCGCACTCGAGCGGCTCCCGCGCGGACAGGCACCGCATCCGTTCGCGGTAGAATTCGGTGCGGATCCCCAGGGTGGCCGCGCCCGTGTGCGGCGGCCGTTTGCCCGCAGCCCAGGAGATCATGAACCGGCCCCTTTCCATGACCTTCATGTTTTTGACCATGCCGCCTTCCGGAAAAATGATCCAGTTCGCGGTCCCGTCGAGCAGCGTCTTGACGATCAGCCGGTCGCGGTCCGGGTTTTTCGTGGAAACCGCCCCCATTTGTTCCAGAAAGCGGTCAAAACGACCGTTGAAAAATTCCGCATCCGCGAGAATCCACACCGGTACCCGGGTCAGTCGATGGATCAGGTAAGGCAGCAGGACGGTTTCGAGCCGCGTGAAATGATTGATGACGAAGATGACCGACCCGCCGGGGATATTCTCCTCGCCGTGCAGGTGAATGCGGGCCTTGGAAAGATTGGAGATGGCCTTGATGGCCAGCCCGGTGGTGCGATAGGCGAATCGGTTCATGGCTTCAGTATAATTGAAATTCGATCCCCGATCAATTTTTCCGCCGCCCCCCGCGCGGCCGGATGCACGAGCGGCGGTGGTTGACACCGTCATGAAATCCATTTAAGTTCCTCCTGGTTGCAAGAATTTCACCGGGAGGTTCGGCGTGTACTCAAAGATTCTCGTCCTGCGCTTTTCCAAGGATGTCGCCCAGAAGCCTGTCGTCTGCCACCTCACCAAGGACTTCGACCTGGTGTTTAACATCCTGAACGCGACTATCCTTCCGGGCAAGGAAGGCGTGATGGTGATGGAGCTGTCCGGCTCCAAGAAAAACTTCCGCGACGGGGTGAAGTTTTTGAAGGAAAACGGCGTCCGGGTCCAGAACGCCTCCCGGGAGGTCAAACGCGTGACGGCCAAGTGCACCCACTGCGGCGCGTGCACGGCCGTGTGCCCGACCGGCGCCCTGTCGATCAAGCGCCCGGAAATGGAAGTGTTGTTCGATCAAGAAAAATGCAGCATCTGCGAACTGTGTGTGACCGCCTGCCCTCCGCGCGCCATGGAAGTCCGGCCCATCAAGGACGCCTGGGTGGGATGAAGCGCACGGTTGCCGTTGCCGTCAGCGGCGGCGTGGACTCCATGATCGCCGCCCACATCCTGAAACAAGATGATACGAACGTCTTCGGCCTGCACTTCCTCACGGGGTTCGAGCCCGCGCCCGCGGGGCGCGGCGCGCTGTCCGCGAATTCGATCGGCGACCAGCTGGGCATCCCGGTGCACATGGTGGATGTGAGCGCCGATTTCAAGCGCAGCGTGGTGGACTATTTCTCCGCCGCCTATCTCGCGGGCGAAACCCCGAATCCCTGCATCGTCTGCAATCCGTCCATAAAATTCGGGGTACTGCTGCGCCACGCTCAGGACCTGGGCGCCGAACACCTGGCCACCGGCCATTACGCCGTTGTCGGGCGGGACGCCGCGGGTCGTTATCACCTCTCTAAAGGCGCCGACGCCCGCAAGGACCAGTCTTACTTCCTGGCCCGCCTCACCCAGGCCCAGCTGGCCCTGGCGCGCTTTCCGCTCGGCGGTCTCACCAAGGCGGAGGTGCGGGAAATCGCCGTGCGCACCGGTCTGCAGCCGGCCGTGACGGACGAAAGCCAGGACGTGTGTTTCATAAAGACCGGGTCCTACGCAGCGTTCATTGCCTCCATGGGCGGCCCCCCGCCGGAACCCGGCTTGATCGAGACCGTCGACGGTGAGATCATCGGCCGGCACCAGGGGCTGCATGCGTTCACGGTCGGGCAGCGCCGCGGGATCGACTGCCCGGCGGCCGAGCCGTATTATGTGGTAAGGGTGGACACGGCCCGCAACCGGTTGATCGTCGGCTGGAAGAAAGACCTGATGACGGCGGAGTGCCGCGTGGCGCGGATCAACTGGATCGCCCCGCCGCCCGAAGAGCCATTGCACGCCCGGGTGCGCGTGCGCTATCGCACGCCGGAAACGCCGGCCACCGTGATCCCGTTGAGCGCGGACAGCGCCCGGGTGCGCTTCGAATCGCCCCAGGCCGCCGTCACGCCCGGCCAGGCGGCGGTCTTCTACGACGGGGATGAGGTGCTCGGGGGGGGATTCATTTCAAAGCCTTGAACGTTTACTATTCAGCGCCCAACTTCATTTATGCCCACATTCAGAATCATAACGCTCGGATGCAAGGTCAACCAGGCTGAGTCCGAATCCATCGCCGGCCGGCTGACCGGGCCGGACTGGCAGCCCGCCGGTCCCGGGGAAGAGGCCGACCTCTGCATCGTCAACACCTGCGCGGTGACCCAAAAGGCGGCGATGCAGTCCCGGCAGGCCGTGCGCCATGCCATCCACGTTAACCCGCGGGCCTGCGTGGCGGCGACCGGCTGCTACGCGGAGATCGACCCCCAGGCGCTGATGGGCATCAGGGGCCTGGATGGCATCGTCGACCAGGCCGGAAAGGCCCGCTTGCCCGAGACCATTCGCCGCGGCGGCATCGCCAAGAACTCCCGCCCGGCCCTTTTGAGCGGCGGAGGCGAGACGCTTCGTCCGCCTGCGGTTTCCTCTTTCGCCGCCCCCGTCGGCCGCACCCGGCCCTTCCTGAAGGTCCAGGACGGCTGCGACGCGTTCTGCACTTACTGCATCGTGCCCTACGCCCGCGGCCGCAGCCGCAGCAGCGAGCCTCAGGCAGTCGTCGCGGGCGTGGAACGCCTGGCGGCGCAGGGCTTCCACGAGGTGGTGTTGACGGGGATCCACATCGGTCTCTACGGCCGGGACTTGAACCCGCGCAGCAGCCTGCTCGAGCTGCTGCAACGGCTGCAAACCCTGCAAACACCGGTGCGGGTGAGGCTGAGCTCGATCGAGCCCCTCGAACTGAGCGACGAGATCATCTCTTTGGCGGCAGGCTCCGACCGTTTCTGCCGCCACTTCCACATCCCTCTGCAAAGCGGAGACGCCGAGATCTTGAAGCGCATGCGGCGACCCTACTCTCCAGAGGCCTTCGGCACGCTCGTCCGCAAGGTCCGCCTCCTCCTGCCGGATGCGGCCATCGGCGCGGACGTTCTGGTCGGCTTCCCGGGCGAATCGGAGACCGCCTTTAAAAACACCTGCCGGCTGATCGAGGCCCTTCCGTTGACCTACCTGCACGTCTTCCCGTTCTCGGCCCGTCCGGGCACCGCAGCGCACGGTTTCGCCGGCAAGGTGCCGCCGGAGCGGATCAAGCAGCGCTGCGGCCGCCTGCGGCAGATAGGCAGCCGCAAGCGCCACGGCTTCCATAGCAGCGTCGTCGGCCGGGCGGTCCAGGTGCTGACGGAAAGCCGGCGGGACCCCAAGACCGGCCTGCTCAAGGGGGTTTCCTCGAACTATCTCCCGGTCCTGTTCGAGGGCGGCGATGCGCTCATGAACCGGCTGGTGATGGTGCGGATCACGAAAGCCGACGCCGTCCGCCTGATGGGGCACCTCGTCGAAACCCCCGAATGATTTTTCCCTTGACATCCTCTCGGTGTTCGGTGCTATAGAACGCCATGCCTACGGAACGGATTGAATGACGGACACATTCGGGAATACGCTGCGTCGGCTGCGGCTGGAGGCCGGCGTCGGGCTGAGGGAACTGGCCCGGCGCATCGACAAATCAGCCGGCTACATGAGCGATGTGGAGCAGGACAATGTCCCGCCCCCGTCGGAGGAGGTCATTTTGACCATCGCAGGCGTGCTGCTCGCCGACCGGAACGAGCTTCTCAGGGCCGCCCGCAAGATGGACCCGGAGCTCTCCCGGTACGTCGCCGAAGAGGGCCGCGCCGCCGACTTCCTGCGGATGGCCAAGGAAAAAGGATTCGACCACGAGGACTGGGCGAAGCTGTCTCAGCTGGCTGAAATCGCGAAACTCGGAAAAAAACACCCATGAAGGTTCCCCGGCTCTCCAAGGCATCCATCGCCGCTGCGGCATCGCTTCTGATCGACCACTACGAGTCCGCCGTCAACACCTCCGTCGTCCCGCCCGTCCCCGTCGAAGACCTCATCGAAAGAGGGTTGAATCTCAGACTGGGGTTTCACGACCTGAAGTCCCGCTTGAACCTGAACGACGTGCTGGGGGCGACTTTTGTTGAAAAGCGCCTGATCTGCGCGGATGCGAGCCTCGTCGAAAGCAAATCCAAGGGCCGCCTTTTTTTCACCCTGGCCCACGAGGCCGGCCATTGGATGCTCCACCGAACGCACATCAGTCGTTCGGCAGCAGGTGAGGCGGCCCACTTCTGCCGGGTCCAGGACGCCAAGAAACCGGTGGAGTGGCAGGCGGATTATTTCGCCTCCTGCCTGCTGATGCCTGAAAAGTTCGTCTGCGGCGCCTTCCAGCAGGCCTTCGGCTGCGAGCGCCTCTCCTTGCACAACGTCCAAGCGGCCTACTGCGGCCCGCTGTGTTTCGACCCGTGCATCGGCACCTGGCCGCGCATCGCCGCCACGGTGATGGAGGCCGGGGGGTTTACCAATGTATCCAAGCAGGCCATGATCATCCGGCTGCAGGACATCGGGTTGGTCCGCAACGAGACCCAAACGCGCATGAGCTGGGATGCCGTCCGGATGGCGGCATCCTAATATTTTTTTGCCCACAGTGTTCTGTATAATCGAACGATTCCCCCATGAAGCGCACCAAAGACCCTGTCGAAAGCTACCTGCCGCCGCAAGGCATCGAGTCGGAGGAATCGCTGCTGGGGGCGATCCTGATCGACAACTGCGTCTTCAACGAGGTCGTCGAGGTCATCGGCCCGGAGGACTTTTACGTCGGCGCCCACCGCGAAATCTTCAAGGCCATGATCGACCTCTCGGGGAAAAGCGAGCCGATCGACCTGGTGACGCTGTCCCACGCGCTCAAGAAAAGAGGCGCCTTCGAGAAGGCAGGGGGTGCGGCGGGCCTGTCGCGGTTGGTGGATGAAGTGCCCATGGCGGCGCATGCCGGGCATTACGCCGGGATCGTTTTCGAAAAGGCCCTTCTGCGGCGGCTGATCGAAAAGTGCAACGCCATCATCAAGCGCTGCGTGGACGGCCGCCAGGAGGTCGAGGAGGTCCTGGATTATGCCGACAGCTGCCTGTTCGAGATCACCAGCAGGAAAGCCCGGCCGTCCCTGGCCGAGCTGAAGGAGCTGCTGCCGGGCGGGTTTCAAGCGCTCGATGAGCGGCACCGGAACAAGGGGATGCCGACGGGGGTCCCCAGCGGCTTCAAGGACCTTGACCGCCTGACCGGCGGCTTCCAGAAATCCGACTTGATCATCTTGGCGGCCCGGCCCAGCATGGGGAAAACCGCGCTGGCGCTGAACATCGCGCGCAACGCCGCCGTGAAGTCCGGGGTGCCGGCGGCGATCTTCTCCATCGAAATGTCCAAAGAGCAGCTCGTCCTGCGGCTGCTCTGCGCCGAGTCGCGCGTGAGCTCGGACCGTTTCCGGGACGGGTTCTTGAGCCGCGACGACTGGGACAGCCTGCAACAGGCCGGCGCGCGCCTGCACGAGGCCCCGATCTTCATCGACGACGCCTCGGAGAACTCGGCCCTGACGATCCGCGCCAAGACCCGCCGGCTGAAGGCGGAACGGGGCATCGGCATGATCGTCATCGACTACCTGCAGCTGATGAAGGTCGAGCGGGCCCGGGAGCGCCGCGACCTGGACCTATCGGAGATATCGCGGGGGTTGAAAAGCCTGGCGCGGGAGCTCGAGATCCCGGTCATCGCGCTCTCGCAGCTCAACCGGCAGATCGAAAAACGGGACGACAAGCGGCCCCAGCTGTCTGACCTGCGCGAGTCCGGCGCCCTGGAGCAGGACGCCGACCTGGTGGCCTTCATTCACCGCGAAGAGATGTTCAAGAAGACCGAGGAAGGCCAGGCCCGCCACACCAACCGCGCCGAGATCATCCTGGCCAAGCAGCGCAACGGCCCCACGGGCTCGGTCAAGCTGACCTTCCTCAAGGAATACTCACGCTTCGAGAACCTGCAGTTTGAAGAGGCATAACAGGGTTCATACGGTTGGCTGAGATCGAAAAATGATTTTGAACTTCCGGACAAAATTTAAAAAGTTGGGCTTCATCGAATGGAGAAAAAGGAGGGTCTGTTCGCGGTAGTTGGATGCCAGCAAAACTGCCAACACAATGCCGATGACTGTTCCAAAAAACAGGGCACCCAATATGAGGCGAATGAACAGCATTTCGCACCGGGAGTTGCTTGGGTTATAGACCAGCAAAGCCTTAGCATTTTTTAACAGCAGGTGCAAGATATTCGGCAAACTCGCCGGGCAGGCACTCCACGAATAAACAGCCGACGCCGCAAAAAAACCCACCCTAATCTGTTGATTAGAGTGGGTTTAATTGTGGTGCCGAAGGGGAGACTCGAACTCCCATGAGGGAACCCTCACTAGACCCTGAACCTAGCGCGTCTACCAGTTCCGCCACTTCGGCACAAAACAATTGATTTACCGACGGACCTGATTTAAATATTAAGTTTTGCAGCGCATGTCAAGGACATTGTTCGACTCGGGAAACGATCTGAATGCACCTTATTCAACACACGGACGAGATCACGGCGCCGTTCAAAAACGGCGTCATCACCATCGGCAACTTCGACGGGGTCCACATCGGGCACCAGGCTCTTTTTTACGAGGTCATCGAGAGAGCGAATGCAATCGACGGGACCTCGATCGCCATGACCTTCGAGCCCCACCCGCTGCGGGTGCTCAAAAAGAACCACACCCCGCCCCTGATCACCCTGCTGGAGCAAAAGGTGGAGTTGATCGAGCGCTCCGGGGTCGACGTGCTGATCTGCGTACCGTTCACATTGGAGTTTGCCGCCGTCACAGCGGTTTCGTTCGTCGAAGATCTGCTGGTCCGAAAAATCGGTGTGAAGGCGATCGTGATGGGAGAGGATTACGCCTTCGGCCGAAACCGGGAGGGAAACATCGAGCTGCTGAATACCCTCGCCCCCCGGCTGGGGTTCGAGGTGATCGTGACCAGCCTGATCCGCTCGGTCCAGGGCATCTCCGCGCGCATCAGCAGCACCGCCATCCGGGAGCTGGTGCAGGCCGGGGAGATGCAGCAGGCCTGCAAGATGCTCGGGCGCCATTTTCAATTGCGCGGAATCGTGGTGGCCGGGCGCGACCGCGGGGGCAAGCTGCTTGGGTTCCCGACGGCCAATCTCAAGATCGAAGAGGAGCTCTGCCCCAAAACCGGCATCTACGCCGTCACGGTGGAAACCCGCCGAGGCCTTCACCTGGGGGTTGCCAACATCGGGTACAGCCCGACCTTCGACGACCGCCAGTTCACCGTGGAAGTCCACATCCTGGATTTCAACGAAGCCATTTACGGCGAAAAAATCCGGGTGAACTTCGTCAAGCGCCTGCGGGGGGAAATCAAGTTTGCAGGCATCGAAGCGCTTAAGCAACAGATCGGCAAGGACATCGAAGCCGCCCGCCGAATCCTCATGGTGGGCAGCCTCGCCGGCCGGGCTTGATCCAGACGCCGGCCGCCCCTGGCCCCTTGACCATTCGTGATTATGATGTCCCTATGTCTCAACTTCGCATTCTCACATATCCGGACTCGTTCCTGCTGAAACCGACCGAACCGCTGAAAAACATCGACGGGCAGGTGCAGCAGATGATCGATTCCATGGCAGAGACCATGTATGCCGCTCCGGGGGTCGGCCTGGCGGCGAGCCAGGTGGGTTGGGACAAGAGCCTGCTCATCTACGACATCGCCCCCCGCGACGACCGCCGGGAACTGCACGTCCTGATCAATCCGCGCATCGTCGAAAGCGAGGGCGAGATGATTTCCGAAAACGAAGGCTGCCTCAGCGTGCCGGACTACCGGGCCGACGTCAAGCGCGCCGAACGTGTCCTGGTGGAGGGGGTCGACCGGGAGGGCCGCCCGGTCCGCCTCGAAGCCGAAGGCCTGCACGGCATCGTTCTGCAGCACGAAATCGACCATCTGACCGGCAAACTCTTCATCGACCGGATCAGCTCGCTGAAGCGTGAACTCTACAAACGCCGCGTGAAGAAGGCGCTGCGCGAAAGTGAAAATGCCGTATAAGCTCGTCTTCATGGGCACGCCGGATTTCGCCGTGCCTGCCCTGCAGGCCGTTCACGCCGCAGGCCACGACATCGCGCTGGTGGTGACCCAGCCCGACCGGCCTAAAGGCCGCGGCCGCAAGGTGGAGCCGCCGCCGGTCAAAAAGGCTTCCGAGAAACTCGGCCTGGCGGTAACCCAACCCGACAACCTGCGCAGCGAGACCGCGAAACAGCTGCTCCAGGCGGCGGATGCCGACTTTTTCATCGTCGTGGCCTTCGGGCATCTCCTGCGCGAATCCGTCCTGAAAATGCCGAAGCGAGGATGCATCAACGTGCACGCCTCCCTGCTTCCCAGACATCGGGGGCCGGCGCCCATCCAATGGGCGGTGATCAACGGCGACACGGAAACCGGCGTGACAACCATGCTGATGGACAAGGGGCTCGACACCGGCGACATGCTCATGGCCGCAAGGGAGCCGATCGGGCCGTCGGACACCGCCGGGAGCCTGCATGACCGCCTGGCGCAACAGGGTGCGGACCTTCTGGTGCAGACGCTGGCGGCTTTTGCCGACGGGACGATCCGCCGGACGCCTCAGGACCACTCCGCCGCGACCTACGCCCCTTTGCTCAAAAAGACCGACGGCTTGATCGATTGGAAAAAACCGGCAGCCAAGATAGAACCCTTCATCCGCGGAATGTCCCCTTGGCCGGGGGCGTTCACGTTCTGGAAGAACACGCGCCTCAAGATCTACCGGTCGGAAATCGAGGCATCTGCCGACGACGCCCTGCCGGGCACCGTTCTGAACAGCCGGCCGAATCGCCTGATCGTATCTACCGGCGACGGAGCGCTGTCGATCCTGGAGCTCCAAAGCGCTTCCGGCAGCCGCCTGCCGGTCTCGGAGTTCCTGCGGGGATTCCGGATCACCCCCGGGGAGTTCCTCGCCTGAAACCTCGCAGCCCGGCATGGGGAGCCAGGACTCGGCGCAACCACCACGGATCGGCCCGTTCATGAAATCCCAACGGCGCTTACCGATCTCTCCCACATCCACGCAGCGGTCTTCCGATCCCCGGCAGCGTGCCGTCCATCTTCTGGTCGAACTGGAGCGCGGCCGCCGGACCCTGGACGCCGTCATGGAGAGGATGGAAGCCTCCGGCGGCCTGCGCGACGACCGCGACAGGGACCTGCTGAATGCGATCCTCTTCGGGGTGCTGCGCTGGCGGGGCCGCCTGGATTACATCATCGCACGTTTTTCCAAAACGCCGCTCGCCAAAATCGACCTCCCCATTCTGAACATCCTGCGAGCGGGCGTTTTTCAACTCATCTTCCTGACGCGCATCCCGCCCTCCGCCGCTGTCAACACGTCGGTCGAAACGGCCAAGTCCATGGGCGCCCCCTGGGTCGCCGCATTTGTCAATGCGGTCCTGCGCAGGGCCGCCGCCGAGCACGGCTCCGTGCGGTTCCCGGACCCGCGCAGGGAACCGGTCCGGTCCATGGCCGCCACCTGGGCGTTCCCGGAATGGCTGACGGAACGCTGGATGGGACGCTTCGGCGCAGACCTCACCGCCGAACTCTTCGAGAGCATCAACGCCGTCCCGCCGCTCACCCTGCGTGCGAACACCCTTAAAACGCTGCGCACCGGTCTCGTGGAGGCCCTTAAGACCGAAGCGAAGGCCGTGGAGGCGTGCACGCTGGCACCCGACGGTCTCCGCGTGGAAGGCCTGCGGACACGGATGACGGCTCTGAGCAGTTTTCGGCAGGGCTGGTTTCAGGTGCAAGATGAAGCCGCCCAGTTGGTCGGCCTGCTGCTCGCACCCCAGCCGGGAGAAGCCGTTCTGGATGCCTGCGCCGGCCGCGGCGGCAAGACCGGCCATATCGCTCAGCTCATGGGCAACCAAGGCACGCTGGTTGCGCTCGACCGCAGCGCGACGCGCCTGGCAGCGCTCAGGACCTTTCAGGCGGCTACGCCGAAGTAGCCCCGGACCGGTTCGACCGGGTCCTGCTCGACGCCCCCTGCTCCGGCCTGGGCACCCTGCGCCGGAACCCGGACATCAAGTGGGCCGACGACCGAAAAGACCTGAGCCGCTATCATCAAACCCAACTCAAGCTACTCGAGCGCGCAGCGGCGCATGTTGCGCCGGGGGGTGTCCTTGTGTATGCGGTGTGCTCGCCTGAGCCTGAGGAAACCGTGGGCGTCGTCCGGAAGTTTCTTGCAAAAAACCCTCTATTTCGGGCCGACAGCGACGTTCGCGAACTTCCGGAGACCGTCCGGCCGTTGTTGGACAAACAGGGCTTCTTGCAAACCTATCCGCACCTGCGCTATATGGATGGCTTCTTCGCAGCACGCTTGCGATTGAAAGAATAGGCGTTGAATCTTGTTGATGAATAAAAGGACGCTGCCTCAGCACCGCAGCAGGATTCCGGGGAAACCAGCGGACTGGATACATGCCGACATCATGGACGGGCATTTCGTTCCGAACATCAGCTTCGGCCCGATGCTGGTCCAGGCGGTCCGGCGCACGACCCATCTGCCGATCGACGTCCACCTGATGATCTCCGACCCCGACCCGTACATTGCCGAGTTCGCCAAGGCGGGGGCCACCTACATTTCGGTCCATGTCGAGACCTGCATCCACTTGAACCGCACGCTGCATCTCATCCGGAATGCCGGCGCGCGGCCGGGGGTCGTCCTAAACCCGGCGACACCGGTGGAAACCCTGCGCTGGGTCATCGAGTACGTGGACCTGATCCTCGTCATGAGCGTCAACCCGGGTTTCGGCGGCCAAGCCTTCATCCCCAACAGCCTGGAAAAAATCAAGGCCCTGCGGGAGCTGATCGCCGGAAAAGGGCTGAAAACTCTGATCGAGGTAGACGGCGGCGTGAGCGACCAGACCATCGCCGCCATCGCCGCAGCCGGCGCGGACGTGTTCGTGGCCGGCTCGGCCATCTTCGGCAGCAAGGACTACGGCGCCACCATCCGCCGTTTGCGGGAAAAAATGGACTCATGAGGAAACATCCATGAACGCCGCTGCGACATCGCATCCCCGCGTGCTCGTCATCCACGGCCCCAACCTCAACCTGCTGGGCTCCCGGGAGCCGCACATCTACGGGCGCCGGACGCTGGAGGAGATCAACGCATCGCTGGCGTCGCTCGGCCTTCGCCTGGGGGTCTCGGTGGACGCCTTTCAGTCGAACCACGAGGGCGCCCTCGTCGACCGGATCCAGCAGGCGGCCGGGGCCTACGCCGGGATCATCATCAACGCCGCCGCCTACACTCACACCTCCGTCGCCATCCGGGATGCCCTGGCGGCGCTCTCCATTCCGGTGATCGAAGTGCATCTGTCGAACATTCACAAACGGGAGGCCTTCCGCCACACCTCCCTGACGGTAGCGGTCGTCACCGGGCAGATCGTGGGGCTGGGGGCGGCCGGCTACGAGCTGGCGCTGCGGGCCCTGGCGCAGATGATCCCGGCCCCCGTAGCGGTTGCCTGACGCGCAACTGAAAGTTCATCCCCGTGAACACTGCGATCTTCTCTGACAGAATTATCATTCCCTGCATGGGCTTGGCCTGTGCGATGGCTGTGGGGTTTTTGCAGCTCAGCTGGGCGGCCGACCACATGAACGACACCGAAAAGCGCGACAAGATAGAGGCGATGTACCAGGGCTACAAGAAAGATTTCCCCAGAGTGCAGGACATCGATCCATCCGATGCGATGCGGCTGCTGCAGGAGGGAAAGGCGCTGTTCATCGACGTGCGCGAGGCGAAGGAACAGCAGGTGTCCATGCTGCCCGGCGCCGTCACCGAGAAGCAATTTTTAAAAGACCCGGGCCGATACCGGGATCGAACGCTGATCGGCTACTGCACCATCAGCTACCGCAGCGGCAAACTGGCCGAAAAACTCAAGGCCCAAGGCATAACCCTTTTCAACCTCAAGGGCGGCCTGCTGGCCTGGGTGCATGCCGGCGGCAAAGTTTATGACCAAAGCGGCGAGACCAAGCGCATCCACGTCTACGGCAAAAAATGGAACCTGGGGCCTCAGGATTACGAGGCGGTGTGGTGATTTGGTTGTCTCTTAGCCGACAGGGAATATGTTGTTTTGGATTTCGTTGATTCGCTAAAACTCAAAATATCTGTCGCTTCCCCGACAACCAAATATCAAATTTTAGTCCCGTAATATTTTTGATAATACGATCCATCCTTGACCTGACCCAAGCGCCGTTCGAGCAGGTAACGTAAAAACAGACCCACCACCAGCCCGATGTTTTTCAGGAACGACCCCTCCTGCCAGCGTCGGCTGGATACGGTGACGCCTCGCCTCAAATAAACCGGGCGCCCCATGCGTTTCAACCGCAGGGACAGCTCCACGTCCTCCATCAGCATCAACCCCGGGAACCCTTCCATTTCCCTCAGAGCGGCCGCCCGGACGAACTGGGCTTGATCACCGAAGGCGATGCCTGTGGAAAAAGCCTTCAGGTTGTTTAGTCCCGCGATGAGGCGCCGCTTAAGGCTCGCGTCGGCAAATCTCATCCCGAAACACCCGCCCGGTGCGCTTTGATCCGCTGCCAGGGCGCGGATGAGCCGTTCGGGAGCCTCCCGGTCCAGAACGGCGTCGGCATGCAGGATGAGCAGCACGTCGCCTCTGGTGGTTTCCGCAGCCGCTCGAACCTGCACCCCCCTGCCCGGCTCCGCCCGGATGACCCGCGCTCCCTGCGCCCGAGCCGCGTCCGGCGTGCCGTCGGTCGAACCGCCGTCGGCCACAATGACCTCTATGATGCGCGAATGGCCTTGCAAAGCGGCCAGGCAACCGCCCACGCTGCGGGCTTCGTTCAAGGTCGGGATGATCGCGGAAATGGTCTCAGGGATTGAAAACGGCCCCTTGTCAGAAAAGTGCCCGCCGCGAAATATCCCCCAGATAAGAAGTATAAGAAACGGAATATATTCCAAAAGCTTAAGCGATGGAACCTCTTGAAAAACATCGGTTCTGAATTCATGTCCGAGGACCGGGAAAGTGAAAAGCACCGCTGCCTGAAGATAGAGCCAGGCACGGGAGGGGAAAAAACACACGAAGGGAGCGACCAGCAAAAGATACCATGGGTGCAGCGTGGGCAGCAAAATCAGCAGGCAGCCGATCGCCAGGTAGATGCCGCGCAGAGGATCGTCTTCCGTAAGCCACACCCATGTCAGGGCGAGCAGAAAAAGCGCACCCGCGACTGCCAACGCACCACCCCCGAAAGCCATCCGCAGAAGCTCCATGAGGCCGTCGTTGTAGTGCATATTCACCCCGAACTTACTAAAGGAGCCGAACACACTCTTTCCGGCCGACATGAAACAGAAGAAGGAGACCGCCGGCAGGAGCAGGAGCGCAAGCTGTATGAAACCAGCACGCCGAACCCAGAAGAAAGGGGCCGCCGCGACTGCCAGATATTTGAACATGACGGCAAGCCCTAAACTCAAAATTCCTGAATGGTATCTGCGTCTGAGAAGCAAAGAACAACCGAGCAGCAGGAAGAACACCTGGAGCGAATCCATGTGACCCTCTCCCGCAACAAAGACGATCGCCAGGGGGTTGGCGGCATAAAACAGGAGCCGCGAGGGGGGCAGCTGCCGCAGCCGGAGGATAACCGCCAGTATCGTCATGACTCCGACATCGAACAGCACGAACACGGACTTAAAGAAAAGCACGGTCGGGCTGATCACGGCAAGGAGCCTGAAGAACAGTATAGCGGCGGGCGGGTAGATGGCGGCGAGAGATTTGTTGTTGATCTGGTGCCAGATGCCGAACAATTCACCCTGTGCGAGGGGGGCCAGCTCCG
>JALOPD010000331.1 GCA_025454075.1 Desulfobacterales bacterium | reverse complement strand
GAAGCGGCTGTCGTTGAGCCGCGTGAGGGTGTCGTACTGGTAGAGGGCCTCCACGAGCTTCATGCTCGATTTCACGTTGAGCACGATCAGCGGCATGCCGAGTGCTTCCGCGATGGCGTGGGCCAGCATGGTCTTGCCGGTCCCGGGCTCGCCCTTGAGCAGCAGCGGCATTTCCAGCGCCATGGAGATGTTCACGATCTTGGCCAGCTCTTCGTCCAGGACGTAGCGGGAGGCGCCGGCGAAACGGTTGGTTTCTTTATCTTTGGTCATAAATCCTTTTTGTTCTCCTCCAGACTCGTTGCTCGTTTCTCATTACTCAGGACTCGCCTCTGATTCTATCCGCAAGCTCTCTGGTAAGCCTGAGCGCCTTCAGCGCCAAATCGACCCCGAGCGTGCCCATGCCGCAGGCCGGCGTGATCAGGGACTGCGCGATCAGCCGCTTCCGGTCGATCCCGAGCCTTCCAACCTGGTCCGACTTCGACCGCCACTGCGCGAACAGGGAGTCGGCGGTCTCGCGCTCGAGGTCCGCCGGGCTGAGGGTCGGGACCAGCCCCCAGGCAATCAGGCCGCCCCGGTCGGCGAAGCGCTTGATCGCGTCCCGGTAGATCACGAACTGATCGAAATAGGCGTAGGCGTCGAAGCTGAGGATGTCGGCCGCCGAATCCAGGATCAGCGTCCAGTCGGTGTTGGCGCAGACGTGCACGCCGACCAGGCCGCCCTCCAGGTGGACGGCATCGATCACGGCGCCCAGGGCTTGGCAGATCTCCTCCCGGCCCAGGCCGATGTAAATCGAGGAGCCGAATCCGGTGACGGCCGGATCGTCGATGAAAAGCAGCACCGGTCGGCCGAGAGCTGAAAGTTGCCGGACCTGCCAGCGGGCCCGCAGGGCCAGCAGCCTGACCGCGGCGTCTCTCAGCTGGGGGTCGTAAAAGATCGCCTTGCCGTGCCGGTCGCAGAGGCTGGTGCCGAAGGTCACCGGCCCGATGATCTGGCCCTTCAGCGCAAGCGGCGGCGGGGTTCGCCTCTCCGCCCGGGCGATCAGCTCGAAGAAGCCCTTCGCCGAGCCCGGCGCCATGGCAAAGCGCGAGCGGTCCAGGCCCGCGGCCGCCCCCTCGAGCGCCAGGGCCTCCTCGTAGAAGTTCAACAGGTTTTCATCAAAACGGGGTTCGGCGGTGTCGATGAAGGCCCGGCCGCCCTCCTCCGCCAGCCCCGGCATGCCAGCGGCGAACTGATGCGTGATGCTCTCGCCGGGCACCTTGGGCAGCTGGACCCACAGCGGGATCTCCGGGGTGTATTCCCACACCAGGCCGGCCGCCTGGGCGTAATCCGTGAGGGGCAGGCTGCCGATCAGGCAGGGCAGGCAGTTGCCCTCGAAACGCGGCACCATGACGTTTTATTTCGTTCCGAAAATTTTGTCGCCGGCATCCCCCAGGCCCGGGAGGATGTAGCCGACGTCGTTCAGTTTGTCGTCAACGGCGGCGACGTACATGTGGACATCGGGGTGGGCGGCTTCCACGCGGCGGATACCCTCGGGCGCGGCCACCATGAAAATCCCCTTGATCTGGGGGCAGCCGGACTCCTTGAGCAGATTGATGGCGGCCACGGTGGACCCTCCAGTAGCGAGCATGGGGTCCAGGATGAGGGCCATCCGCTCCTCCATGCACTTGGCGAGCTTGACGTAGTAGCGCACCGGCGCCAGGGTCTCCTCGTTGCGGTAAAGGCCCACGATGCTGACCTTGGCCGAGGGGATGAGGTTCAGCACCCCCGGCATCATGCCGAGCCCGGCCCGCAGGATGGGCACCACGGTGATCTTCTTGCCCTTGATCTTTTCCACCTCGACGGGCCCGGCCCACCCCTGAATCGTTTCCTTTTCGGTCTCCAGGTCCTTGGTAGCCTCGTAGGTCAGAAGGGTCGCGATCTCCGAGGCGAGTTCCCGGAAGTCCTTCGTCGTCACATTGACCTCGCGGGCCAAGGCGATTTTGTGGGTGATCAGGGGGTGCCGGACGATGTGCAGCGGCATGGCGCGCTCCTTTTTTTGAGTTGCTATAGTCGAATCCCCGAGGGGTGTCAATCACCGAGGGGCCGGCCCCGCCTCGGACCCACGGCGCCTCGGCGCGAATTGACACCCTATCGGGCCGATGCTATATAGGTGACGCAACGGGCGTCGGCCGATGCCGGCCGGCCCCCGAAGCGGAAAGAGGTGTCCCGTGGCCGACATCATCTCCCTTGATGACAAGCTGGAAGCCTCGCGGGAGAAAAAGGCGTCCCTGCGCCGCAGGCAAAAAGCGGTGACGGTGCGCCGGGTGGTTCAGTGCTCGAACTGCTCATTCAAGTGCGAAAAATGCGGGACCCAGATCGAGCCGCGAGCGAGCGAGAAAACGGAACGCCAAAAACCGCCCTACAAGTTCTGCGAGGCGTGCGAAGACGAGTACCTGGACTACGTCGAACGCCTGCAGGGGCGCGGCGATCCTGACTGCTACTGGCACAACGATGCCTGGATCGATTCCTGGCGCAAATGGATCGACTACCAGGGCAGCATCGATCAGTACGTGAAATCGAAGGAGTTTTTGCGGCTGCTGCAGGAGTTCAAGCAGTCCAGCCCGGACACATAGGAGGCCTTATGTTTGGAATCGGCATGCCCGAACTCATCATCATCCTGGTGATCATCCTAATCATATTCGGCGCCGGCAAGCTGCCGGAAATCGGCTCCGGGATCGGCAAGGCCATCAAGAACTTCAAGGGCGCCACTGACGAAGAGGAGAAGGAAAAGAAACCACCGGAAAAAATCGATGATAATAAAAAGGGCTGATGAGGGGTCTAGATAGCGGCGCAGATGCTGACGAACAATTTGAAGGGGCGGTTGGGAGAGATCTCGACTGCCCTTTTTATTATGATTCTCATTGGGAAAAAGAGAAATGACGGCTCTCATAAAAACGGTGGCAATCGTCGGGGCGGGGACCATGGGCCACGCGCTGGCCCAAGTGTTTGTGCAGGGCGGATACGCGGTCCGGCTGGCGGACATTGACGAGGCGATTCTCGCCAAGGCGCGGCGCATGATCGCCTCCAATTTGAAGACCCTGGCGGAGACGGGCTGCTTTCCGGCGGATGCCATCCCGGCCGCGCTCGGCCGCATCCGCACCACCACGCGGGTGGAGGAAGCCGGGCGGGAGGCCGACTTTGTAATCGAGGCCGTCATCGAGGACATAGACATCAAGAAAGACCTGTTCAAAACCCTGGACCGGGTCTGCCCGGCCCATGCCATCCTGGCGAGCAACACCTCGTATTTGAACATTTTCGGATTCGTGGAGACGAACCGGCCGGATAAAATCCTCATCACGCACTGGTTCGCCCCGCCTCACATCGTCCCTTTGGTCGAAATCGTCTGCGGCCCGCAGACGTCGCCGGAAACGGCCGAGACCGTCCGCGACCTGATGCTTCAGCTTGGCAAGAAGCCCATCGTCATCAACAAGTTCCTGCCGGGCTTCATCGCCAACCGTCTGCAGAGCGCACTGACGCAGGAAGTGCTGTTTCTGCTCGACAACGGCTATGCCACGGCCGAGGAGATCGATGCGGCCGCCAAAAACAGCTTCGCCCTGCGCAACCCGATCGTGGGGTTGGTGAAGCGCTTCGACTTCGCCGGCCTGGACCTGACCCAGAAAATTCTGCGCAACCGCCAGTACGAGCCTCCGCGCCTGATCGACCATTCGCCTATCGTCGACCGGGGAGATAACGAACGAGCGCGATGTGAAGCTTATCAGGCTGCGGGAGTTTTTGAAGGAACTCGGTGAACTCTGAACGGACGACTGGGCAGATCTGCTGTAACGTCCACGTAAGATGCAAAATTTATTACTTCTCTAATAGCGGCACTTGCAATGGAGTTTTAGTTTTTGCCCCGTATGATTTTTTTAGTAGTTATCCTTTTCTATCAAAAAAAATCACGAAACTATCTCACCACAGCCAACGAGATAATCCCTAAAATTAAAAAAACGGCCAGCATGTGAAATGGGTAATTCTTCTTTAGCTCTCTCATATTCATGCAACATCGCTCCTAATTGCTCGGTATTCTGCCGATATGTGCGGCTGCAAACTGAGTGACAGATCATACCGAATGAAGATGCTGAAAGTTGAATTGGTCCATGGGACCTTGCTCAATTTCTTGAAAAAGCCTATCGATTGATTCTGAAATCGGCAATCTGATCGATAGACCGCCACATTTTGAACAAGGGACACTGTACCAAGGTTTTAGGTTCTCAGAGAGCACTCTGTCTTCAATAACCAAACATCTGTTGCACCTGTAGGCATGTTTTTTCACTCGCCCCCCCTTCACCGGACAAGGTTTCTTCTATAGTTCCTCCCCCTAGGATGAACTCAAGGCTTACAAATTCCATACCAATTCTTCAATATTCCAAAAATCGGTATCACTTCATATGCTTAGGGTTTTTTTTTAACGGATTACCCAGAAAAAATGAGAAGGACTTGCGCAACTATTGTGGAATACAATCTATAAAACTGTCACAGACCATCTCGGCTTGTAGTCTTGTTGGAGATCTCAACCCCTGAAGGGCTTTTAAAAATTGTCGAACGTCGCCTGCTCCGGCGGCTTTGATGAAACCTCTCCGCTCTCGGCAACTTCACGATCGATCCGGTCGACGGTCCTGAATCCTCTCGGAAGCTTCTTTCCTCTGCGACCTCTCTCTCCCCTGTACTCCTCCAGCGTCTGCGGCGCCAGTTTGAAGCTGCGTTTGCCCGACTTGACCACAAGAGAATCCTGCGGGTTGAACACGACCAGGTGCTTCACCACTTCCTCGCGGCCGACGAGCTTCTTTTTGGGGATCTGGATGATCTTGTTGCCCTTGCCCTTGGGGAGAACCGGGAGGTCCTTGAGCGCGATCACCAGCAGGTAGCCCTCGCTGGTGACGGCGGCCAGGTGCTGAAGCTGCGCATCGTCGACGGCAAGCGCGGGCATGGCGTTTGCGCCGTCCGGGACCTTCAGCATGGCCTTGCCCTTCTGGTTCTTGCTGTGGAGGTTGCCCATCTCGGTCACGAAACCGTAGCCGAAGTCGCTAGCCAAAAGCTCATTCCGGTCCTCCGGCCCGATCGCCACCGAGACGAAGCGCGCCCCCGGCGGCAGGGCGAAGCGCGCGGTGATCGGCTCTCCCTGCCCGCGGGCCGACGGCAGGTTGTGGGCCTCGAGGGAATATGTTCGGCCGGTTGTGTCCATGAAAACCGCAAACTGGTTCGATTTCCCCCGGTCCGCGCTCAGGAAGGAGTCCCCGGGTTTGTAGGCCAGGCTCTCCGGGTCGATGTCGTGGCCCTTGGCGGCCCGGACCCAGCCGTTGGCGGACAGCACCACCGTCACCGGGTCGGCCGGCGCGAGGTCCCTCTCCTTAATGGCCTGGGCCTCTTTGCGCTCGACGATGCGGGTCCGGCGGCTGTCGCCGAATTTTTCCGCGTCGGCCTTAAGTTCCTTTTTGATAAGCCCCTTGAGCTTGCGTTCCGAGGAAAGGACCTCCTCGATGCCTTTTTTTTCGGCTTCGAGCTCGCTCTTCTCTTTTTTGAGCTTCAGCTCCTCGAGCCGGGCGAGCTGCCTCAGCCGGATCTGCAAAATGGCCTCGACTTGGATCTCGCTCAGCTTGAACCGCCGCATCAGCTCCTTCTCGGGCTCGTCGCTCTTGCGGATGATGCGGATCACCTCGTCCAGGTGCAGGTAAACGATGAGCAGGCCCTCTAAAATGTGCAGCCGCTCGTTGATCTTCTCCAGCCGGTAGTTGAGCCGCTTCACCACGGTCTGCTTGCGGAAATCGAGCCATTCTTTGAGCAGGTCGACCAGCCCGAGCGTCTGCGGCCGACGATTCAGCCCGATGACGTTCAGATTGAGCCGATAGGTTTTCTCGAGCTCGGTGGTCGCCAGCAGGTGGCTCATGAGCGCGTCCTTGTCCACCCGGTTGGACCGGGGGATGACGCGCAGCCGGATGGGGTCTTCGTGATCGGACTCGTCGCGGATGTCGGCGACCATCGGCAGCTTCTTGGCCTGCATCAGCCCCGCGATCTGCTCGATCACCTTGGCGGTCGACACCTGGTAGGGGAGGGCCGTGATGATGATGTCGCCGTTGTCGGCCACGTAGGAGGCGCGCATGCGGATGTTGCCCAGCCCCGTGCGGTACGCCTCGATGATGTCCGCCCGGGGGTTGATGATCTCGGCGCCCGTGGGGAAGTCGGGGCCTTGGATAAAGGCGCAAATATCTTCAAGGCTCGCTTTGGGGTGGTCGATCAGGTGGATGCACGCGTCGACCACTTCGCCGATGTTGTGGGGCAGAACGTCGGTCGTCATGCCGACGGCGATCCCCGTCGCCCCGTTGAGCAGGATGTTGGGGAGCCGGGCCGGCAGCGTGACGGGCTCCCGCAGCGTGCCGTCGAAGTTCGGGGCCCACTCGGTCGTCCCCATCTCGACTTCCGCCAAGAGCATGTCGGCATAGGGCGAAAGCCGGGATTCCGTGTAGCGCATGGCGGCGAAGTCTTTGGGGCTGTCGATCGAGCCCCAGTTGCCCTGGCCGTCGATCAGCGGGTAGCGGTAGGAAAAGGGCTGGGCCATGAGCACCATGGCCTCGTAGCAGGCGCTGTCGCCGTGCGGGTGGTATTTGCCCAGCACATCGCCCACGGTGCGGGCGGATTTCTTGTACTTGGCCGTCGCCCGCAGGCCGAGCTCGCTCATCGCATAGACGATCCGCCGCTGGACCGGTTTCAGGCCGTCGCCGATGAACGGCAGGGCCCGGTCCATGATGACGTACATGGCATAGTTGAGGTAGGCGGGCCGCACGAACTCGGAAAGCGGCATCCGCTCCACGCTTTCCACCTGAAGGGCTTTTGAACGCGCCATTGCAATTCACTCCGATAATTCTGTTGCCGATCGCTGAAGATGGAATTGAGGCTGATTCAAAGCCCCGGATCAGGCTTGAGGGCAAGGCGTCCCGCGGGTTGAAAGCGGAGCGTACACGCTAGTACGTGAGCATTTCAAACCGTGGGACAACGCCGCCATCGAGACTCGGACGAGGTTTTGAATCAGCCTCTAAAGCAGGGAGGCTTCGGCCTTGTCGCCTTCCTCCTCCAGCCACTGCTTGCGGTCTTTGACCCGCTTTTTGGACAGCAGCATGTCCATGACCTCGATGCCGTCCGCCTGCTTGGGCAGGGTGAGCTGCACCAGGCGACGGGTTTCAGGGTGTATGGTGGTTTCGCGCAGCTGCAAAGGGTTCATTTCACCGAGGCCCTTGAAGCGCTGCACATTGACTTTGCCTTTGCCGGCGGTGTCGTTGAGGCGCTTGAGGACCGCGTTCTTTTCCTGCTCGTCTATGGCGTAGAAAACTTTCGCCCCCTGGTCGATCCGGTAAAGGGGCGGCATGGCGACGAAGATCTTGCCGGCCACGACCAGCGGGCGGAAGTGCCTGAGAAACAGGCCGCACAGAAGGGTCGCGATGTGCAGCCCGTCCGAGTCGGCGTCCGCCAGGATGATGGTCTTGCCGTAGCGCAGGCCGGAGAGGTCGCTCGATCCCGGGTCCACGCCGATGGCGACCGCGATGTCGTGGATCTCCTTGGACTGCAGGATCGAACCGGACTCCTCCTCCCAGGTGTTGAGGATTTTCTTGTCGCGCGCCTGCTTGGCCGAGCCGCCGGCCGAGTCGCCCTCCACCATGAAAAGCTCGGATTCGTCGGGGTTCTGCGAAATGCAATCGGTCAGCTTGCCGGGCAGCGCCGGGCCGACGCCCACCTTCCGGCGCACGACCTTGGCGGCCTCCTTCAGGCGGCGCCGGGCGTTCTCGATCGCCATCTCACAGAGCTTTTGCGCCACCTCCGGGTTCTGGTTGAGGAAGTGCGAGAACGCGTCCTGCACCACGCTGGCGATGAAGGCCGTGCACTCCCGCGAGGAGAGCCGCTCCTTGGTCTGCCCGGAAAACTGCAGGTCCGAGAGCTTGGCCGAAAGCACGTAGCTGCAGCGCTCCCAGATGTCCTCCGGCGTCAGCTTGACCCCCTTGGGGATGAAGCCGCGGAAGTCGCCGAAATCGCGCAGCGAGGCCAGCAGCCCCGACCGGAACCCCGCCACGTGCGTGCCGCCCTGAGGGGTGGGGATCAGGTTCGCATAGCTTTCGGCAATGCCGTCGCCGCCGTCGGGAAGCCAGATGACCGCCCAGCTGACGGATTCTCCCTTGCCTTCCACGTGCCCCACAAAGGGTTCTTCAGGAAGGCGGTTGAAATCCTGCAGGTTTTCGACCAGGTAATCCTTCAGCCCGTCCTCGAAGTACCAGCTTTGGGTCTCGCCGCTGGGCTCATCGAAAAACGTGACGGTGAGCCGCGGGCAGAGCACCGCCTTGGCGCGCAGGGTGTGGCGCAGGCGGCTCAAGGAAAATTTCGTGGTTTCAAAATAGGCGGCATTCGGCCAAAACCGGACCTTGGTGCCGGTGTCGGACTTCGGCGCCTTGCCGGTCGTCTTGAGCTCGGATGACTTCTTCCCGTCCTTGAACGACATCTGGTAAACGAGACCGTTGCGGCGGATCTCGACATCGAGCTTCGAAGAGAGCGCATTCACCACGGAAACCCCGACCCCGTGGAGGCCGCCCGAAAACTGATAGTTCTTAGTGCCGAACTTGGCCCCGGCGTGCAACCGGGTCATGATGACCTCGGCACCCGACACCTTTTCTTCCGGGTGGGTGTCCACCGGCATGCCGCGGCCGTTGTCGATCACCTGCAGGGAGCCGTCTTTGAAATGGGTGACCTCAATGCGGTCGGCGAAACCGGCGATGGCCTCGTCCACCGCATTGTCGATGACCTCCTGGGCCAGGTGGTTCGGGCGCGTCGTGTCGGTGTACATCCCCGGCCGGCGTTTGACCGGTTCAAGCCCCCTCAGCACCTCGAGGTCGGCTGCATTGTAGTTGTTGGATCCGTTTCTCATCTCTCAAACCTGTCCTGATCGAACCATTCATGCTAATTGTTTGAATATCCGAGCTGTTGGGGTATCAAGGCTCCCCATATGCTACGGATAGTGCTTGAGTTTACCAGGAAATGCAAAAAAACGCCAGCTGGAAGCGGCAAAAAGGGTTTATCCTCACATGGCCGCCATATTGATCTTTCTGTACCTAACCGTTTCGGCCCCGGCGCAGGACAGCCGCGGGCTGGTTGTAAAAAGCGAACGTCTGGCGCTGGTGATCGGCAACGGTGCGTATCAAACGGCGCCTCTCAAAAACCCGGTAAACGATGCCGAAGATGTGACCAGGGTTTTATCTTCGATGGGCTTCAAGGTCTCCCTCCACCAGAACGTCGATAAAAGAACGATGGAGGAGTCGATTCGAAACTTCGGTCGGCAGCTGAAGGCCGGAGGCGTGGGGCTGTTTTTCTTTGCCGGGCACGGGATGCAGGTGGAAGGCCAGAATTATCTCATCCCGGTCAACGCGAAAATCAAATCGGAGTCGGACATCAAATACGAAGCCGTGGATGCCGGGCTGGTGCTCGGCAAAATGGAGGACGCCGGCAACCAGCTGAACATCGTTATTCTGGACGCATGCCGCAACAACCCGTTTTCAAGAAATTTCCGCAATGCGGCGACGGGCCTGGCCCGCATGGACGCCCCCACCGGCTCTTTGATTGCCTACTCCACGGCACCGGGCGCAGTGGCTGCGGATGGGGTTGATCGAAACGGGATCTTCGCCAAGCATTTGATCAAACACCTGGCAGCGCCCAATCTCACCGTCGAGCAAGTGCTTAAAAAAGTCAGGATCGACGTGGCCGCAGAAACCAGCCAACGCCAGATCCCGTGGGAGTCCTCCTCGTTGATGGGCGAGTTTTATTTCAGCTCCGCTCAAGCCGCCCCGATGTTGACGACTCCCAGTTCCGGTCGCTTTGACGGGGCCTGGGATGTCAGCCTTGAATGTCCGGATCACAAAGAATAGCTGCATTTACCGCAAAAAGAGTTCCTTTCGATCCCGCCCCTGCAGGAAAAAGTCCCGGTCCTGGGCATTTCCCCTACTGAAATGAGGTAGTTGTCCTATGGACAACTATTCAAAAAGATAACATAAATAGCCATACTCGGAAGCCGTATGGAGTTTTTCCAGGGCCGCATTTGACAGCCCGTTCTGCAGCGTGAAGAAAGGCTGCGACGGAGCCGAGAGGGTACACAAGCAGGGCGGCAGTGCTTCAGCCCATATGGAAGATAGGCTTGCGAAGCGTGAGGGGTGTCGCCGTGGTTGAAGATTTCTGCGATCTGGCCAGGCTGATTCGAAGCCTTCAGCGGTTGGAGGGCAAACCGGAGTGCTTCGGGACCGGCCAACCAACCTGTGAGGGGCTCTGCTGTGCCTGGAGAGAATACTGCCTGAAGTTTGAGGGAGGTAGCGTTTCTTATGATGAGAAGGATTTTGACAAGATCTATGAGTGAAAGCTGCTTAACCAGAGGCTGATCATGGAAAAAAGAGCCGCCCGACGGCACCGGATAAACACCGCGATTGTCTGCAGCCATTTAAACTCGGCAGATTTCGGCCAACCGGTTGACGGCCGAATGAAGAACTGCTGCGCCCACGGCCTGTACGCTGAATTGGGGGCTCACTTCAAGACGGGGACCGTCCTGGTGGTCAGGACAACCGGCAGTTCGTGTGGGTATTCCAGAGACGAGGGATTCCGCTCACTGGCAGTGGCGGAAGTCAAGTGGTCGAAATCGAAGTCTGTTGAGGGAGGGAGCTGCTACGGCACCGGCCTGAAGTACATGATGATTTAGCCCTGTTGGTTCAAAGCCACTGCCGGGTGTCCCCGTCAATCGCAAACCCGCTCAAGGGAAAGGAGAAGACACCATGAAAGCAGGCATCTTTTTCACAGGTTCGGGGCCCATCGTCGTTTTGACCTCTTAT
>JALOPD010000330.1 GCA_025454075.1 Desulfobacterales bacterium | reverse complement strand
CAGCTGGGCGGTGAATTCGGTGCTGTCGGCGGGGTTGAGCGGGTCCTGGTGCTGAAGCTGGGTGATCAGCAGGGTCAGAAACGCCTCCTTGCCCATCGTCTGAGACGATTCGCCGGCCGCTTTCGCGAGGGTGCCGCCCGTGCTGGCCTGAATTCCCGTCATGTCCATGAGATCGTCTCTTTCGTTAGCTCCGCCGCGCCGCGGCTGCCGCCGGCCGGCGGTGGTTAAACAAAGGTGTCGATGGTCGGCGCGCCGCCGGCCCTCGGGTTGCGGAAAACCGGCTCGAAGCGATGTTCGGCCGCAGAAGCCGCCACGGCCGGCGCCGCACCGTCGGCGGCCGCCTTCCAGCGCTGAGCGGTGTGGGCCTGCTGCCAGTCGCGCTGCCGGTGGTCATCGGCCACGGCCACTTCCAATCGCTCCACCTGCAGCCCCTGGCTCTGAAGTTCGGACTTGAGCTGCGGCAGGCCGGTTTCGATCATATCGCGCACACTCGCCAGCTCGGTGAGGATGCGCACGGTCACCTGCTGGTGTTCGGTGGTGATCTGCATGCGCACCCGGCCCAGGAAGTCCGGCTTGAGATCGATGCTGATCTCGCCGTGATCGTTTTTCAGCTGCACCGCGGCGCGCTGGACGATTTGGTCGAAGACGCCCGTTCGGCCGGTCCGGGCGATGCTCTCTTTGTCGGGCGCGGCCGATGGCCCGTCGGAGGCCGTTTCCGCGACCGCGCCGGAGCCCATCGCTGACCGCGCGTCGCGGCTCAGGGCCGCGAGCCCGTCGGGGAAGGGCTCGCTTTCGACGACCGGTCCTCTGCCGGCGGCCGGCATCCTGAAGGAGGGCAGATCGTCCGCCGTCTGTCGGAATTCGCCCGTATCGGCGGACGCCTCCGCCCGCAGATCCCGGCTCAGCGTTTGCCGGTCGGGCAGGCTTTCGACCGGCCGCAGCGGTTCCCGGGCGCTGGCGGCGGCGCTTTCCTGATGTTTTCCTCCCCGCGGAGCGTGGACCTGGCCTGCGGGCCCATCGGCGGCGCCGGTCAGGGGATTCGCGTCGGCGCTCGGGCGATCCTCGGGCCGAGCGACGTCGGATGCCGGCATTGAGCGGCCGGCGAGCGGCGCCGCCTCCGTCGCCCGCTGGGGCGCGCGCACGCGGACCGCAGCCGGCAGGGCCGGGCCGTCCGGTCTCGTCCGCCCGACCGGCTCGGCATCCGTCGGCGGTGCGGCCGGAGCGGAATCGGTTCCAGCCCATCCGTTTTCCGGGGCTTCGCCTGTCGTTGGTCCTCCCGCGGGCGACGGCTGCGTGGCCGGCGTCGCCGCTGTCGTTGCGGGCCGAGCTGCGTGCGGAGGCGTCATCCCATCGACGGACGTTTCGGAGCGTGCTGGTTCGGACTCGGCGCCATCCGCAGCGGCCAGCGTCGCGGTCGAGTCCTCGGCGGCCGGCTCTCCCGGGGCGGCCTCTCCGGCGCCGCCTTCGGCTCCCGGCGCGATCAGCCGGCTGAACCGGTCCGGGGCCGCGGATGCCGAGGGGGCGCCGCCCGATCGGCCGGCGGCCGGGTCCGTCGATTCGACGGCGGCCGGTGGGACGCTCGCCTCGCTTTCGGATCCGGTGCACATGGTTCCCATCAGCTGCAGCCCCGCCAGCTCGGTCCAGCCGATCGGCAGGCCATCCACCGCGGCGGCGTCGCCGGACTCGGCCGCCGGCGCCGGGTCGCCTTCCGGCGAACCCGCCCCGTCCGCCGGTTGGGCCTGCGTCCGAACGCCGGGTACGTCGTTTGCCGGACGGGGGCACCCCGCGCCCGGATCGCGCGCGCCCTCGCCGGCGGCCGCGCGCAGGGCGGCCATGAAAGCGTCCGGCGCTTCGGCAGGCGCCCCATCGGCCGGCGGGATCGTTCCGCCACCCTCGGCGGCTCTCGGACCCACGGCGGCCCCGGTGGCGGCCGGCGGCGCAAACCCGGAGGGCAGGATGGCTTCAAATCCAATGTCTGCTGATATCATCGCTGAGCGTCATTCCTTTGGTCGGTGCAGACCGGTTCAAGATGCCGTCTGTTTAGCAGAGAGCGTGCCAGCATCGCAAAACCGCGCCCTGCCCTTCCGCGCCATGCGGTTCATTTTCCGTACCTATGTGAAATCCAATACGTTTCAACTGACTCGGGATCTATTCGATTCGTTTGGTAGGCGGCCGCGCCGCGCAACCCGGAAGGCAAGAATTACCGTGGCTGGCAAAGTTTTCCGGGCCGGGCCGGCACAGGGGGTCAGGCGGATCGCCGCGAGGTATGAACCCGCACGGCGGCTTCGTCGAGGAATTTGCGCTCGCGTTCGGCGAGCGCCTTCAGGTGTTTTTCGTGGTCTTTTTCTTTTAGCTTCTCGATCATCTTGCGTTTCTTCACCGCCTCCATCAGGGCGTAACGCTTCTGCTGGGCCTTGCGTTCGGCGCTGAGAAGCGCCTTCTGCAGGGCATCGATGTCGCGGCCCAGCCGCCGCAGGTAGGCATCGAAGAGCAGCATGTCAGGACCGCGGAACGTCAGCCGCTGCGCCCGGAGCTGTTCCTGCAGGCATCGGCGCCGGACGGCTTTCTTGTCCCGCAGAGCGGATTGGGCTTCGGCCAGCGCCCTGCGGGCCTCGGCCAGCTCCTTCTGGAGGCCTTCCTCGACGTGGCGGCGAGCGATCAGCAGGGCTTCGAAGCGGAACTGGAACATGGGCGTGCGGGTCTCGGTGAAAACCGGGTGATGGCGGGTTGCGCGCCGTCGGCCGCAGACGGCGCAGAGGTCATCCCGCCGCTCCGAACAGCTCCTCCAGCTGCGCCACGCCCGCCGCCAGGGACACCGACTCGGAAACGTCCTGCCTCAGGTACGCGTGGATGCGGTCGATCATCCGGATGGCGTAGTCGATCTTGGGATTGCTGCCGGCGACATAGGCGCCGATGTTGATCAGGTCCTCGGCTCGGCGGAAGGTCGCCAGGGTTTCCTTGAAGCGGCCCGCGTGGCGGCGCTGGGAGGCGTCCACGACGTCGTCCATCACCCGGCTGACGCTGCGCAGCACGTCGATGGCCGGATAATGGTTCTGCATCGCCAATTCACGGCTGAGCACGATATGGCCGTCCAGAATCGAGCGCGCCGCGTCGGCCACCGGCTCGTTCGTGTCGTCGCCTTCCACCAGGACCGTGTAGAGACCGGTGATGGAGCCGCGGCCGTTGCCGGTGCCGGCCCGCTCCAGCAGCTTCGGCAGCAGGGTGAAGGTCGACGGCGGATAGCCCTTGGTCGTCGGGGGCTCGCCGAGGGCCAGGCCGATTTCGCGCTGGGCCATGGCGAAACGGGTCACCGAATCCATCATCAGGTTGACGCGCAGACCCCGCTCGCGGAAATACTCGGCGATGGCCGTGGCCAGAAAGGCCCCGCGCGTGCGGATCAGCGGCAGCCGGTCGGAGGTGGCCACGACCACCACCGAGCGCTTCAGCCCTTCGCGGCCCAGGTCCTTTTCCAGGAAGTCGTTGACCTCCCGGCCCCGTTCGCCGATCAGCGCAATGACGTTGACATCCGCGACGGTGTTGCGCGCGATCATGCCGAGCAGGACGCTCTTGCCGACGCCCGAGCCGGCGAACACGCCGATCCGCTGGCCGCAGCCGACGGTGAGCAGGCCGTTGATGGCGCGGATTCCGAGGTCGAGAGGCTCGTGAATCCGGCGGCGGCGCAGCGGGTTGACGCTCGCCGCGTAAAGCGCAACCTCGTCCTCGACGGCCACCGGCCCCAGGCCGTCGATCGGCATCCCCAGGCCGTCGACGACCCGACCGAGCAAACCGGTGCCGACCCCCACGGTCGCACGCTGCTGACGGGCCACGACCCGGCAGCCGGGGCCGATACCCCGGATGTCCTCGAGCGGCATCAGCAGCACCCGCTGGTCGCGGAACCCCAGAGCCTCGGCCGCGAGCGGGCGCTCCTGGCCCCGCGTGTAAATGTCGCACACCGCCCCCAGGCGGCAGGCCGGGCCGTTGGCCTCCACCACCATTCCGACCACCTGGGCGACTTTGCCCTGGACCTGCAGCGGGGTGACCGTATCCAGGACGCGC
>JALOPD010000329.1 GCA_025454075.1 Desulfobacterales bacterium | reverse complement strand
CGGGACTCCGTTTTGCTCGATGCGGCGGTAGCTGACGCCGTGCCGGGCGAGAAACGCTTCCATGAACGTCATGCACTTCCGGATTTCATCGGGCCGCGATTGCGTGGACTTGAAGCGGATGAGGTCTTGCGTGAGGGCGATGACCGGGCGTTCTGGATGAAACGATCGACCAGCCGGAGCTGCTCCTCGGGGGTGATCTCCGCGGGAAGCCGCTCCGCGGCGACGGCGAAGGCGTGGTCGATCACCTCGCGTTTGAGCCGCGCGTGCGCCTCCGAAATCTGAAAGTCGATTTTCTGGCGGGTGCGCTCGATCAGCAGCCGGCTTTCATTGCGGGCGGAGTCGATGATGCGCTGGCGCTGACGTTCGCCTTCCTTGACGATTCTTTCCTGGGTGCCGCGCAGCCGTTCGCGCGCGTTTTCCAGCGCCTGCAGCGTTTCCTGAACCTTCCTGTCGGTCTGCTCCTTGCCGGCCTGCGCTTCCTGCAGGCCGGCGGCGGTCTTTTCGGCCTCGCCCGCGAGCAGGTTCAGGAGGGGCGGGCGGGCGTACTTGGCTATCAGAAAGGCGAGAATGCCGAAATTGACCCACATCATGACCAGGTCATAGGTGGCCCGCCAGGTGGATTGGCCCTCCGCCGCCCAGCCGCAGACGGCGCTGACCGGCACGGCCGCCAGCCCGCCCAGCAGAATGGCCCAGTTTCGTAGAAGCGCGCGATGGGTGGTCACGGTTGCGGTCTCCGTTCCAGGACTTTTGCGATGATGGTGGCCGCGAGCGGTTCGGTTTCCTTCTCCAGCTCCCGCTGAACGGCCTCGATCCGCCGGCGGGCATCCTCGCCGGCCTGGCGCTGCTGGGCCGCGATTTCCGCCAGCGTCTGCTTGAGGATGTCGCTGGCCTCCCGTTTGCCGGCCGTTTCCAGCTTTTCGGATTCCATGAAGGCGTCGGCCTTCACCGCGGCGGCCTCTTTCTGCATTTTCGAGGACAGCTCCGCGAGCCGGGTCTCCTGGGTCTTGATTTCCTGCTGCAGCCGCTTGAGATCGGCGCTGCGGGCCTCCATCGTGCTGCGCAGCGGGCGGAACATGACCCGCTGGATGAGGAACAGAAAGATCAGAAACGACAGGAGCTGCACGAACATGGTCGCGTTGATGCTCACCAGTTCGGTCTGGGTGACGATTTCCATCGCGGCCCTCCGGGTCACACCACGAACAGCAGCAGCAGGGCGATGACCAGCGAGTAGATGCCGGTGGACTCGGCGACGGCCTGCCCGATCAGCATGGTGCGGGTGATGAGTCCGGCCTCCCGCGGGTTGTGGCCGATGGCCTCGCAGGCCTTGGCGGCCGTGATGCCCTCGCCGACGCCCGGGCCGATGGCGCCGAAACCCATGGCGATGCCCGCGCCCAGGAATGCGGCGGCCTTGATCAGATCTGCACCTTCGATTGCCATGTTAACCTCCGGAATAAGTTTAAAGTTCAAGGTTGAAGGCGAAAAGCAAACAAGTTCGATCAGACGACGAATATCAATATCAATGCGATGACGAGCGAGTAGATGCCGGTGGACTCGGCCACCGCCTGCCCGATCAGCATCGTGCGGATGAGGGTGGCGGTGTGCTCCGGGCTGCGCGACATCCAGTCCACCGCGCTCTGGCCGGCGAAGCCCTCGCCCACGCCCGGGCCGATGGCGCCGACGCCCATGCAGATCCCGGCCGAGAGCAGGGCCATGGCGGGCGCGATCTGCTCCGCGGCCGGGAAGATCCGGAACATCAGGACGAAGCTCACCAGCAGGCCGTAGATCGCCGTCGTCTGGGTCACGGCCTGGCCGAGGAGCATGGAGTTGGTGACGTTGGCGGCCGCCTCGGGGTTGCGGGCCGTGCCCTTGCTGCTGGCCTCGGCCACCAGCCCGCCGCCGATCCCCGGCCCGATGGCGGCCAGCCCGGTGGCGAGCCCCGCTCCGAGCAGCGCGGCCCAGGTGGGCGAGACCGGGCGGTTGGAGAAATCGGTGAAGATCAGCAGAAAGGCCACCACCAGGCTGAAGGTGGCCGGGGTCTGGCAGACCGCCGAGCCGAGGATCATGTTCGTGTTGAGCCGGCCTGCCATGCCCGGCTGCCGGGCGATGCCGGTGCAGGCGGCGGCGGCCGGGAAGCCGGCGCCGATCCCCGAGCCGAGGGCCCCCAGGCCCATGCAGATCCCGGCGCCCAGCACGGTGCAGACCGACACCGCGGAATGCCCCGTGTGGGTCGTGAACAGCAGCAGGAGCGCGATCACGAGCGTGAAGATGGAGGAGGACTCCGAGATGGCCTGGCCGACCAGCATGGTCTTGAAGATCTCCCCGGAGAGCTCCGGCCGCCTGCCGGTGGCCTCCGTGGCCATCGATGCGGTATAGCCCTCGCCGATCGCCGCGCCGATCGCGCCGATGCCGATGCAGATGCCGCTGGCGGCGTAGGCCGCCATGGTCGTTGCCGTCTGGAAGTCGATATCAATCATTTATTGCCCCTGGCATCTACTGCACCTGGACCGAGATGTAGACCAGCGTCAGCATGGTGAAGACGAAAGCCTGGACCGTGCCGACGAAAAGGCCGAAGAAGGCGTTCAGGAAAGGCGGCAGCAGAACGTTGTAGGATAGGTACGAAACCACCAGGATGATGATCGACCCGCCCATGATGTTGCCGAAGAGACGAAACGAAATCGAGACCACCTTGGCGATCTCGCCGATGAGGTTCAGCGGCAGCATGAAGAACATGGGATCGATGTACGCCCGGGAATACTCCTTGAGCCCCTTGGCGCGGATGCCGGCGTAGTGAGCGATGAAAAAGCCCATCAGCCCCAGGCTGAGCGGGGTGTTCAGGTCCTTGGTGGGCTCGTGCAGGTGCGGCAGCACCCCCAGCCAGTTGGAGGCCACCAGAAACAGGAACAGGGCGCAGATCAGGGGCGCGTAGGTCTTGGCGAGCTTCTTGCCCAACGCGTCCTCCGCCAGGCTGTAAAAGGCGGATATGATGAGTTCCCCCAGCACCTGCAGGCGGCCCGGGGCCGGGCGGCGACGGCGGGCGGTCAGGTAGCCGAAGAGCAGCAATGCCCCGATCACGATCCAGGTCATCAGGATGGTGTCGAGGTTGAACACCAGCTGGAAATCGCCGATGCTCAGGATCAGCTGCTGGATCTTGCCGAGGTTTTCCATAGGGCCGGGCGCCTTCCTTCAGGCTTCTTCGCCTGGAGACGAGGCGAAGGCCAAAATGCAATGATCCCAGAGGATCGCCAGCGGGACGGAGAACAGGCCGAGGGCGGCCGTCAGGGGGTTGAAAAGGTGAAACTTGAGCGCCAGCACGAGCGGCACCGCCATCAGGCCGAAGCGCAGCAGGATCCAGGCCATCGAGACCAGCGCGGCCCGCGGCCGGCTCTTGCCCAGCTTGTAGGGCAGGGACTCGGCGATCAGGACGAAATTGAGGGTGCTGAAAAGGGCGCCGGCGATCAGTCCCTTGCCGAGGGACGGATGCCCGGCGAGGATCAGGCCGCCGCCAACCAGAACCGCCGCCACGACGGCGCGGGAACCGTATTTTTTCTGGGCTTCGCGATGCGCGGTTTTCAACGGTCGTCCTCTTCGTTCCGGCGTTTGGCTTTGGGCTCCAGGACGTCGCGAATCTGGCGGTATACCGTCACGGCGCCGCCGATCACCCCGAGAAGGATGAAAAGGGTGACGAACAGTCCCCTCGTGCCGACCCAGCGATCCAGGTAAAAACCGATGAAGAAGCAGAACACGATGCAGCCGGCCATCGTGAGACCGAACTGCATCAGGATCGACAGATGCTCTATCCAACCCCGGTGTTTGTCGTAGTCGAACCGCATGGGCGACGGGGTGAAGGTCTCTTGAAGAAAATCTGACTGACGGACTCTAATATATGGGTCGCTTCCTGCTGTCAAGCGCCGCCGTCCGTCCCCGGGTGAAATCGAGGCGCGCTCACGGTTTGAGCAGGTCGACGACCAGTTGCAGGGCCTTCTCGAAAGACAGGCGGCTCATGTTCAGCACCAGATGGTAGAGCGACGGGTTGTCGAAATCCTGTTTGCCGAGCTGGTGGTAGAGGCTCAGGCGGCGTTTGTCCTGCTGAGCGACGATGCGCGCGGCGTGTTCGGTCGAGGAGTTCTCGCGCTTGGCGACTCGCGCCACGCGGTTGTCCAGGTCGTCGACCAGCAGGATGTGATAGGCATCCGGGTGGGTCCGGAGAATG
>JALOPD010000096.1 GCA_025454075.1 Desulfobacterales bacterium | reverse complement strand
CATGTCCCTGCCCGAGCGCTTCAACCTGCACTTCGTCGACAAGGACAACGAGCGCAAGCGGCCGATCATGATCCACCGCGTGATCTACGGCTCCATCGAACGGTTCCTGGGGATTCTGGTCGAGCATTTCGCCGGCCGCTTCCCGCTGTGGATGTCCCCGCTTCAGGCGGTGCTCCTGCCCATGAACGACGAGCTCAGCGTCTACGCCGAAACGGTCAAGGCGCGGTTCGACGCGGCCGGCCTGCGCACGGAGGTGGACAGCCGCACCGAGAGCCTGAACCGGAAGGTGCGCGAATCCCAGCTCAACCAGGTGCCGCTCACCCTGACCATCGGCGCCAAGGAGAAGGAAAACGGCACGCTCGCCGTGCGGACCCTGGACGGCAAAGTGGCCTACGGGATCACCCACGACCGTTTCATCGCCGCTGTGTCGGAGAACATCCGGCAGCGGGCGATTGGCTTCGAGGGGTTTTAGCAAGAGCATTGAAAAACCGCTTTCTGTGGCAGGATTCCCGATACTGTGCGGTCTTTGGATAGGCTCACATGAAACGAGTTTAAAGTCGAAAGTTAAAAGTTTAAGGTTGGGAGGATGGTGTCTTGTCTTTATACTTTAAACACTTAAACCTTAAACCTTCCGCCGGCCTTTGAGCCGGCAGCTGCATTGACCGACCGCCGGGTGCTTGTCTTTTAGGCGGCCGCTGTGATGTGCACCGGCGGAGGGGCCAAGCGACAAAAGAAATGCCGGGCAGAAAAAACAATAGCGCGTCGGCGAATGCCGGCGTCACTACGAGCCGGGCGGCCTTCTGCGATCTGCGTTGCGAATGCGCGGATTTTGCCAAGACCGACGCCCTGGACGGCAGCTGCCGGACCTTCATTTCCGTGTGGTGCCGAAAACTCCGCCGGCACGTGACCAAGAACGCCCCCTGCGAGGCGCGCTACGGCCGGCGCCGGCCGACGACGGGCTTCTAAACTCATTTCGAATTCCGGATGAACCATTTCCTCCGATACTGGCTGCCGCTGATCGCTTACTGCCTGATCCTTTTCCTGCAGTCGAGTTCGGAGTCCCCGGCGGACCTGCCGGCAATCGAGCATGTGGACAAGGTGGTGCATGCCGGCGCCTACGGCCTTCTCGGCATACTTTTCTACCGCGCCTACCGTTCCCGCTGGCCGAGCGCTTCCGGCTGGACTTTGGCCAACGCCAGCCTGATGTCCGCTGCGTTTTACGGTATGACCGACGAGATCCACCAGTATTTCGTGCCCGGCCGCAGCGCGGACCCCTGGGATTGGCTGGCGGACACGATCGGCGCCATGCTGGGGGTGGTCGCCTACCACGCGTTGATGCATTACCAATTCCGCAAGGCCTCGGCGCGGCCGAATTGACACGCCTGTCGGGCCTGGATTGAAAACGCAAGCGGCCGAGGCGGCCGCCGCCCGGCGCATGGTCATTCAGCGGCTGCGTGCATCCGGAAACCGCACCGGCAAATAAAAAACCCGATCCTTTGCGGACCGGGTTTTTCATAGACTTTTTTTGCTCGTTACTCGTTGCTCACTCCTCGTTACTCTATTCCTCCGCCTCTTTCGTCTCCGGCATGAACAACTCCGCCAGGTCCTCGCCGAGGTAGGTGCGTTCGTTCGGCCCCAGGATTCCCATGGCCAGGCAGATGAGGGTCCAGAGGTGCACGGTGTGAAAGTGCCCCTCGTAGTGTTCTGAGAGGTCGTGAACCTGGGCGTGGCAGTTGTGGCATGGAGTGATGGCGTAGGTGGCGCCGGTCGCCATGATCTGGTCGAACTTGAGCTTGCCATAGGCCCGGCGCGCCTCGGGGAGTCCCGACTGCAAAAAACCGCCGCCGCCGCCGCAGCAGTAGTTGTTGGAGCGGTTGGGGGTCATGTCGACGAAGTTTTCCTCGCCGACCACCGCCTTGACCGCATAGCGCAGGTCCTCGGCCACGGGATCGCCGAAACTCTTGCGCACGAGCTGGCAGGGGTCCTGAACGGTGAACTTGATCTTCAGGTCCTTGTTCCAGTCGGAGTTGACCTTGAGCTTGCCCTCGCGGATCCACTGGGCATAGAGTTGGATGATGCTGACGATCTCGAACTTGTGGGGGATGTTGAACTTTTTCAGTCCGGCCCGGACTGCGAAGAGTTCGTGCCCTCACTCCGTGTTGAGCCAGTATTTACAGCCGAGGTCGTCCACGGCCTTGGCCTTCACCTCCACGATGTGCTTCCAGGCGTCGTTGTCGGCCATGAACATGCAGTAGTTTTCGGCCGCCCAGCCCTTGGTGCCGTAGGTCCAATCGGCGCCGGCCAGGTGCATGATCTTCCAGAGCGGCACCATTTCATCCGGCTCGGTGACCGGCTCGCGGGAATTCTGGTTCAGGAAGTACATGGCCCCCTGCTTGTTGACGGGCGCCTGCAGGTTCTCCCAGCCCACCTGGGTGTTGCGGACCTCTTCGACGACGTCTTCCACCACGAACTTGAAGTCCTCCTCGGAGGCGCCCATGGCGCTGCAGGTGTCGTGCTTGAGCGCCATGTCGCAGGATCCCAGGATACCCTTGGGCCGCTGGTCGCGCGGGCGGCTGCCCCGAACGTTGAAGACCAGCTGAGGGATATCGATTTTCATCGGGCAGACATAGATGCAACGCTGGCACATCGTGCACATCCAGGCCCATTCCGACTTCAGGAGTTCCTCGTCCATGCCGAGGGCCGCCATGCGCAGGAACTTGCGCGGGTCCATGTCCTCCAACCCCGTGGCCGGGCAGCCGGACGAGCAGGCGCCGCAGGTCAGGCAAAGGTTTAGGTTGCCTCCCTCCGGCAGGAGTTGTTTCACCTTGTCGATAAAGGCGCTTTTCGTTTTACCGCTGATCTTGATCGCTTCTTGTGCCATACCGATCATCCTCCGTCGGAATTATGAGGGGATTTTAATCATATCGGGCCTAAGAATACAGAATCCATATCAAAATACAAGTGAAATTTTGTCCATCCCGGCGCTTCAGAGCGTGAAAACCGAAGACCCGGTCGTCTTCCGCCCCTCAAGGTCCCGGTGCGCGCGGGAGGCTTCGGAAAGCGGGTAGGTCCGGCGCACCTCGATCTTGACGGCGCCGCTCTGGACCGCTTCGAAAAGGTCACGGGCATGGGCCAGCAGATCCTCGCGCCGGGCGGTGTAGGTCATGAGGGTCGGCCGCGTCAAAAACAGCGATCCTTTCTGAGCCAGCAACGACATGTCGAAGGGGGGCATGGGTCCTGAGGACTGGCCGAAGGAGACCAGCATCCCCATGGGTCGCAGGCAGTCGAGGGATTTCATGAAGGTGGCCTGGCCCACGGAGTCGTAGACCACGTCGACGCCTCGGCCGCCCGTTATCTCTTTCACGCGGGCCGCGAAGTCCTCCTTGGTATATACGATGGGGTGCCGGCAGCCATGGGCGTGGGCCAGCTCGGCCTTTTCAGGGCTGCCCACGGTCCCGATCACGGTGGCGCCCAGGTGCCGGGCCCACTGGCAGGCGATGAGGCCCACGCCGCCGGCGGCGGCGTGGATCAAAAGGGTGGTCCCCGGCCCGACCTGCCAGCAGCCCTTGAGCAGGTAACGCGCGGTCATGCCCTGCAGCATCATGGCGGCGGCCTGAAGCGCCGGGATCTCCGCGGGGAGTTTCACCAACCGGTGGGCCGGGATGCGGCGGATTTCGGCGTACGCCCCCGGCGGGACGCCGGCATAGGCGACGCGGTCGCCGACGGCGACCGCGGTCACGCCCTCGCCGGTCTCGGCGACGACACCGGCCGCCTCCAGGCCGGGGGTCGCCGGTAGGGCGGGCAGCGGGTAGAGGCCGGTGCGGTGGTAAACGTCGATGTAGTTCAGGCCGACGGCCTCATGGCGCACCAGAGCCTCTCCCGGGCCGGGCGGCCCGGGGTCGACCTCCTCCCATTTCAGGACTTCCGGGCCCCCGTGTTGGTGGATGCGAATGGCTTTGGGCATGCATGCCTCCTTCGAGCGTTTAGATAGTTTTGAACGTTGAGCGCGTTAAGCGCGTCAGGTTTTTGGGCCCATAAAGAGGCGCGGGATGGGCGCTGCGCGTGATACCGGACCCTCAGATGGAACCAAATTGTCTCTTGCGATCACGCGTCGAGAGTCCCGCATCACTCCCCGATAATCTTGACCAGCACCCGTTTGCGCCGCCGGCCGTCGAACTCCCCGTAGAAGATCTGTTCCCACGGGCCGAAGTCAAGCCTGCCCTGGGTCACGGCCGCTACGACCTCACGGCCCATGATCTGGCGCTTCATGTGGGCGTCGGCGTTGTCCTCGCCGACGTTGTGCCGGTATTGGGACACCGGCTCGTGGGGGGCGAGCTTCTCCAGCCACAGCTCGTAGTCGTGATGCAGGCCGCGTTCGTCGTCGTTGATGAAGACCGAAGCCGTGATGTGCATGGCGTTCACCAGCACGAGCCCCTCGCCGACACCGCTTTCCTTCAGGCACTGCTCCACCTGGGGGGTGATGTTGACAAACCCCCGCCGGCCGGGGACTTCGAACCAGAGCTCTTTCCGGTAGGATTTCATGGTGCCTCCTGACCGATGTTCATTTATGCAACTTCATAGCAGCCCCCGGTCGATATGCCAAGCGGATTCATTTTACCTCAACCATTCCAGCTTGTTGTGAAAATTTAAAAATCCTGGTAACATGAAATTCAATCTACACGTTGACGGTCAAAAGAATCGCAAAAAATATGGATGAAGGGGTCCTTTTGATCGATCGCGATCCGGATCTCAGGACCGACCTGATTGAATACGTGTCCATGAAATACCGTGAGTGCGCCGGGCTTATGGTCGAGGCGTCGCTGGTATGAACATCGATAAGGAAAGAATCAATAATTCACTCATTCATCGATACTGGATTATCTCGGATTCGAAGCCGCTTTCTCTGGTCAGGAAAAACAGTTCCGATTTTGATGCGTTCATCCAGGCGATACAAACCTATGCTTCCACCCAAGCCGTTTAGCCCACGCCAATAGCCCGCCTATTTCGATTAGCCATGGTCGATGCTGATTCGCGAATACGACAAATTGAATCCCTGCTTCCAAAAGCCATCGCAAGAGACCGGGAAGCGATCTGCGGCAGCCTGGCCAGGCTGCGGCATACCGGTGAGCGTTTCCTCCACGAGGGTGAACTTGACCGGATCGAGGGCCGCCTGGCGAAATCCGTCGCCGCCAAAGCCCGTCGCCGGCAGAACATCCCGGCGTTCAATTTTCCCGACAGCCTGCCCATCACGGCGAAGAAGGACGAGATCATCGCCGCCATTCGCCGGCACCCGGTGGTGGTCGTCTCCGGCGACACCGGCTCCGGCAAATCCACCCAGATCCCCAAGTTCTGCCTGGCGGCCGGCCGCGGCATCGACGGCCTGATCGGACACACCCAGCCGCGGCGGATCGCGGCCCAGGCGGTGGCACGGCGCATCGCCGAGGAGATGGGGCAGGGCATCGGGCAGGCCGTCGGCTACAAGATCCGCTTCCAGGACGCCACCTCGCCGGATGCCTACGTCAAGGTCATGACCGACGGCATCCTGCTCGCCGAGGCGGCCGGCGACCGGAGTCTTTCCGCCTACGACACCCTCATCGTGGACGAGGCCCACGAGCGGAGCCTCAACATCGACTTCATCCTGGGGTACCTGCGCACTCTGACCCGCCGGCGCCGCGACTTGCGGGTGATCATCACGTCGGCCACCATCGACACGGCCAAATTTTCCAAGGCGTTCGCCGATGCCCCGGTCATCGAGGTGACCGGCCGGACCTACCCGGTGGAGGTCCGCTACGAGCCGCCGGAGGCGGCCGGCGGCGAGGGCGACCTCACTCCGGTGGAACACGCCGCGGCCGCCGTACGCCGGATTCTCCAGGGCCGCCGCCCGGGCGACATCCTCGTCTTCATGCCCACCGAGCAGGACATCCGCGAGACCTGCGAAGCAATCACGGGCGCCGGCCCGCCCGGCACGCTGGTGCTGCCGCTCTTCGCCCGGCTGACCGCGGCCGAGCAGGGCCGGGTGTTTCACCCCGCCCCCGGCCGCAAGGTCATCGTCGCCACCAATGTGGCCGAAACCTCCATCACCATCCCCGGCATCACCTTCGTGGTGGACACGGGGCTGGCCCGCATCCCGCGCTACTCGCCCCGCACCCGCACCACCGCCATGCCGGTGGTGCCCATCTCGCGCAGCAGCGCCGACCAGCGCAAAGGGCGCTGCGGCCGGGTCGCGAACGGGACCTGCATCCGCCTTTACTCCGAGGAGGATTACCTCGGCCGGCCCCCGTACACGCCGCCGGAGATCCTGAGGGCCAATTTGGCGGAGGTCATCCTGCGCATGCTCGCCCTCGACCTGGGCTCCGTCGCCGAGTTCCCCTTCATCGACCCCCCCGATGCGCGGAGCATCGCCGACGGCTTTCGGCTGCTTTTCGAACTGGGGGCGATCGAGGAAGGGGGGAGGGCGAAGGCGGAAGGGGGAAAGGGCGGAGCGGGCGTGCGGCTGACGGCCACCGGCCGGATGATGGCCCGGATTCCGCTCGACCCGAGGCTCTCCCGGATGCTGATCGAGGCCCGGGATGAAGGCTGCGTCGAGGAGATCGCCGTCCTCGCCGCGGTGCTCAGCACCCAGGACCCGCGCGAGCGGCCGGCGGACAAAACCACCGAGGCCGGCCGGGCCCACGCCGCCTTCAACCGCCCGCACTCGGATTTTATAACGCTGCTGGAGATCTGGAACCGCTTCCGGCAGGCCCGGCAGGAACTGAAGAGCACCGGCCCGCTGCGGCGCTTCTGCCGTGAGCATTTCCTGTCGTTCCGGCGCATGCGCGAGTGGGAAGACGTCTTTCGCCAGATCATGGAGGTCGCGCATGAATCCGGGATTCGGAGGGGCGCCAAGGCTCCCTCGGATTCGAAGGTCGGAAGCCGGAAAAGCCGGAAAGAGGGCCGGGCCGACTCCGCCTTCGCCCTTGCGGATCCTGAATACGGGAAAATCCACCGCTGCATCCTGAGCGGCTTTCTCGCCAACATCGCCTTCAAAAAGGACAAGAACATCTACCGGGCCGCCAAAGACCGCGAGGCCATGATCTTTCCGGGCTCCGCGCTCTTCAACACGGCCGGCAGCTGGATCGTGGCGGCCGAGATGGTGGAAACCTCGCGGCTGTTTGCGCGCACCGCGGCGACCATCGACCCCGGCTGGCTGGAGAAACTGGGGGGCCGCCTGTGCCGGTCGACCTACCGGGACCCGCGCTGGGAGCCCGCGCGCGGCGAGGTGACGGCCACCGAGCAGGTCACGCTCTTCGGTCTGGTCATCGTCCCCGGCCGGTCGGTTTCCTACGGCCGGGTCCGCCCGGATGAGGCGGCCGAGATTTTCATCCGGCAGGCGCTGGTGGGCGGGCAGACCGGCAAACCCTTCGCGTTCCTGAAGCACAACCAGGCCCTGGCGGTGAAAGTGGCGGACCTCGAAAACCGACTCCGCCGCCGGGACCTGCTGGTGAGCGACGAGGCCCTCGCGGCGTTTTACCGGGAACGCCTTGGACACGTGTACGACACCCGCGCGCTCAGCCACCTGATCAAGACGAAGGGCGGCGACGGCTTCCTGCGCATGTCGGAGGACGATCTCATGAACTACCGCCCGGACGAGGGCGAGCTGGGCCTCTTCCCGGAGCGTCTCCAGGCGGCGGGGCGATCGCTTGAGCTGCGGTATCACTTCGAGCCGGGGGCCGATGCCGACGGCGTCACGCTGCGGGTGCCGGCCGCACTGGCTGCGGCGGTGCCGCCGGCCGCCGTGGAGTGGCTGGTGCCCGGGCTGTTGCGGGACAAGGTGGAGACCCTCGTCAAGGGGCTGCCAAAGGCCGTTCGCAAGCGCCTGGTGCCCTTGAACGAAACCGTGGACGTCATCCTCCGCGAGATGCCCCGGGGGAGGGGGTCCTTCCTCACCGCGCTGGGCGAATTCATTCACCGGCGTTTCGGGGTCGACATCCCTTCCTCGGCCTGGCCGGTCGAGGCGCTGCCGGACCACCTCAAGATGCGCCTGGCCGTCACGGCGCCCGACGGCCGCGAGCTTGCGTCCGGCCGGGACCCCGTCCTTTTGCGGTCGCAGCCCACGGCGGCCCGAATCCCGCCGGAGGTGCGGCAGCGCTGGGAGCGCTCCGGGGTCACCCGCTGGGATTTCGGCGACCTGCCGGAAACGGTCGCCGGCGAAAAAGCCGCGGCCAGCCTCTGGGTGGCGTATCCGGCCCTCGAGCCGGGAGGGGAGGGGGTCAACCTGAGACTGTTCACCCGGCGCGACCAGGCCGCGGCCGCCCATCCCAGGGGAGTGGCCGCGCTGGCCGCCGTTCATTTCGCCAAAGAGCTCAAGTTTCTGAAACGCAGCCTGGCGCTTCCCGAGGAGGTTCACCCGGCGGCGCGTTATTTCGGCGGCGCGCGGCGGCTGGAGGCGGCCATGGTCGACCGCCTCCTGCAGGATCTCTTCGCGGTGCCGGTCCGCACGCCGCAGGAGTTCGTCGCGCTGGCGGCCGACGGCGCGCCGAGGATGCTGCCGGCCGGCCGCGGCCTGCTGTATACGGTGATGCCCGTCATCCAAGCCTACGCCGCGGTGCGCCGGGAGCTGGGGGCGCTCCCCGAAAGCAAGGGCCCCCTGGCCGCCATCCGCAGCCGGCTGGAAGAGGAGCTGTCCCGGCTGGTGCCGCAGAATTTCATCTCTCTCTATGCGGCGGCACGGATGGCGCATCTGGAGCGCTACCTCCAGGCGTTGGCCATCCGCGCACGGCGGGCGCTCGTCGACCCCGAGAAGGATCGCGCCAAGTCGGAGAGCCTGCAAGCCTTCTCCGGGAGGCTTCACCTGCTGCTGAAAGCGCTGGGGCCGAACGCTTCGGCGGAAAAGCGCCGGGCCTTGGAGGAGCTGTTCTGGATGATCGAGGAGTACAAGGTGTCGATCTTCGCCCAGGAGCTGAAAACCGCGGTCCCGGTGTCGGCCAAGCGGCTGGAGGAGAAGTTCGGGGAGGTCGAACGAATGGCGTAAAGAAGTAACGAGCAACGAGAGATGAGTTATGAGTAATGACTGACGCGAAAAATAGGGCGGTAAAGGTCGACGCCGCGACGCCGCTGGTCAGCATCGTCATCCCTGCTTACAACCGCGCATGGTGCCTGGCGGAGGCCGTGGATTCGGTTCTGGCGCAGGATTTCAGGGACTTCGAGCTGATCGCGGTGGACGACGGTTCTGCCGATGACACCCCGCAGCTTCTGGAGGGCTACGGCGATGCCATCCGGGTGCTGCGCCGGGGAAACCGCGGGGTGAGCGCGGCCCGCAACGCCGGCATCGCCGCCGCGCGGGGCGGGCTGATCGCCTTCCTGGACTCGGATGATCTCTGGCTGCCGGGCAAGCTCTCGCGCCAGGTCGCGTTTTTCACTTCGCACCCGGAGGCCCTCATCTGTCAGACCGAGGAGGTCTGGGTGCGAAACGGCCGGCGGGTGAACCCCGGCAAGCGGCACCGCAAGCGCGGCGGGATGATTTTCGAGCCTTCGCTCGATTTGTGCCTGGTGAGCCCCTCGGCGGTGATGGTGCGGCGGGAACTCTTCGAGCGGGCGGGGCTTTTCGACGAGAGCCTGCCCGCCTGCGAGGATTACGACCTGTGGCTGCGGGTGAGTTGCCGTTTCCCCGTGCACTTGATCGAAACCCCGCTCATCGTCAAGCGCGGCGGGCATGCCGACCAGTTGTCCCGGGCCTGGGGGCTCGATCGGTACAGGATCGCCGCCCTGGAGAAACTGCTGAATAGCGATATCCTGAACCCGGTGCAGCGAGAGGCGGTGCAGCGTGTCTTGCAGCGGAAGTGCGCTGTGTACGCCGGCGGTTGCCGCAGGCGGGGACGAACGGAGGAGGCGGCGCATTATGAACGGCTGGCCCAAAAGGTTAGCGATGAGTAACGAGTAACGAGCAACGAGTGAAAAGCCAAAGGTATGAGTACCGAGCTATGAGTGATGAGTCAGTGAGCGGGAAGGGGGTTGAGGATCCAGGGTTGACTCGCTACTTATTTTTGCATCAACTCGTTGCTCCTTACTCGTTGCTTCCCCTCACCCTTGCGTGACGCGCAGCACTTCCTCGAGCGTCGTCACCCCCTCCAGGACCTTCTCGATCCCGTCCTCGCGCAGCGTGACCATCTTCTCCTGGGTCGCCAACGCCTTGATCCGGTTGGAGTCGTAGGTCTGAATGATGAGCGTCTTCAGCTCTTCGCTCATCACCATGATCTCGAAGATGCCGAGCCGGCCGCGGTAGCCCGTCTGGAAGCATTTTTCGCAGCCCACCGCCTTGAAGACGGGTTTGTCGGCAAACCGCTCCGGCCGCAGGCCGATGCTCTGCAGGTAAACGGTCTTCGGGCGGTAGGGCTGCTTGCACTCGGTGCACAGCACGCGCACCAGGCGCTGCGCGAACACGGCCAACACCGAGGAGGAGATCAGGAACGGTTCGACGCCGATGTCCACCAGGCGCGTGATGGCGCTGGGCGAGTCGTTGGTGTGCAGGGTCGAGAACACGAGGTGGCCGGTCAGGGCCGACTGGACGGCGATGTCGGCGGTCTCCTTGTCCCGGATCTCGCCGATGAGGATGACGTCGGGGTCCTGGCGCACGATGGACCTCAGCCCCCGGGCGAAGGTCAGGTCGATTTTCGGGTTGACCTGGATCTGGCTGATCCCCTTCATCTGGTACTCGACCGGGTCCTCGATCGTGATGATGTTGATGTCGGGCTTGTTGATGGACTGCAGGATCGCATAGAGGGTCGTGGTTTTCCCGCTGCCGGTGGGTCCGGTGACCAGGATGATGCCGTTCGGGGAGACGACCAGTTTCCGCAGCAGCTGCATGCGCTGCGGGGAGAGCCCGAGGTCCGAGAGCTCCAGCAGGGAGCCGGACTTGTTCAGCAGCCGCAGCACCAGCCGTTCGCCGAAGGAGGTCGGGATGGTGGAGACGCGCACGTCGATGTCCTGGTCCCCCACGCGCACGTCGAAGCGACCGTCCTGCGGCAGGCGCTTTTCGGCGATGTTCATCTTGGCCATGACCTTGACCCGGGAGATCAGCGCGGGCTGGATCCACTTGGGCGGGCTGAGCAGGTCGTAGAGGATGCCGTCCACCCGGTAGCGCACGGTGAAGCTGTTCTGGTAGGGCTCGAAGTGGATGTCGCTCGCGCGGGCCTTGATGGACTGGGAGATGATGTGGTTGACGAGCTTGATGATCGGCGCGTCGCTGGTGTCGTCCAGGAGGTCGGCGGTTTCATCGATCTCGCTGAGGATGGCGCTGCCGTCCCCTTCCAGGTCCTGGACCAACTGCTGGGCGGAGTCCCGACCCAGGTCGTATTGGAGGTTGATGGCCGCCAGGATGGTGTCGCGGGCGGAGAGCACGATCTGGTAGTCGGGGATGTTCAACATCCGCACCAGATCGTCCAGGGCCTGGAACTCGATGGGGTCGCGCACCGCAATCACGCAGCCGGCCTCGCACACGGGCTGGTTCGGGTCCGCCGCTGTGGTCCCGTTGAGGCCGCAGTCTACGGCCGTCGGCGGCTTGCGGCAGCTGAGCGGCACCAGGCAGTGTTTTTTCAGAAACTGGATGGGGATCTTGGCGACCAGGGCGGGGTCGAGGTCGTTCAACGGGAGCTTGGGCCAATAGGGGATGTCGAACTGGGCCCCCATCGCCTCCAGCAGCTGCTCCTCGGTGATCGCCTTCTGCTGGACGAGGATCTCGCCGATCTGGCCCCCTTTTTCGGTCCGGAGCCGGTCGGCGGCGGCCAGCATCTCCGGGGTCACCGCGCCGCGCGCCGCCAGTATGTCGGAAAGCGGAGTCATGGTTGAGAATCACTTGCCATTGTAGAGTTTGATCTCCCCGCCCTTGAACCTTTCGGGGATGGAGTCCGGCAGGTTTTTCTTGTCGGATACCAGCTTGTCGGCCTCCTCGGGGGATTTGATCACCCGGGGGGTGAGAAAGACGTAAAGGTTGGTCTTCTGATTGGCATCGCTCTGGGTCTTGAACAGCCACCCGAAAAGAGGGATGTCGCCCAGCCCCGGCACCTTGGTCTCGTTCGAGTTGCGGTTGTCGTCGATCAAGCCGCCGATGACGACGGTGTGGTTGTCCTGCACGAGGACCGTGGTGTCGATGGTGCGCTTGTTGGTGACCGGACGGGTGGCCGTGGTGGCCACGGTGGCGACCCGGTCGAG
>JALOPD010000095.1 GCA_025454075.1 Desulfobacterales bacterium | reverse complement strand
CTTCGGAATCGAACGGGGGTCTTTCCTCCACCAATTCGATACCGGAGGTATACCGCATGACCGCTTATCATTCCCCGGCAGCACCCTGTAATTTCAAAGACCTGCTCGTTTTAATTAAGAATCCAGCGAACTGAAGCACCGCGTTTCGTTGCGCTCATTTTCCGGGCGGTCGCCTGTTTTTGTTTGATATTCACCATCTCCGCCCAAAGCGGCGGTTGATGTTTCCATACAGCAAGTAACCACTCGTGCGGGAGGTTGACTGTGAGCAGAGATGCCTACTCTAAAATAGGAATTCTTATCCTGGCTTTGTGCGTAATTACGTGGATGTTTCTGTCGAATTCGTGGGGCGCGGAGTCCAGGGAAAGTAGAAGCCGGGATAATCGTGGAGGCAGACTCGTTGACCGCGACAGGGACGGCTATCCGTCAACCGTGGACTGCAATGACCGCAAAGCGTCCGTTTATCCCGGTGCCACGGAAATTCCCAATGATGGAATCGACCAGGACTGCAACGGCGTTGATCTCGTCACAACAGGCGGAGGCTCAACGGGAGGAGGTTCGACAGGCGGCGGGACTCCGGCCACCGGCCACGCCAGCCTCACCTGGGACGGCGCCCCCGGGGTGTGTCTATCCTGCCACAAAGAGCAGGCAAGAGAGATGTACGCTTCGACCCATTACCGGTGGGAAGGGGATGCGCTTTACCGGACCAACGGTCCGGTAAAGCAGGGCAAGATTTCGAACGCCGTCAACAGCTACTGCATCAACATTCTCGGCAACTGGGGAGATTGCGGGGCCTGCCATGTCGGTCTGGGTGCCAAGCCGGTGGCCACAGCATCCCCAACCGACGAGCAGCTTAAGAACATCGACTGCCTGGTCTGCCATCAAAAGGATTACAAACGCGTCAAGGTCAACGGCATATTCACGCCGGACACGGCCAATATGACCATTACCCTGAACAAGGCCGTTCAGACGGTGCACCTGCCGGAGAGGGCAAACTGCCTTTCCTGCCATGCAAAGGCCGGAGGGGGCGATGCGGTAAAGCGCGGGGATCTCGCTTTTGCCACGGCGAACACCAACGACGTGCAGTATGACCGGCACATGTCCGTTGCCGGAGCCGACATGAAGTGCCAGGAGTGTCATATCACCAAGGATCATCGGATCGCGGGCCGGGGCTCCGACCTGCGCCAGACCGATCTGGATGTCGAGATGTCCTGCACGAACTGCCACACCGATAAGACAACCACCAGCGGGCACGGTACGGAGGATATCAACCGCCATGTGGCGCGGGTGGCTTGCCAGACCTGCCACATCCCCACGTATGCGAAAAATGCCAGCGACACACCCGCTAATGAGGCCACCGAAACTCACCGGACCTGGCTGAGCTCGAACGCCACGGCGGTCCCGTACCATCCGGCCAGCACCAAGGCCAACAATCTGACCCCGAAATACCGGTTCTGGAACCTCTACAGCTACAATTACGTTCTCGGTGAAGCCGCCCGGATCGACCCGAAGACCGGCGCCTACCCGACTTCCAGACCCGACGGGGCAGTGGACGACACCTCGCCTGACAACAAGCTGTACCCGTTCAAGTACAAGACCGCCGAGCAGCCCATGCAAAACAAAACCAAGGAGCTGATTGCCTTGGACACGAATGTGTATTTCCGCAGCACGGATGCCCTGAACCGGGCAACACTGGCCGTCAAGGCCGGGCTGAAAAACATGGGTTACTCCGAAAATGAGGCCTTCAGCTGGGTCAAAACAGACACGTTCCAACTCCTGAACCATCAGGTCAGCCCCCCCTCCCAGGCGTTGGCGTGTGCGGCCTGCCACGGATCGACAACCCGGATGAACTTAAAGGCGGATCTGGGATACGGCTTGAAGGCCACCGAAACTGCTGTGTGCAGCCAATGCCACGGGAGCAAGAAAAACCCGGGGTTCAAATCCGTTCACGACAAACATGTGAAGGACAAGCAGTACGACTGCGCCAGGTGTCACAGCTTCACCCGGCCGGAAAGAGGCCTCAAGTAGAGAAGAGGTGTTTCAGAGCCAAATCCATCGAATGTTACTGGCACGAAGGATGTCGCCATAATCCAAACCTTCAGTGCCTGACCAATGGAGGTGACTTATGGAAAACAGAACCAGCAGCCGGTATGAAATCGAAAGCTCAATAGTCTGCAGCTACTTCAGCAGCCAGAGCCCCACAGAGGCATTTTACGGGCAAATGAAAAATTACTGTGACTCCGGTTTGTATGCCGAATTGCAGGTGCAGGTTAAAGAGGGGACGGTTCTGCTTTGTCGCACGAAAAAAATCTCGTTGGAGCGTTCCAGAACGAAAATCGTGGATGGCTTCCGCTCCATGTCTCTTGCCCAGGTCAAGTGGTCAAAGCCGATCTGCGTTGATGGGTCCACCCGCTTTGCCACCGGCTTGAAACATTTGATTGAGTAAAGGTTAACGGAAAGAGCCCAGCGGTTGAAAAAGACATTACCAGCAATAATGGAGGATTTATGATCGATCATGAAAAGGAAGGAAATAAGCAGGACGGGATTTCAAGGCGTCAATTTCTGAAATTCTGCGGCGTGGTGGCCGGCGCCTTGGGTTTGGACCCGACTTTCGGGGCGAAGATTTTCGAGGCCTTTGCCGCCGGTCCGAAACCATCGGTGCTGTGGCTGCATTTTGCCGAGTGCACCGGATGCACCGAAGCGGTGCTGCGGACCTCAAACCCGGGGTTTGCCGATCTGATATTTGACACGATCTCGCTCGACTACCATGAAACGCTCATGGCCGCTGCAGGGGATACGGTCGAGCAAATCCTCACCTCCAAAGCAGAGCAGAACAAGGGCCAGTTCTTCTGCGTGGTGGAGGGGGCCATCCCCACGGCGGCCGGGGGCGCATATGGATGGATCGGCGGCCGGACGATGCTGAGCATCGCCCAGGAGATCTGCCCCAAGGCCAAGGCGATCATCGCTCTCGGCAACTGCGCCTCCTTTGGCGGGCTTCCTGCGGCAGCCCCCAACCCGACCGGTGCGGCGGGCGTAGAGGGTGCGCTGGGTACCGGGCTGGCGGTGCCGGTCGTGAATCTCCCCGGCTGCCCGCCGAACCCGGTGAACTTCGTAGGGGTGATTGCCAACTATCTGCTGCAAGGGACCTTGCCTTCTTTGGATGCGGACGGGCGGCCGACCTTCGCATACGGCAAGACCGTCCACAGCCAGTGCCCGTTCCGGGAAAACGAGTCCCGCTGCCTGGAGGATTTTGGGTGCAAGGGCAAGATCTGCGGCAACAACTGTCCGACGATCAAATTCAACGATGCCACCAGCTTTCCGATGCAGGCCGGACATCCATGCATCGGCTGCAGCGAGCCTGATTTCTGGGATCGCATGACGCCGTTTTACCAGGAACCAAACGGAGGTGAGGGATGAGCGTGCAACAAAACGATTTGCCAAGCGACCGCCAAAAAGAAGGTGACTCTTCTCTGAAGGCTAAAGACATAATAGCGCCTGCCGCCATGCTGGTGGCACTGTCGGGGTGCGGAGGAGGCAGTGGGTCGGGCAGTTCCACCGGCGGCACATCGACAGGGACCGGCCCGACAACGGCTCCGGCCCTGCCGCCGCCGGCCGACGGGAGAATCACCATCGACCCGGTGACTCGCATCGAGGGTCACCTGCGGCTGGAGACGGAAATCAAAAGCGGTCAGGTGGCTTCGGCCTGGAGCAGCGGGATGCTGTTCCGAGGCATTGAAACCATTCTCAAGGGGCGCAACCCGGAAGATGCCTGGCTCTTCACCCAGAGGCTTTGCGGGGTGTGCACCTATGTGCATGGGGAGGCTTCGGTGCGCTGCGTGGAGAACGCGCTCGGCGTCACGGTGCCGAGCAATGCCCGCGTCGTCCGCAACCTGTTGATGGGGGCCCAGTTCCTCCACGACCACATCGTCCACTTCTATCATCTCAGCGCCATGGACTGGGTGGACATCACCTCTGCCTTGAATGCAGACCCCGCAGCCACGGCATCGCTGGCGACGACCATCTCTCCCAACGCTCCGGCAATCGATTTTGCCGCAGCCAAAAATCGCCTTCAGACGCTGGTCTCAAGCGGACAGCTCGGAATCTTTGCCGGGGCGTATTGGCCGCATGAGGCTTACCTGCTGACCCCTGAAGAAAACCTGTTGCTGGCGGCCCACTATTTGGAAGCGCTCAAGCTCCAAGCCAAGGCCGTCCGCATGCACGCGATCTTCGGCGGTAAGAACCCCCATGTGCAAAGCCTGCGAGTGGGCGGGGTCACCTGCAGCTATGATCTCAATGCCGCCCGCATCAGCGAATTCCGTGCGATTCTTGATGAGGTGCGGGGGTTCATCGACACGGTCTATCTGCCGGACGCCATTTTGGTTGCGCAGGCCTACCCGGAGTGGGCGGGGCTCGGCGCTACAAACAACCTGCTGGCGTATGGCGAATTCCCCCAAACGGAATCAGAACCTGCCAGCCTCTATTTCCCTCAAGGGGTTATTATAAACCGAGGCGCGGTTGCGCCGCTCAACACCTCGGCCATCCTTGAGCATGTCAGGCACAGCTGGTACGAAGGTGAAGCGGCCCTTCCACCATCCTCAGGGGTGACCGCCCCGATGTTCACGGCTCACAACACGGCGGATCGTTACAGTTGGCTGAAGGCTCCGCGCTACCAAGGCGAGCCGGTCGAGGTCGGGCCGCTGGCGCGGGTCATGGTCGCATACGGGATGAACCATCCGGAAATAACGGCGGCGGTCGACGGGTTTCTGCAGGAAACCGGGCTTACACTCCCCCAGATGTACTCCACCATCGGCAGGATTGCGGCACGCGCTCTGGAGACCCAGGTAATCGCCGGTGCCATGGGCAATTGGCTCAATCAGCTGCAACCGGGGGGAAGCGTTTTTCAGTCATGGTCCATGGCCGCGAGCGCTTCCGGCTACGGTTTGAATGAAGCGCCCCGTGGTGCGGTCGGCCACTGGCTCCAGATCCAGAACGGGGCCATCGGCAACTACCAGCTGGTGGTTCCTTCTACCTGGAACTTCGGCCCCCGGTGTTCGGCAGACAAGCCAGGACCCGTTGAGTCAGCCCTGGTGGGGACCCCGGTCATCGATTCCAAGCGTCCGGTCGAGATCCTGCGCACGGTCCATTCCTTCGACCCATGCATCGCCTGTGCTGTGCACGTCATCGACCCGCAGGAAGACAGCACGTATACCATCCGGGCTGTATAGATCCGGTCGGACTTTCATGTTTTACAAGAGCCTGTCGGAATAATAACCGGCAGGCTCTTTTTTTGAAGCCGCTGCCCCTTTTTGTTTGGATAAGTTTGGATAATTTTAGTCATGCTTATTTACAAAGTATTACCTCCCTGCCGGATCCCTTCGCCCGCCCGGCCGCATCCACCTGCTTTTCGGGACCGACCCCCGGCCGCCTCTCTCTCCCGATGCCTTGCCGGTCAGTCGCCGGCATCCCCCACGGCGTTGATACAGCCCCGGCACTCGGGCGAGCCGCAGCGGCAGGGGACCTTCTCCCCTTCCGCGCCGTAGCTGTAGTCGATGGTGAGCTCCTCGCCGCCGGCGATGTCCCGGTCGGCGTAAATCAAAATCCTCCGCCCCTCGACCCGGTAGCCGCAGTTCGGCGTGCAACAGTGATTGATGTACCGCGCGGTGTTTTCTTCGACCCACCCATCGATCGCCCACTCGTCGCCGACCCAGAAGGTGTATATGCCGGTGCGCGTCGCATCCTGCTCCAGGCGATAGGCCTCCTCGGCGGGGACCAGGTTCCCCTTGTATTCGACGATGAAGGCCCCGGCGGGAATGGGCTCCCCCGCATAGCAGCCGTGGCCGTGGATTTCGGAGTGCTTGACGATGAGCCTGTAGCCGCCGTCCCGAATCGTCATGGCGTTTCCGTCCCCCTTTCCCCGGCCAGGTAGCCCTCCGTCAAACACCCGGTGACCCGGGGCAGGTGGGCGATCTCCGGGGGCGCGAAGCCGAAGGCGATCTTCAAGAAGGTCATCGTGATGCGATAGGTCGCCCCCCACAGCAGCTCCGTTCCGTGGGCCGCGCGCCAGCGGAAGCCCGGGACGTCCCGAACCGGCGCAGGCCCCGGTGAACCGGCGGGCGCCGCCATGGTCAGCTGGTAGCGGACGTAGTTCTCCGGGCTCAATAAGCTGCGCAGCGGTACGCGCAGGATCCGCTCGACCTCCCGGTTGGGTTTGAACCGCTGCTGGTGCGGCACCCAGGCCGCCAACGGGTAGATGAGCCGCCGGAACAACACCAGACGCTGCGGCGGCAGCGGCCCGAGGAAGCGGACCCGCAGGGGGTTGAGCCGCATTTCCTCGAAAGCCTCCCGCAGCGCGGTGGCGTAGTAAAGCGCCAGCCAGCGGCCCTCGGACGGTTTCTTCCGGCGCCACCGCCGCCAAAACGGCCAGCGGCCCAGGGGGCCGATGGGCAGCCCGAGAATCCGTGCGACACCGAAGTCGAACCGCGGCGCGACGCCGCCCCCGGGGCAGCAGAGGTCGCCGGATTGGCGCACCGCCGCGGAGCGCTTGTTCAAGACCAGGCAGGCTTCGCTCGCACCCCCCTGCTCCGGTCGGCACCGGCCGAGCAGCAGCAGCACCGCCGAGGTCGCCGCCAGATCTCCGGCAGCGGCGTCATAGAGGGGGGCCGTCGACGCATGGTCGTACAGCGCCGCCGTGATCGCGGGGATCAGTCGCTTGAAATCCGAAAGCGGCCGCCGCGCGTCGGCAGCCGCTCGGCTCGGTAGAGGCTCCCCCATTCGATTTTGGATATCAGGTTCGACTGCATCCTGCAACCATCTAAAAACAGAAGGGCGGCCGATCGGCCGCCCTTCTGTTTTTATCATCGAGTTTCACCCATGCAAAACGAGCGGGGCTTGCGGCCCGCCCCTTTTTATCAATACATGTCGTCGTCCATGGGCGGGGCCGCCGGGCCCTTCTTTTTCTTTTCCGGCTTGTCCGTGATCATGGCCTCGGTGGTCAGCATCAAGGCGGCCACGGATGCCGCGTTCTGGACGGCGAAGCGCACGACCTTGGTCGGGTCGATGACGCCGGCCTTCATCAGATCCTCGTAGGTCCCGCTCTCCGCGTTGAACCCGTAAGCGTCTTTGCCTTCCAGCACGGCGTTTACCACCACGGAGCCTTCCAGGCCGGCATTCTGGGCGATGTTGCGCAGCGGATCCGCCAGCGCCCGCTTCAGGATCCCGACCCCGGCCTTTTCCTCGCCCGAGACCTTCAGGCCGTTCAGCGCACTCACGCAGCGCAGCAGGGCCACGCCCCCGCCCGGCACGATGCCCTCTTCCACGGCCGCACGGGTGGCATTGAGCGCATCCTCGACCCGCGCCTTCTTTTCCTTCATCTCGGTCTCGGTGGCCGCACCGATGTGGATCACGGCCACGCCGCCGATCAGCTTGGCCAGGCGCTCCTGCAGCTTCTCGCGGTCGTAGTCGGAGGTGGTCTCGTCGATCTGGGCCCGGATCTGCTTGATGCGCCCCTCGATGTCCGCCTTCTTGCCGGCGCCGTCGATGACGGTGGTGTTGTCCTTGTCGATGCGAATGTGCTTGCAGCGCCCCAGGTCGTTCAGGGTCACGTTCTCGAGTTTGACCCCCAGGTCTTCGGAGATCACCTGGCCGCCGGTCAGGATCGCGATGTCCTCGAGCATGGCCTTGCGTCGATCGCCGAAACCGGGGGCCTTGACCGCGGCCGCCTTGAGGGTGCCGCGCAGCTTGTTCACGATCAGGGTCGCCAGGGCCTCGCCCTCGATGTCTTCGGCGATGATCAAAAGCGGCCGGCCGCTCTGCGCCACGGACTCCAGGATCGGGACCATGTCCTTCATGGAGCTGATCTTCTTTTCGTTGATCAGGACGTAGGGGTCCTCCAGGTGGACTTCCATCTTCTCGGGGTTGGTGATGAAATAGGGCGACACGTAACCGCGGTCGAACTGCATGCCTTCAACCACCTCGAGGGTGGTTTCCATGCTCTTGGCTTCCTCGACCGTGATCACCCCCTCCTTGCCCACCTTGTCCATGGCCTCGGAAATGAGCTTGCCGATCATCTCGTCGTTGTTGGCCGAGATGCTGCCCACCTGGACGATCTCGTTTTTGCCCTTGATGGCCTTGGACATCCGCTTCAGCTCTTCGACCACCACGCCGACACCCTTTTCGATGCCGCGCTTGAGCGCCATGGGGTTGGTCCCGGCCGCCACGAGCTTCTGGCCTTCGCTGTAAATGGACTGGGCGAGCACGGTGGCGGTGGTGGTGCCGTCGCCGGCCACATCGCTGGTTTTGCTGGCGACCTCTTTCACCATCTGAGCGCCCATGTTCTCGTACTTGTCCTCAAGGGTGATTTCCTTGGCGACCGTCACGCCGTCCTTGGTGACGGTCGGGGAGCCGAAGGACTTTTCAAGCACCACGTTGCGGCCCTTGGGCCCCAGCGTGACTTTGACCGCATCGGCCAGGATGTTGACGCCCCTGAGCATCTTTTCTCTGGCCTGTGACCCGTAACAAATCATTTTGGCTGGCATCTTTTTTCCTCCCTATTCGGTTATTCCAGGATTCCGAGAATGTCGTCTTCGCGCATGAAAATGTGCTCGACGCCGTCGACCTTGATTTCGGAGCCGGCGTACTTGGAGAACAGGACTCGGTCCCCTTTCTTCAGCTCCATGGGGATCCGCTTCCCGTCGTCGCCCATTTTCCCCGGGCCGGCGGCAACCACCTTGCCTTCCTGGGGCTTTTCCTTTGCCGTGTCGGGGATGATGATGCCACCGGCGGTTTTCTTTTCCTCCTCGACCCGCACGACCAGGATCCTGTCGTTCATCGGCCTGATTTTCATACCTGCACTCCTCCTTTATGTGGGTTGATTGGGCGCATCAGCGCCTGAAATGGTGCTTCTGCCAAATGCGTGTCCGTGTGTTGTTCGCCGAGTCTTAAAATTGCGATTTTAAAATTTTTAAATGTAAAATCAGAGCATTACAAAGGGAATACCCATTGCAGTGGGCCAATGATAATCATAGGCGATGGGATGTCAAGGCCCTGCCGGAAGCTAAATGAGGTGTGCCGAAGAAACGGAGTGGATGGGGCCCGGAGCGGGTGCTTTCCGACCGGGGCATCGACCAACCCGGGCAGGCGCGAGCGCGCAGCTCCGCCCTAATTTTCAGGGGCCAGGCAGCCGCCCAGGCGCCGCTCGATGCGGGCCTCGACGCCGGCGAGGTCGTTGCGCCGTTTCCCGTCGCAGAATATCTCGGAGATCGCAGCCGCATGGCGCGCGGCCGCGCCATGCGCCGCATCGGCGGCCTGGGAAACCGCCGCCCAGTCGCCGGTGAGCAGGACGCTCTCCAGGCAGGCCGTCAACCCGGGAAAGAGCGCCCGGGTCACCCGGTCGGCAAGCGCCACATGCAGCGCGAGCCCGGCAAGGCTGCGTTTCCGGAGCACCCAGCGCAGGGTGCCCGAGGGGTGGGTGTCGGCGAGCAGGTCTTTCACGCGCCGGGCCAGCAGTTCGACCCGGGTGAGGGGAAAGGCCGCGATGATCTCCTGCCAGAGGCCCCGCCCGAACTCCGTTTCATGGATCTCGCCTATCTCATGGCGCAGGTGGAGGGCCTCCTGCACCCGCAGCAGCTGGTGGAGGTCGTTCCGGAGCGTGGAGGGCCGGCAATCCGTGATGCCGCAGGCATGCATGGCGGCGTGCAGCGCCCGGCGCGACGAGGGGGCGACATAGGAGATCTGGTCCCAGAGAAACCGGTGCGCCGATTCGCGCCGGAGCAGGATGGTTCGGCCTTGCGAAAGGGCCGGCAGCGTCTGCAGGTCGCGCGCCCGCTCGCGGCCGAGGACGTAGACGCTGCACCCCTCGATCTCGCGACGGTCTTCAACGGTGGCCAGGAAAAAGGTGGGCTTGAGCCCCCGGCCATAGCCGGCGCCGTAATACAGGCCCCGCGCAGACAGAACGGAGTTGACGCCCGCCGTGTCGAAGGGCTCCCAGGAGCGCCCGTCCAGGCGCAGCGCCGCATAATCGCAGCCGGCCAGCGTCTCCCAGTACTCCTCCCGGACGCCGATCCAGTCCAATACCTCTGCGGGGTCCCCCTCCTCCCACGGGGCCAGCCCGCGCTCCCATTTGAAAAGGTCCCTCAGGCGCAGGGCCAGGCCGCACACGGAAAACACCCCCGCGTGGCGCGCATCGGAGATGTCGCAGTTGCGCCGGACATCCCGGATCAATTCGTCGAGGTCGGACATCGTGAGGGCTCTTAACGGCGGACAGGGTAAGCGGTTGCTCCGGTAGCCGTTGTCCGGCGGAGCGGGGTGCCCGCCGCAGCACGCCGCAACCACCCGTTCAACGACCCTGCGTACGGCAGCCGGCCCGCTCCATACGACCCCAAACAGCCCCAGAGGAACCTCTTTCACGGAGCCGCGGGGCGGCTTCGCCCAGAGCCCATGTTCAAGGCGCGCAAGCCTCGCGGCCCGAGGCGTGCTCCATGCACGCCGCAGGGCCCGCGAGGCGCAGCGCAACGCCGAAGATAGGCTCTCGGCGAAGCCGCCGCTAAAGGACCCCCTGGTCGAGCATGGCATCCACCACCTTGACGAAGCCGGCGATGTTGGCGCCGTTCAGGTAGTTGCCGGGGGTGCCGTAGGCTTCGGCCGTTTCCAGGCAGGTGCGGTGGATGTCCCGGATGATGATCCGCAGCCGGGCGTCCACCTCCTCCCCCCGCCAGCTCAAGCGCATGCTGTTCTGCACCATCTCCAACCCGCTGACGGCAACCCCGCCGGCGTTGGCGGCCTTGCTGGGGGCGAAGAGGATCTTCTTGCCGAGAAAAACGGCGATCGCCTCCGAGCTGCAGGGCATGTTGGAGCCCTCGCAGACGAGCTTGATGTTGTTGTTGATGAGGATGTAGGCGTCCTTCTCGCCGATCTCGTTCTGGGTGGCGCAGGGGAAGGCGGCGTCGGCCCGGTGCCCCCACAGGGGGTTGTGGTCCAGCGCCGGGTCATAGGGGGTATAGACGGCGGACCGGTATTTGTCGACGTACTCCCGGATGCGGCCCCGCCGGACGTTCTTCAGGAATTTCACGAACGCGAGCTTCTCCGCGTCGATGCCGTCCGGGTCGTAGATGTGGCCCGAGGAGTCCGACAGCGTCGCCACCCGGGCGCCGAGCTGGATCAGCTTCTCGGCGGTGTGCTGGGCCACCTGGCCCGCGCCGGACACCAGGCAGACCTGGTCTTCGAGCCCCATGCCGCGCGTCGCCAGCATTTCCGAGGCGAAGTAGACACAGCCGTACCCGGCGGCTTCCGGCCGGAACAGGCTGCCGCCCCACATCAGGCCCTTGCCGGTCAGGGCCCCGCTGAAGCGGTTGGTGAGCTTTTTGTAGGCCCCGAAGAGGAACCCGATCTCGCGGCCGCCGACGCCGATGTCCCCGCCGGGGATGTCGGAATGAGGCCCGGCATGGCGGTACAGCTCGGCCATGAAGCTGTGGCAGAAGCGCATGACCTCGTCGTCGGATTTGCCCTTGGGCTCGAAGTCGGCCCCCCCCGCGCCGCCGCCCAGGGGCAGCGTCGTGAGGGCGTTCTTGAAGACCTGCTCGAAGGCCAGAAACTTCAGGATGCTCTGGTTCACCGAGGGGTGGAACCGCAGCCCGCCCTTGAAGGGGCCGATCGCATTGTTCATCTCGATCAGGTACCCGCGGTTGACCCGCGTCCGGCCCTGGTCGTCCACCCACGGGACGCGGAAGGTGACCACGCGCTCCGGCTCGGTGACCCGTTCCAGAACGGCGGATCGGTCGTAGTGCGGATGGCGTTTCAGGACCGGCTTGACGCTTTCAGCCACTTCCTTGACGGCCTGATGGAATTCCTTCTCCCACGGGTCGCGGGACTTGATGATTGGCAGAATGTCCGACATGGTCCCCCCGGATCGCGTTGAGCGTTCGTTCAAAGGGCCGCCGCCGCGGACGGATCCCCCCATGCTGGGCGCGCACCATACGCGGTTTCAGCCGCGGTTGTCAACTCGGCCGGCCCCCCCGGGGCTGCGGCGGCGGCCGGTAGCCGGGGTCGTTGCGGTGGATGATCTTCAGCTGGCGCCATTCCGAGGCATTCGCGACGGGCAGCGTGCCGTCGTCGCGGCCGCGCAGGAAGCAATTGCCCCGCCCGTCCGTCCAGGCATGGTTGTACATCGGCAGGTACTTTTGATGGAATCCGGCCAAAAAGCAAGCAGTTTCGCCGGCCGCG
>JALOPD010000094.1 GCA_025454075.1 Desulfobacterales bacterium | reverse complement strand
CCGGGCGGCCGGGCCCCGGAATACATCCGCCTGAACCCCAAGGTCATCGAGATCGTCAAGCATTTTGCAGGGGCCGGCAAGCCCATCGCCAGCATCTGCCACGGCGCCCAGGTGCTGGCGGCGGCCGGAGTCCTAAAAGGGAAAAAATGCTCAGCCTACCCGGCGGTCGGCCCCGATGTCAGGGGCTCGGGCGGCGAGTACATGGACATCGCCGTGGACCAGGCCTTCCGGGACGGCAACCTGGTGACCGCGCCCGCCTGGCCGGCGCACCCCCAGTGGATCGCCCTTTTCCTGCAAGCGCTCGGGACCAAAATAACGCTGTGATAATTTTTTCCCCTTGCCCGCGCGGCAAGGGGAAAAAATTATTGATGAGGGTTAAGCCGCGCAGTGATCAAAACCGAATGGAATCCGCCTTCGCAGAGATCGCCGACCTGATCATTCGCCAGCAGCCCTGTGTGGCCCTCACGGGGGCCGGCATATCGGCCGAGAGCGGGATCCCGACCTTCCGGTCCAGGGGCGGGCTCTGGGAGAAGTTCGACCCGACGGTGTACGCCTCGATCGAGATGTTCCGCAAAGACCCTACCCGGTACTGGAGCATCCGGGGGGATTTTATCCGAAATTACGACGCCTACCAGCCCAATGCGGGCCACACCGCTTTGGCCGAGCTGGAAAAGATGGGGCTCTTGAAGCACGTGATCACCCAAAACATCGACGGCCTGCACCGCAAGGCCGGCAGCCGCAGCGTGACCGAGATCCACGGCAGCCTGAGGGAGATTTTCTGCGTGCGCTGCGGCAGGGAGTATCGTGCCCCGAGCATCCCCGCGGGCATGCCGCCCCTTTGTGAGTGCGGCGGTTTGCTCAAACCCAACACCGTGCTCTTCGGCGAGTCCTTGCCGCCCCGGGCCTTGGAAACCGCCTGGCGGGAGTCCAGCGCCTGCCGAGTCATGCTGGTGATCGGCACCTCGGCCGTGGTACAGCCGGCGGCCTCCCTGCCATACGTGGCCAAAGAGCACGGCGCCGCGCTGGTCGAAGTCAACATCGAGCGGGCCGTTGCCGGCTCGGATCATTTCCTCGAGGGGAAGGCAGGGACGATGCTCCCTGAGCTCCTTTCGGAGATAAGAAGTCTATCTTAAGGAATTCGCGTCTCTCGACCATAGGAGGACAGGTGGTATGCCCACGATGACGCTGGAGGATCATGGGACGACAGCGTTTCTGCGGTTGACCAACGGTGTAACCAATCCCATTGACCGGCCGCTGGTGGAGGAGTTGACTGCAGCGGTGGACGAGATCAAAGGCCGCTATAGGGGCCTGGTTCTGGCCGGCAACAACAAATTTTTCAGCATCGGGCTCCATGTCCCCCATCTTCTGATGCTGGGGCGGGATGAAATGAAGGATTTCTGGAACCGGTTTGAAGATCTCGTCCTTCGCATCTACACGCTGCCCATTCCCACCGCCTGTGCCATGGCAGGCCACGCCACCGGCGGCGGCGCCATCCTGGCCTTGGCCTGCGACTATCGTTTTATAGCGGGAGGAAGAAAGCTGTTCGCCCTGAATGAGGTCAAGATCGGGGTGCCGGTGCCTTACCTGGCGGATTTGATGTTGAGGCAGATCGTCTCAGACCGGGTGGCGGTCGAGATGGAGTTCCGCAGCGGGTTCCTGGGTCCGGATGAAGCCAAGGCCGCCGGGCTGGCTGACGCTGTCTGCAGCGAGGAAGAGGTCGAGGCGCGCGCGATCGAGAGGGTTGCGGAGCTGGCCGCTCTGCCGGCGGCGGCTTTTGCCCTCACCAAGCAGCACCGCACCCGGGAGATCCAAAAAAGGTTCACAGCCATTCGCGAGGACCTGAACCGTGCGTTCATGGAATGCTGGTTTGCGCCCGCCTCACAAGCCCTTCTGAAAGAGGCTGCGGCAAAATTTTAGAACGGGCGGGCCAAACCGCGTCTCATGCCGTGATCCGGAGTTATTCCTCCGGCAAATAAGGGCTTCGTCAGAAGCCCTTATTCCCAACCGGCCTGTTTTTTGATCGAGCGCAGGGTGAGGACCAATGCGGCCTTGAGGGTGTCGTTGACCCCCGCGCCGGTGGCGGCGCTGGCGGCGAAGGTGGGCGCTTTAAGCTGGCGGTTGTAGAGGCGGTCCATCTCCTCGACGGACATCAGCGGCACACCGGCTTCCGCCAGATCACGCTTGTTCCACTGCATGACCAGCGGGAACTGGAAGATGTTCATGCCGTAGTCTTTGAGGTTCTGGGCCAGGTCCTTGAGGGATTCGATGTTCTGCTCGTGCCGGACGCGCATCGAATCCGCCACGAAAACGATCCCGTCGGCGCCTTTCAACACCAGCTTCCGGGTCGATGCGTATTTCGTCTGGCCGGGGACGGTGTAAAGCTGCACACGGGCCTCGCACCCCTTGATGGTGCCGAGCCCCATGGGGACAAAATCGAAGAAGAGCGTCAGATCGCCCTTGGTCTTGATCGACACCATTTCGTCGATCATCCGGCTGCGGCTGTTCTTGAAGACGTACTGAAGATTGGTGGTCTTGCCGCAACGGCCCGGGCCGTAGTAGACAAGCTTGATTTCAACCTCACGCTTTTTCAGATTGATGGTCGCCATAACCTGCTGTTATTAATAAATAAAAAATGGTCGTTCAGGTGCGGGCGTCTGCCTTCGGCAGTTTGATGCCGGCAGATTCCCGCCGGTCACATTTTTTTATCATAGAAAACCGATGCCCGGTAGTCAAGGAATGAAAAACGCCGCTTGTAACAGTGTCATCGGCAGGTTGGCGAAAACATTTAGAAAAAATAAATCATCCTCGCCGCAAACGGCGGGGATGATTTATGTGCTGGGGTATTTATGAACCATCGGCTTCGGCCGATGGTTTATTGATACTCGGTGCTGTGGGCTGCCGGCGTTCCCGTGTCGATCGACTCGCGGTCGGCGATCTCAAGGGATTGGTCGACGACGGCGAGGGCCTCGTCCACCTGGGCCTCGGTGATGATCAGCGGTGGTGCGATCACCAGGGTGTCGTACCACGGACTGATGTAAACGCCGCGCTGCATGGCGTCGCCGGCGACCCGGCCGGTCATGAGGGCTTTGGTGCCGAACTTGTCGGCCTTCGTGTCGAACGGCTCCTTGGTCTTGCGGTTCTTGACCAGTTCCAGCCCCCAGAAATGGCCGATGCCGCGGACATCGCCGACGCAGATGTGTTTGTCGGCCAGCTCGTAGAGTCTTTTTTTCAGGTGCACGGAGACGCGCTGCGGCAGCCCGGAAGCCATCAGTTTCTTCAGTTCGCCGATGGCGGCCGGGATGGCCGCGGCCGATAGCGGGTGGAAGGCGTAGGTGTGGCCGTGGCAGAAGACTTCGTCTTCGAAGAATCCGGCCACCTTTTCCGAGGCCGCGGTGACGGCCACGGGGGTGTAGGCGGCGCTGGCGCCCTTGGCCGTGGTGATGAAATCCGGCGTCACGCCCCAGTGTTCCATGGCGAATGCGGTCCCGGTGCGGAACCAGCCGGACATCACCTCATCGGCGATCAACATCACGTGGTGCTCGTCGCAGATTCGGCGCAGCATGGGGTAGTACTCCGGCGGCGGGATCAGACGGCCGTTGGTGCCGACGATGGGCTCCACGATGATGGCGGCCACGTTGCCCTCCTCGCGGATCATGTAATCCAGGAACTTGGCGCACTGCACCCCGCACTGGGGATAGGCGAGGTCGAAGGGGCAGCGGTAGCAATTGCTGTCCGGCGCAAAGCGCACGCCCGGGATGGTGCAGCGGGCCTGTTCGGCGTACCAGCGCCGGGGGTCGCCGGTGAGGGAAATGCTAGCGGCGGTAGAGCCGTGGTAGGACTTGTAGCGAGAGATCACCTTGTAGGCCGGCGCACAGGCCTGGCGGACCATTTTGACGGCCGCCTCGTTGGCCTCGGTGCCGCTCGTCGAGAAAAAGAAGCGGGTGAGGCCCTTCGGCATGACCGTTTGCAGCGCTTCCACGGCCGCCATGGTGGCCTCGTTGGCGAAGCTCGGAACGATGTAGGGCAGCTTTTCGGCCTGCCTGACGATGGCCTCGATAACCGCCTTGTTCTTGTGGCCGAGGTTGGAGCACATGAGCTGGGAGGAGAAGTCGATGTAGGTTTTTCCCTTGTCGTCGTAAAAATAGATCCCCTCGGCGTCGTTCACGAGCAGCGGGGCTTTCCACCCCTTCTGTCGGCTCCAGGTGTGGAAGCTGTGGGCGGCGTATTCTTGAACGCGGTTGGCGGTGTCGGCCATGGTGAGTCCTCCTTATTTCAGCGAGGCAAGCTTGGCCGCATGGGCCTTGCGATTTTTAGCCAGTGTTTTCAGGGCCCGGGAGACCTCGGCCAGCGCCTTGAGCTTTTCGGCGGCCTCGGTGTAGTAGCGCTCCGCCCGGCGTTCAAGACGGGCGGCCGTCGCCAGCACCTCGGCCGCACTCTGCACGGCCGCCCCCTCGCAGGCCTCACAGAAGGGGGCCCGCGTAAAATCCTTCACGGGCTCCAGAATCATCTCGGTGACGTTTTCCCGCCGGATGCGCTGCACGGTCGTGACGTTGCGCGCCGCCTCGGCCTCGAGTTCCGCAAACAGGGCCTTGCAGCCGGCGCAGGCCGGGTTGCCTGAGGCCGCCGCGTAAAACTGCCGGTCCAGCCGCTCCAGCTCTTCTGCAAAGTTCAGGATGCTGCCAAAGTTCTGCAAAGGCATGGTTGACTCCTCAAAATATGGAAAGGGTACCAGCGGTCGAGGGTTCAAGGGGTCAAGTGAAGCAAATTGGGGCTTGCCTCAGGCCTGCGGGATCCGGGTTTTCACTCGACCCTTCGACCCCTTGACCCCTATCGCCTACAGCCAGCGCTCGATTACCACCTTGGTGTCTGTGAAAAAGTTGAAGATCTCCTGGCCGTGGCCCTTGGTGTCGCCGTACATCGAGTTACCGGCACCTCCGAACGGGAAAAAACTCATCGGCGCGGCGATGCCGATGTTCACCCCGATCATGCTCGGCTTGACCTTGTACTTGAACTCGCGCGCCGCCGCCCCGCTGGAGGTGTAGATGCAGGCCGCGTTCGCGTAGCCCCGCGTGTTGATCAGCTCCACCACCTCGTTCATGTTCTGGCAGCGGATCACCCCCACCACCGGCCCGAAGATCTCCTCCCGGGCGATGGTCATCTCCGGCTTCACGTGGTCAAAGATCGTCGGGCCGACGAAAAACCCGTTGGGCAGCTCCGGGACCTTCGCGTTGCGGCCGTCCAGCACCAGCTTCGCCCCCTCGGCGATGCCCTTCTCGATGTAGCCCAGCACCCGCTGCTTGTGCGCCGCGCTCACCACCGGGCCCATCGTCGTCTTCTCGTCCAGCCCGTCGCCCAGCCGCACCGCCTTGGCCGCCGCCGTGAACTTGGCGATCAGTTCATCGGCCACATCCCCCACCGGCGCCAGGATCGCCCCCGACAGGCAGCGCTGGCCCGTGCAGCCGTAATAAGAGGTGATCAACGACGGCATCGCCGGTTCCAGCTTCGCGTCCGGCATCACCGCCACCACGTTCTTCGCACCCCCCAGCGCCTGCACCCGCTTGCCTGTCGCCCCGCAGCGCTCGTAGATGTACTTGGCCGTCGGCGAGGAGCCCACAAACGACACCCCCGCAATGTCCGGGTGATCCAGGATCGCGTTGACCACCTCCTTGGAGCCGTGCACCATGTTCACCACCCCCTCCGGAAACCCCACCGAATCCATAATCTCGAAAATCTTGGTCTGCGTCATCGGCACCTGCTCGGAGGGCTTGAGCACATAGGTGTTGCCGGAGACGATCGCATACGGCAGGAACCACCACGGCACCATGGCCGGAAAATTGTACGGCGCAATAGCGGCAAAGACCCCGATCGCCTGCCGGTGGCCCATGCAGTCGATGTCCTTGGCGATGTCCTCCAGCGTGTAGCCGCACATAAGCGTCGTCACCCCCGTGGCGTGCTCCACGTTCTCGATCATCCGCCGCACCTCCCCGCGCGACTCGTCGATCACCTTGCCCTGCTCGCGGGTCAGCGTCTTGGCAATGTCCTCAAAGTTGTTCTCGAAGGCGTCCTTCAGCCGGAACAGGTACCGCGCCCGGGACAGCGGCGGGGTTGCCCGCCACTCCCAGAACGCCGCCTTGGCCGCCTTCACCGCCTGGTCCACGTCCGCGCGAGTCCCGTAGGGCACCTGCGCGATCTTCTCGCCTTTGGCCGGGTTCCACACGTCCCCGAAGCTCTTCGAATCCGACGCCACCCACTCCCCGTTGATGTAATTTTTCATGACCGGCAGTGCCATAGGGTCCCCCTTTTTTATGTTTGGATAGATTGATGGATAGATGCGGATAAGGATCGATGGCGCTCAGCTTATTTGAACCAGGAGCGGTTGTCAAGACGGCTTGCGCTGTTTTCAACGAAATCAATAATTATGTTGACATGAAAAAACGAATTCAGTTAATTCAACAGCCAATAATTTGGAAATAAGACAAATAGGAATTAGAGCCCGATGGCGAGCGGAGGGGTGGATGGGGAGAACCAACGGTCAAGGCCGAAAAAAGACGATTGACGCAGTCGACTGCCGCATGATCGAGCTGCTTCAGAAAGATGGGCGCATCTCCAATACCGAGATCGCCAAGACCATCGGCATTTCGGAAGCCACTGTCCGCACCCGCCTGCAGCGGCTGATCCGGGAGCAGTACATCCAGATCGTCGCCGTCAGCAACCCGCTCAAACTGGGCTTCGAGGTCGTCGGCACCATCCGCATCCACGCCGAAATCAAAAAGATGGACCGGATCATCCGCGAGCTGAAGACCATCAAGGCGCTCTGGCACATCGTCCAGACCACCGGCGGCACCGGCATCGACACGGAATTCGTCCTCAAGGACCTGGACGATCTGAACCAATTGATCTTTGGCCGGATCAACCGGATCGACGGCGTGCTCCGCACGGAAACTTCCCTTTTTCTGAATTATGTCAAGCGCCAGTACGACTGGGGCACGGCTGTGGACTAGCAAAGAGGACTAAACCGCCGCCTCGCCGGCCGTGAACCGATGCCGCTCCGTTTCTGCAGGGGCCGAGGGGCCGGCAATCATCCGGCAATTTCATGAAGGGCTTCCAGAACCTCCAGGGCATGTCCCTTGGAACTGGCTTTGGGCCATGCCGCCCTCACCATGCCCTTGGAGTCGATCAACACCGTGCTGCGCACAACCCCCTTGAATTCCTTGCCGTACATCTTTTTCGTGCCCCAGGCATCGTAGGCCTTAATGACGGAAGTGTCGGCGTCGCTCAGAAGAGTGACTGCGATCGAGTTCTTCCGGATGAATTTCCGGTGGGAGTCGACCGAATCCGGGCTCACCCCCAGGATCACGGCGCCCAGTTTCTCGAACTTCGGCTTGAGCTCTGAAAACTCCAGAGCCTCCACCGTTCAGCCGCTTGTGCTGTCCTTAGGGTAGAAGTAAAGAACCACCCACTTACCGGCGAAATCTTTCAGGCAGACCTTGTCCTTGTCCGCCGCAGGCAGGCAGAAGGCCGGTGCTTTGGCGCCCTCTTTCGGCATGGCTTCCTCCTTTTTCAAATGGCGATGGCGACCAGATGATGGCTTTTAATTAGTTGAGCTGAGCTATCAGAAACTATAGGGATGCCCGCTCTGAAATCAACCAACCCGCCCTAAGCGGCGGGGTATATCTGCTGAATGCTCGAGTCAATTCTATCGCAGCAAGCTGGGGGGAATAGAACCCGCGCTGATTCAAGATGTATCACACTTCGGGGCAGGGCTTCGCCTTGAGCTTGAAGCAGAGGGAAACCAGGTAGACAACGGCGATGGCAGCGGCAAGTCGCGGGAGCCAGGCGTAGACCGGGCTCACGACGAAGGGGAGAAACAGGAGGGGATCCTCGATCATGGAGTGGTTGATGCCGATGGACAGCTGCAGCTTTTCCACCTCTTCCGGGCTGAGATTCAATTCGCGCGATTGTTCCATGATGACGGCACCGCCATAGCCCAACCCGAAGAGGGCACCGGTCAGCCACAACAGCCCGGCCTCGCGGTGGAGCCCCATCACTTTCAAGAGGGGTTCGAAAATCTTCACGCACCCATCGATGACATCGTAGGCCTTCATCAGCTCGATCAGGATCATCACGCTGAAGATGATGACGAAAATTTTGATGCAGAGCCGGAGCATGTCAAACCCCCATTTCTGCAGGAAGGCTGCCAGGGGAAGGACTTCACGCAGCCCGGCAGAGACCGCGGCTGCATCCGTTTGAGCGGGCTGCAGCCACCAGGCCACCGCCAGGCAGGTCAGCACGGCGGCCGCCAGGCGCACGAGGGTGGTTTTGACGAAGTTGATCCCGGACTTGGCCTGGATGATGCCCTCCTGGGGCAGGCTGTGGGCGATGAGCACGAACACGGTGATCAGGGTCATGTGCTCCGCCGACAGGGGTAGCACCGCCATGGCGGCCAGGCAGCCGTAGACGCCGGCCGTGAGGCCGATCAGGATCGGCAGCGCCGCGGTGGGCGGCAGGCTCATCGCCCCCATGGCCGGCTTCAGCAGGAAGTCCAGCTGGTGCATCCAGCCGCTGTAATCGAGCAGCGCCGTTGCCAGCGAAACCGGCAGCAGGATCTTGAGCAGCCAAACGTAGCTGTTCAAGCCCTTGCGCAGGCCGCGGTTCAAGGCATCTTTTGTTTTGCCGGTCGGGTTCAGCACAGGCCCCTCACGAAACCCCCCAAAACAAAAACTGCCCTGCACCGGCCTCTCAACAACACGCTCCACCCGAGAGGCGGTTCCGGCAGCTTGATCTCCACATAGCCTCTTTTGCCTGTCAAGGCAACCGGTATGAGGCGGGCGCCGGGTGCAGGGCACGGGCGGGCAGAATCACGATCCGGGTCTGGACGGGCGTCCCATTATCTGGTACTCAAATCGAATCTTTTATTTCAGGGGCCATGCCTGCAGGACCGCCGGCGAAAGGGTGCTGCCATGCCGTCGAAGCAGTTCACATTGAAGTACGGGAAAGGCGACATTTCCTTCGAAATCCCCGCAGTGGAGGTCGCTGACGTAGTGACCGGTCGGGATGTGAACGCGCTGGGCGATCTGCCCGGCGCATATCTCCACGCGCTGGACCATCCCATCGACTCGGCGCCGCTACGCTATATGGTGAAGCCGGGTGAGACCGTGGCGGTCATCGTGAGCGACATCACCCGCACTTGGCAGCGCAACGACCTGACACTGCCCCTGCTGCTGGATTACCTGAACGGCGCCGGTATTCCGGACGACCATGTCACCGTCATCATTGCCGTGGGCGGCCATCGCCAGAACACCGCAGCCGAGTTCGAGGAGATCTGCGGCCGGTCGGTCTGCCACCGGGTGACGGTGGTCAACCACCGGGCATGGGAGACCGACCACATGGTCCCCGTCGGCCGCACCCGCCGCGGGACCCGGGTGGCCATCAACAAGATCGCCTCGGAAGCCGACCGCATCATCCTCACCGGTGGCGTCGTCTATCACTACATGGTCGGCTACGGCGGCGGCCGCAAATCGGTCATTCCCGGGTTCTGCGCGCTTGAAACCATCAAGCAGAACCATCTCTGGGTGCTGGGAACCGAGGTCGGCTCGGGGACCAACCCGGCCTGCGCCTCGGGCTCGACCCAAGGCAACCCCCTGCACGAGGACATGATGGAGATTGCCGCCTTGGTGCGGCCGGACTTCCTCGTCAACATCGTACCCAACCTGGATGGCCAAATCGCCGGGGTTTTTGCCGGCAACTGGGCCTCCGCCTGGTGGGAGGCGACGCGCCGGGTCGACCACATCTTCGGTGTTCCCATCGCCGGAGAAACCGACATCGTCATCGCCACCGCCGGCGGCTACCCGAAGGACATCAACCTCTACCAAACCCAGAAGACCATCGACAATGCCTGGCGGGCCATGAAGCCCAACGGTGCAGCCGTCATCCTGGCCGAGTGCCCCGACATCCGCGAGCCGAAGGAGTTCTTCGACTGGTTCGATCACACCGACCGCCTGGAGATGGAGAAAGCCCTGCGGGCGGATTATGTGCTCGCCGGATGGCTGGCCTTCCACCAACTGGAATACCGCGACAAGGGCCTGATCATTCTCGTCACGCGGGAGGAGAACTTCCCCTTCGCGGAAAAAGCCCGCCTGCACCCGGCGGCAAGCATCGAGGAAGCCCTGCGCGTCGCCCGTGCCCATTGCCGTGCCGCCCGGCCGAAGATCACCGTGATGCCCCAGGGGGCCAATACCCTGCCGTTGATCCAAAAGCCCTGATCCGTGCGGGAATGCGAACCGTTCATCGGGTTCTCCCGTTTCCCGGCCCGCGCCCTTAAGCCCTGCCTTCAACCTTGCTGTGCGCCGCCTCAAAAACCGTTTATCGGGAGCTAAAGTATCGCTCCACTATTGCCGATTGCATAGAGTGTACCCGCGCCCCTATCGCGCGGATCGGGTCAGCTGGGGCCTTTCTCGGGATTCCTGGTAAAATGAAGAAAACGGTACCTGAATACATTCTCGACGGCTCGATTGTCGTCGACTCCGTCGACGCGTTCGCAAGCATCCTCAAGGAGTTCCCCGATCGCCCGGAGCTTCTGAAGATCTACGCGGAAATGCTGGCCGCGGAGAAACTAAAGGATGCGGCCGTTCGGCAATACGGCCTGGCGGCGCGTCTTTTCCTCGATTCGGGCCGTCTTTTCCTGGCATGGGTGTCGAAAATTCTTCAGTGGCGCCTGCAGCGGCCGTCGCGCGAGCAGCTCCTCGACTTTCATCGCGCCGTCGCCGACACCGCCCACAACGGCGCGCCGGTCGATGATTTCATCAAAAACCTCACCCCCGCCGAACGGATGGCGGTTTTTTCTCAATTTCGGCGAATGGTCGCACCGGCGGGAAAAACCCTCCTGAAGGCCGGCGAATGCCCGCGCCACCTCTACATGGTGGCGACCGGCGTGTTGCGGGAAAACAGCTACGAGATGGTTTCCCAGAAACCGAGATTCCGCAGAGACGCCAGCCGCGTTCTCTGGGAAGCCGACTGTTTTGGAGACATCTACCCTTTCTCCGAGCAGCTTGCCTCCCAGTCGGATGTCGTGGCCACCACCCGGGTCGAAGTGGTGATGATCTCCAAACAGCGCCTGATGCGCGCCTGCCGCAGACACCCCCGGGTGGAGAGCGGCATTATCCGCTTGTGCCGCATTCGGTCCGTCAAGAAAATCGAGCCCCCGTCGAACAGCGTGCGCAGGGGGCAGCGCTACTCCATCCCCACCCGCATGACCCTCTCGGTGCTTTCCGACGAAAACGGCCGGCCGCCGATCGTCATGGAGGGTTATTCCAGGGATCTGTCCGTATCGGGGGTCTCTTTCATTCCGGAAGGAAACGGGGCGAGGCTCACAGCGGACGACTCTATAGGCGCCGACGAACTCCTGAACCGAGCCGTTCATGTCACCATCCCTGCCGACAACTTCTCCGTTGCAATTTCAGGCCGGATCGTCCGCAACCGCCACAGGGTGATCAACGGCCACAAAATCCAGTCCATCGGCATCCAGTTCGCGGAAATTCCGCCGCGCCTGCGAGGGGCGTTTTTCGTCTTTGCCGAAAGCGCCAAGGATGAAAGCCTGCCGCCACACCCCTGACCCATTCCCGTAGAATTGCCGTGGTTTTTCTGTTAGGGATTAAAAATGCCGCAACCCCTGACAGGCCATGCTTGAGATCTCGTTCGTCACGGTGGTCGGCCAGATTTTCCTGCCGCTCGCCCTGGTGGTCCGGCTCTGGCGGGTCGGATGCCGCAGCCGCGGGGAGTGGCTGCTCAATGCGCTTTCCGTGGCGGCCTATCTGGCCTTGATCGCCGTGGTGGGCATCTGGCTCCCGGTGCCCTGGTATCTGCCCTTTGGGTTCGCTCTCCTGGCTTTGGCGGCGGCCGCGGCGTCCTGGCGGCGTTGCGGGCGATCGCTCCCGTCACGGAAGGCAAGCTCCCGGGACGGTTTCCGCACCTGGCGTGACCTGTTGCTGGCGGGTTTTTGCGCCGGCACACTGGCCTGGGCCTTGAGCGGTTTTGAACCGCCCGCCGGGTCTTCGCTCGACCTGGCTTCGCCGCTGAAAAACGGTGAGTTTTACGTGGTGAACGGCGGGTCGGCGTATCGAGCCCAGAGCTATGCCGTCGACATCGTGCGGCTGGATCGGTTCGGCCGGCGCGCGGACGGATGGTGGCCGGCGGACCTGACGCGCTACTATGTTTTCGGCGAGCCGGTGTATGCCCCGTGCTCGGGCCTGATAGCGCGGACCGAAAGCCGGTGGCCCGACCTGACACCGCCCGATCAGGACCGGCAGCACCCGGCGGGGAACTACGTGCTGCTGGAATGCGGCGAAGCTGCCGTACTCCTGGCGCACCTGATGCAGTCCAGCGTTGCGGTGAGCGCCGGACAACGGGTTGTAGAGGGGGAGCGGATCGGGCGGGTGGGAAATTCGGGGCTGTCCACGGAGCCGCACCTGCACCTTCACGCTCAGCAGCGCAGCAACACGGAAGAGTTCCTGGCCGGCGCGCCGCTGCCTTTCCGGATCGACGGCCGGACCCCGGTGCGCGGCAGCCGGATCAACTCCAACCCGTAAAAATGCACCGGCCCCTGCCGGTCGGATCAGCGAGGGCCGGTTGCGGTACCAATCGTCTTCAACACGCAAAAAGGGCGGTTAGAAATCGATGATGTCCTGTTTCAAGGCTGAGTAGTAATACAAAACCCGGGCAACGTAGGCCTGGGTTTCAGGATAGGGCGGAATGCCGTTGAAACGCAGGACGTTTTGCTCTCCGGCATTGTAAGCGGCCAGCGCCAGCTTCACGTTTCCATCGAAGCGGTCCAGCAACCCCCGAAAATGTCTCGTGCCGGCATTGACGTTTTCTTCAGGGTTGTAGATATTGGAGACGTCCAAAGCGTCGGCGGTGAGCGGCATGAGTTGCATCAGCCCCCTGGCGCCCCGCTTCGACTTCGCCCTTGGGTTTAACTGGGATTCTGCCATGATGATGGCCAGGATGAGCTCCGCATCGACATCGTGGCGGCCGGCGGCCTCGTGGATGACTTGGTCATAGGGCAGTAGCTCGGGCTCGCCCTTGGGAACGTAAACCGATGCGGAGAGGTCGCCCACGCCGGGTTCATCGTGGTTTGCAAAACCATCTTCAAATGATGCGATCTCCCCGCTGATGGGATGACCCAAGCGCTCTGCGGTCGCAACGGTTTCAGGGGGCAGCTTGACGTCGGAGATGGAAACCAACAGGCCCAGTGTCAAAGCGAATACCCATGTAATTGATTTTTTTAAAAATTTTCTTTTTGGGCAGACCTCATCGAAACAGGCCATGGCGTTGCCCTCCTTTCGCTGCACTGGAAATCCCACCACACACCCCCTGGAAATCCGGCGCATTTCTTAACTTCAAAGCAAAAATCGTGCATTGAAGCCCAGCAATCGTTAAATCAAAGTTATTTCTTAAATTTGGGGCCTCTCCAGCCCTGCCGCCTTAATGCAGGATTTGTGAAAAAATAGCCCTATCCATGGGAAAACTATTTTCCCCGACTGAGAAGGCCGCTGCATGCAAGCCGGGACGGATTGTAAAAAGAATGGGATAAAGATAATGCGGATTGAGGGCGTTACACCCCCTGTCGATAAAATTTTCGCTTGACTTACATAGGGCTGGCTTTTATTTTCACGCAGTTAACAAAGATCACCACACGCCCACTCTACCGTTAAACAGGCTTCCGGGAGACGGATCATGCGTTGGGAAAGCGGCCGCCAAAGCGAAAACGTAGAGGACCGCCGCGGGGTTCACGTATCGCGGCGCGTCGCCGGGGGCGGCATCGGTACCATTCTGCTGGTGCTGGTGGCCCTGTATTTCGGGATCGACCCGTCCATAATTCTAGACCAGAGCCAGATGACCGTTCCCGGGACCAACGCCCCCTCCCCGTCCGAACCCTATTCCGCTTCTCCTGAAGAAAAACGACTGGCGGAATTCGTCTCCGTGGTGCTGGCCGATACAGAGGATACCTGGCAGACGCTCTTCAGAGGCATGGGGAAAACCTACGAGGAACCCAAGCTGGTGCTGTTCTCAGGAGCCGTTGAATCCGCCTGCGGCATGGCATCAGCTGCGGTCGGCCCCTTCTATTGCCCGATGGACCAAAAGGTCTACATCGACCTCAGATTCTACAACGACCTTAAGAACCGGTTCGGGGCGCCCGGGGATTTCGCCCAAGCGTACGTTATCGCCCACGAAGTGGGGCATCACGTCCAGAACCTTTTGGGAATCGCTGAAAAAGTCCAATCCCTTCGCAGCCGCTCGAACGAAACGGAGGCCAACAAGCTTTCCGTTATGATGGAACTCCAGGCGGACTGTCTCGCCGGCGTATGGGCCCACCATGCCGACCGGGCGCGCAAGATTCTCGAGCAAGGTGACATCGAAGAAGCCCTCAACGCCGCCAGCAGCATCGGCGACGACCGGATGCAGCGTCAGGCCCGGGGCCACGTGACACCGGACTCCTTCACCCACGGCAGTTCCGCCCAGCGTGTCCGGTGGTTCAAGCGCGGAATTGAAACCGGCAACGTCGGCCAGTGCAACACGTTCCAGGCAGATCGACTGTAACTGCTTGACAATCAGATAGAGCCCTGCTCATCCCGGTTCGCCCTTTACGCTGTAACATGTGCCCCATCCCCGGGGCTACTCGCTGCCGAGAAGACATTGTTTTACAACCCTCCGCCGGCCTGCGGGACAAAGTGGCCGGCCCGTGAACGATAACCCAGCTCTTCAAGGAGGTGTCCCGTGGTGGAACTGACAGCGGCCCATTGGGTGTACGCTCTTTTCATCGTGCTCATCCTTCTCACCATGGCGCTGAAACGCGAAACGCCCATCGTGTGTGTCGTCGGCTCGCTGGTGCTCTCATGGGTGATTACCGGAGACCTCGTCAAAGCGGTTCAGGCGGTTTTCAACGCCGTCACCGTGGCCGCCGCGGAGCTGCTGGGGGTGGTGGTCATCATCTCCATGATCGTGGCCATGGCCAAGATGATGGAGGAAACCGGCCTGGCAGAAATGATGTTCCGCCCGGTGGTGGGCTTGATGAAGACTCCGACGGTGGCCTTCTGGGTCATGGGGCTCATGATCATGATCGTGGCTTGGGTTATCTGGCCGTCTCCGGCGATCGCCCTGGTGGGTGCGCTGCTGCTTCCGGCCGCCGTCAAGGTCGGACTGCCACCCATCAGCGCGGCCGTGGCCATCAGCATGTTCGGTTACGGTTGCGCCCTCACCACGGATTTCATCATCCAGGGCGCTCCGGGCATTACCGCCAAGGCCGCCGGGATTCCCGCAGGCGATGTGATGGCAAAAAGCCTGCCCATGCTGATCGTTTTTGCGGGGATCGCCCTGCCCCTGTCCTATCGAACCGTCAAGCGGGATATACGGTCCGGGATGTGTCAGCCTGTCGAGTGCACCATTTTCGAAAAAGGCCGGCAGGAGGAGATTGAACGGTGGAGCCAGGCCGCTCCCGGGTTCAAGCGCATCGCCTTGTGGGTTATCCCGCTGCTCTTCGCACTGGACATCGCCGGCATGCTCCTTTTGAAACTCAGGGGCGGTGATGCCACCGCGCTTCTGGGTGGGACCGTGGCCATCATTATGGTGATGATCGGCCTGGGGATTTACGGCAGGGCAGGCTTCGAAAAACTTTCGGAGCACACACGGGCCGGCTTCATGTTCGGCATCAAGATTTTTGCACCGGTTTTCCTCATCGCAAGCTTCTTTTTCATGGGCTCGCCCGGGACCGCCAAAGCCATTTTCGGCGAAGGCGCCAGGGGGCTTCTGTTCGACTTGGGCCAGGCCCTGGCCCAAGCGGTGCCGCTGAGCCGGATCCCGGTTGCAATCGTTCAGGCAGTCGTGGGAGGCATCACGGGACTCGACGGCTCCGGGTTCTCCGGGTTGCCGCTGGTGGGCACGCTGTCCCAGGCGTTGGGTTCGGGCACCAAGCTCGATGTGGCGACCCTGGGGGCGCTGGGGCAATATTTTGCAATCGCCGTTGGGGGAGGCACCATCATCCCCTGGGCCGTGATCCCGGCGGCGGGCATCACCGGCACCGACCCCGTGGAGATCGCCCGGCGTAACCTGGTCCCGACGCTGCTGGGCCTTGCCGGCGTCGTCGTGGTGGCCGTTTTCATGCTGTGACACCGCTTCAGCGGCCGGCAAACACCTCGCCGAAACCGGCGGCGTGAACCCGTTCGCGAATCGTTTTTTCTTCAGTGGTGTAGAGGCTCCGCGCCTTCATCCGTTCGAAATACACCGATCCTGAGAAGGTGTATTTGAGGCTGAGATTGCCCTCCTCGCGCATTTGGCTTCTGACAAAGCCGATGGCGTCGCACCGGCTTTTCCCTTCGGGCGGTCTTCACGGCGTTGTACCCGGCGAGGGTCCCCGTGCAGATGGCCTCGGTGTGGCCGACGAGCAGCCCGGCCTTTTCGCCGGCGCAGTAAAGGTTGTCGAGGCCTTCCACTTTCAGAGCGTTGTCCCGCGGCGCCATGCCGATGTAGCGGATGGAGTTGCCCAGTCCTCCGGCGTAAGGGTCTTCGTAGCGGGCGTTTTCAAACCCCGGGACTTCACGCAGCAACTCCAGCGGGAAGAACGGGGTCATGAGTTTGGCGTGCCCCGTGTTGAGCAGGACGATGTTCTGTTCGAACTCGGGGATCGCATACTGCTGGCAGCATTTAAGCGCGAGCTTGCCTTTCAACTGCTTGGCCGGCGGCAGCGGGACAACGGCCACCCCGGTGCGGTCCAGGTCGGCCACGATGCGGGGATCCAGGGATTCTTTGAGCAGCTTGCAGGAGCCGCTCATGGCCCCGATCTGGTCTCCCTTGCGGCCGATCATCTCCTTGACCCCCGCCTTGGCCGCAACGCTCACTCGGCCGCCGAAGGAGTGGCAGCGCAGAATGCACATGGCGCAGCCGTTGCCGTACTTGTTGCAGTTGGCGGGCCCGCCGGCGGTTCCGGTGGTGTCGATGAAAACGTCACCTTCATAACGCATCGTCTCCTCGCCCTGCCGGGCAAGGACCGCCCGGAGCCGGCCGTCGGCCGCATCGACATCCGTGATCCGTGTTCGACAGCGCACGGCTACACCCTTGGACAGCAGGAAGCGATGCACCACGGGCTCCATCCGGGCTACGTTGTACAGCGACGCGTGCCGGTGGCCGGGAAACTCGATCTGCCGGTGCAGTGAGTTCTCATCCGTAAGTGCGAAGAGCTCCCCCCCGCCCATGGCAAGCATTTCCTCGGCAGCTGTGAAGCGTCCGTTGTTGCGCATGATGCCGCCGACAAGGCCCGTGCCCAACAGCATGTCGGTGCGCTCGATCAAAACGACCTCTGCCCCCTGCTTGGATGCAGCAAGAGCCGCCGCACAGCCTGACCAGCCGCCCCCGATGACTATGATTTTCATGATGCGGTTTCCTCGCCTGTGGGTTTTTTGCTTCGGCTGTTGACGGGTCCATATCTGTTCGTGCGCAGGCTCACCGGATTCCCGTCCGCGCCGGCCATGGGATGATCTATTGCCTCCCTGAAAGGATGTTTGTCAAGCCCTTATCGGAGAACCCGCACGCACACACCTCTTGCACGGAAAAGGGCAGTTGATGTAACAGACGATTGGGTATTTTCTTACATAAACCCTGTCAACTTCATGGAGGCAACTGCCAGAATAGTCATAATATTCTTCAATATTATTGTAAATTATTCGTGGCTCTGTTTCGGTTCGGGCGTGCACGTTTTTTGCTTTACCTTCGTTTGAAATGAACTAAATATGGAACGGATGTGCCGACGATGACAACGGATGACGAAACGATCTGCGATGAGAACGGCTGCCGGCGGAAGGATTTTCGCCGTTTCTTCGAAGCCAACCAGCCATTGCATGCCCATTGTCTCACCAAGTACGGTGAATTCAAGGAAAGAGTTCATAACCTGAGCGCAAAAGGGGTTTTTCTTGCCACCCGCAGAAAGCTCTCCGTCGGCGATGAAATCGCCATGACCATCCCCCTGGGCCACGCCAAGGCCATGATAAGGGCCACGGGAGAAATCATTCGGCTGGACTCGGAGGGTGTCGGGGTAGAATTCCGGGTCATCTTCAACTACTAGACGGCGGGTCCTCGCTCGCCGGGCCCTCCAGCGTTTCCATCACGTCATAGATAACCGCATACGAAAAACCGCGGGAACGCAAAAATCGCATCAACCGAAGTCTTCTCCTGCCCGGCTCCGGTTCCTGCTGCAGGCTTTTCCACTTTTTCAGCGCTACCCGGCTCGCCGTGGACCGCTCTTCTTCCGGCGGCATGCACTCCGCCGCACCGCAATCGCTTTCGTCCGCGGCCAGCCCCCTTTTCAGAAGCTCGTGGCGGATGCGTTGAGGGCCGAAGCCTTTGCGTTGCATCCCGTCCAGGACCTGCCGCAGCACGCGCCGATCGTCCAGATAGTTGAGTCGCAGGCACTCGAGGATCACCTGTTGGACGACGGCTTCGGCATGACCGCGCCGCATGAGTTTTTGAGCGAGTTCCACCGACGAGTGCTCGCGGCGCGCAAGGATCCGCAGGGCGCTGTTCAGGGCTTTGCGGTACGGGTCGCCGGAGGAATTGCTCATGTCCGCCTTCTCATGAAATGCGGCACAGGGCATATGAAGCTGCCGGGTCAATGCATCCGGTCTAACGGAAAATGGGCCGGATGACAAGATGGCTTTTTTTTGAAAAATGCAAAAAACTATGAAAAAAAAAGCTAAAGTTCCTGGAAAGGCCGCCGATAATACTTTCAAACGGATCAGAAGTTTGACTCTATTAAGGGGCTTTGTTAAAATAACAATACGGACCGGGCGGGCGGCCGCGGCCCGGCAACAAGGAGAAGGTCAATGCAAATCACACCAAAAAATCAGGCAACTGCAATCGATGCCTATAATTCCACCCAAGTCCAGGCCAAGCAAAAAGCGGGGGTCGAGGAGGGGAAAGCCTCCGAGCAGCAGGGGCTGAAAACGGACACGGTGGTTATTTCCGACACCGCCAAACGCATCCAGGAGGCCCAATCCCAGATCCAGACGATTCCGGATGTCAGAGCGGACAAGGTGGCTGAACTGAGGGCCCGGATCGAAAACGGAAGCTATCAAATCAAGCCGGACAAGATCGCCGACAAAATGATCCGGGAGTCTTTGCTGAACGATCTATTCAAATAGCGCCGGCACCTTCATTCGCAAAAAAGGCGATTCGGTCTTGCGACCCGAGTCGCCTTTTGCGTTTGTGCGGGCCGCCGCTAAACTTCGGAGCCCGTAAACTGAAACATCGAGCTGCTTTGGCCGCCCTCCGGGCCTCCCCGCTCAGACTCTCTTGAATAAATCAGGTTCTCACCTTTCTGCGTGAGCCTGAGGTTCAGGCTCGGTCCTTCCACATTTTCCACGATCCCCACGGAGACGAGCTCTTGGATCGCCTTTTTGAAAATTTTCTTCTCCTCGGCGTTGAGCCCTTTAAAGTAGACCAGCTCAAGCCAATGGGGCGGCAGCATGTCGTTCTTCTCCGCGCTGAGCGTCCTGAACTTGTCCAGTATATCGCGCTTTATCGCCTTTTTTTCCCTCATTCGCTCTTCCTCCAACAACACAAAGGTAAAGTGATTGTCGCCCATAATGATCTAAAAACACAGATAAAAGTTACAAAATCAAAATCTTGTTCAAATTCCGCCGCAGTCAAGGCAAAAGGCATAAAGACCTTGGGGGTCGTTCAGCTTCAGCAGGTCGTCGAACGCGGTGCCGGCCAGCACCTTCATCACGACAGCCTGCTCGGGCGCTACAGCCCCCAGGGCTCTGACGATGATCCTCGTGAAGAACTCGTTCAGCTCTTTCAGAAGCCGTTCGCGGCGCGTGAGGGGCTGCTGGGGATAATCGACCGCATACGTTTCAAGTCCCGCCCTATTGGCCGCCGATACGATGGCGGCCTCCAACCCGCCGAGGCGGTCGATCAGCCCCTTCTCGAGCGCGCTTTGACCGGCCCACACCCGCCCTTCGGCGACCATCCGGACGGCTTCAGGCGTCATGTTGCGCCCCTCCGCCACCCGGGCAATGAAAGTGCTGTAGCCCTGCTCCATGAATTGATTCATGGCATCCGCCATCAAGCGGTTCATGGGCCGGTTCGGGTTGAAGGCATCCGCGAGCCGGGTGGTGCCCACCCCGTCGTTGGAGATCCCCAAGGCCTGCAGGCTGCGCTCGAACGTCGGAAACGCGCTGAAGATACCGATGGAGCCGGTGATCGTGGTAGGCGCGGCCCAGATTTCATCGGCGCCGCTGGCGATCCAGTAGCCGCCGGAGGCGGCCACGGACCCCATGGACACCACAACCGGCTTCCCGGCCCGCCGGGCGAGCTCCAGCTCGCGCCGGATGGCGTCTGATGCGAACGCGCTGCCCCCGGGGCTGTCGATGCGAAGCACGATGGCGCGCGTTGCGTCATTCTTCCAGGCCTGATGGATCAAAGCCGAAAGAGAAGCACCACCGATCCGCCCCGCCGGCTGGCTTCCTTCCAGAATGACACCCTGGGCAACGATCACGTCCACCTTTGGCTCCCCTTCACCGATTTTGGGTGAGGACGAGCGGATGGATTTCAGGTATTCGTCGAACCGAACCTGGTTGTAGCTGCGCTTGGATCGGTCTTGTCCGGCCAGTTCGATCAATTCGTCCCGCAGCTGGTCCGTTGTCTTGAGTTCATCGACCAGGCCGAAGGAGAGCGCCAACTGGGCCGCCTCCCCCCGCACAGCCGCCAGCCGGATCGGAAAATGGTTGACATAATCGTCGATCGAGGCCGGGTCGATCCGGCGCTGGGCGGCAACGTCGTTTTTGTAGGAAGCCCACAACACGTCCAGCAGCGCGGAGTTGGCCGAACGGTCGAAGTCCGACATGTCATCGCGCATGAACGGTTCCAGAGCTGATTTGTAACTGCCGACCCTGAAGACGTGAAATTGAATCTGGAGCTTGTCCAGAGCCGATTTGTAGTAGTTTTGATAGATGCCGAAGCCGGTCAGCAGCACCCCGCCCATGGGGTTCAGATACACCCGGTCGGCATGGGCGGCGAGATAGTAATTGCGCTGCCTGAAAATATCCGAAGCCGCAATCACGGGTTTCCCGGACTCGCGGAAGCGCTTCAACGCCGTGCCGATGTCCTGAAGTTTGCTGAACCCGGCGCCCTGAAGCTTGCTCAGGTCCAGCAAAACCCCCCTAATCCGGGGGTCTTTCCCGGCATGGTCGAGAGCATCGACAATGTCCTTCAACACCGTTTCAGCCGTAACGTCTTCCCCCAGCAGCTCACTGGTCAGCAGGCTCTCCGAGCGCTGCTCCACGATGACGCCGGCAGGCGATAGAACCAGAACGGCGCTTTCCGGTATTTTGACGCTTTTTTCTCCGAATGCGAGCGAAAGCAGAAACACAACTATTGCTATGAAGGCAATATTGGCAACCAGCCGGCGAAAGAATGTCAAGGCGTTCCACCCGACTGATATGACTCGCCCGAAAAGTTTGATGAGTTTTTTCATCGGTTTGAAAACAAATTTTTACCCAACCTTGCTGAAATTGGATTTCCAAATGAGACAGACAGTTTATGACGGCAAATAATAATGCGTATTTTCAATTTGTAAAATGTCGCCAACCGTGAAAATTGGATACGCGAAATTTATGAAGGCTGCAGGAAGGCAGCGCCGATTGACTCCGGCGCCGCCTTTTTCTATTCTCGGTCGAGGAATTTTTTCCGGGACGTGAGCTGGAATCGTTTTGGCCCCTGGGCCGGCGGAGCCTTGTATTGAAAAAACTCATCCTGATCCTTCTCTTGACGTGCCTCGCCGCGGGCGGAGCCGGCGTTATTTACATCTATCTCTCCCTGCCGAACGTGAGCCATCTGAAATCCCAGAACCCCAAGGCCACCGCCCTGATCGAACAGCGTCAGCGGGAAGCCCAGCAAGCAGGCAGGGAGTTCAAGGTGCGTCAGACATGGGTCGGATTCGACGGTATCCCGCTCCTGCTGAGGGAAGCGGTGCGTTTGGCGGAGGATGCGCGCTTCTACGAGCATGAGGGCATCGACTACGAGGAGATGAACGAGGCCGTTAAGAAAAACCTGGAACAGCTTCGCTGGGCCAGGGGGGCGAGCACCATCACCCAGCAGCTGGCCAAGAACCTCTACCTCTCAACGGAAAAAAGCCTCATCCGCAAGCTTAAGGAATATTTCCTGGCCGTGCGCCTCGAAGAGGATCTCACGAAGAACCGGATTTTTCATCTGTATTTGAACGTGATCGAGTTCGGTCCCGGTATTTTCGGCGTGGAGGCGGCCGCGCGCCATTACTTCGGCAAAAGCATCGGCCAACTGAACCTGGAGGAGATCGTGCGGCTGACCGCAGTCATTCCGAAGCCCCTCGTTGAAAGTCCTACCCGCAACAGCCGCTGGCTTAAATGGAGGGCGGGCTGGCTCTTGTCGACGCTGCGCAAGACCGGCCACATCAGCTCCGATCAGTACCAGCAGGTCGCCATACGGTTCAAATGACAAGGGCCCGTCCGGGCCCTTGTCATTTGATCGAATTGAGGGTTTAGTTGACTTTGATCTGCTTCGGCTTGTGCTCCTCGGGCTTCGGGACTTCAACCGTGAGAAGGCCGTTTTGGAACTCCGCCTTGATCTGGTCCGCGTCGACGTCGACAGGCAGGCTGAAGGAGCGTACGAACTTCCCGTAGGACATCTCCCGCCGATAGAAGTTTTCCTCCTT
>JALOPD010000006.1 GCA_025454075.1 Desulfobacterales bacterium | reverse complement strand
ACGGCTGCGCTCGCTGATAAAGTTCCGAGGTCTGATTGGTCTCGACCGGTCTCGGCGGGTCCTTCCAGGGACCTTTGAAGTGCGGTTTCGACGACCTCGATTCATCTCTACTTGTTGAGAAAAAACCGGGTGGGAAAAGTATAACCACCTGTAAATGAGAAATAATCAAGTGACAGAGCAGCTCTCGATCAGCCAGGCGCCCAGCGAAAAACCGGAGGCGTTGAAGAGTATCCTCGAGGTGGTGCGATACCTTGAGGGGCTCGACAAGTACCGCGTTAAGCAGGCGACCGTCTACCGTCACCGCGACCAAGGGAAGCTCAGGCCCCAGTCTGACGGGACATTCCTTGTCAAAGACGTCGAGCGGTATGCCGGCACTTTTTTGAAGCTGAAGGACGGCAGCGGCGGCCTAAAGATGCGACCGGCCTCTCCTGCGGTCGCAGACGACAAGGCCGCGGCCGAGGCCCGCAAGGTCAGCGCCCAGGCCGAGCACTGGGAGATCAAGACCAGGATCCTGAAAGGTGAATACGTCGAGCGCTCTGCCTTCGAGGCGGCCCTGGCGCGGCGCGCAGCGGTATTTAAAAGCGACATTGAAAACTTTATACGCAGCAGCTCGGCCGAGATGATCAAGCTGGTGTCCGGAGACGACCTGAAGGCCCCGGACGTGATTGAGTACATGCTCGAGGCCTCCGAGCGCTGGCTGGCCAGGTACTCCGAGGACGCGCACCACGAGCTTCCGGAAAGTATCGATGCCGGCAGACTGGAGAAGATCGAAGCATGACATCCGTCGCATACGCCATCGACCACTTCACGGATCCGGAGCGTCGCGTATTCCGCCCGCGCGAGCGGATCAGTGTCAGCCAGTGGGCTGAGAAATATCGCATGGTGGTCAGGGGCCCCGCACAAGGCAAGTGGCGGAACGAGGTCACGCCGTACTGCATCGAGCCCATGGACACGATCGCGCTGCCGTGGGTGCGCAAGGTTTTCCTGTGCTGGGCCCCACAGACCGGAAAGACCTCCGTGGGGCTAAATTTCATGCTTTATGCGATCGACGTCGACCCAGGGCCCGCCATGTACGTAATGCCGGACGAGAAGGTCAGCAAGCGGATCGCGAAGCGGCAGTTAATCCCCACAATCCGCTCGACGCCGAAAACGGCCGCGCTGCTCTCCTCCAGGATCGACGACGTCACCACCATGCACGTCAACTTTGTAAACGGCATGGACCTGATGATGGTCTGGGCGACATCGGCCGCGGCGATGGCGTCCGAGTCCGTGCGCTACATACTTTGGGACGAGCCCGGTAAATATCCTGATTTTGTCGGCGACGAGGCGGACCCGTTTAGCCTTGGCGATGTCCGCACCAACTCGTACCAGTACACGAGCAAGCAGATTTTCTACAGCACGCCAAAGCTCGACGGAGACGCCTTCGACCGCCTGATACGATCAGAGGCGGAGGAGACCCGTCGCTACCACGCGAAGTGCCCGATCTGTGGCCACCTGCAGATCATGGGCTTCGAGCGTATCCACTGGCACGGAAAGCGTGACCACCGCGAAGTGCTTCGCGGCAAGCTCGCCCGCTACTCCTGCGCTCACTGCGGCATGGACTGGGACGACCACGCCCGCAACGTGGCCGTGCGTGGCGGAAGGTGGAAAGCCGAAACGCCGGTCGAGCGTCCGACGGCGATCGCCTTCGGCCCGTTGGAGTCCTGGTATTCTCCGTTCGTGTCGCTTTCCAAGGCCGCGGCCGATTTTCTTAAGGGCAAGGACGATCCGAAGAAGCTCCAGGCCTTTGTCACGCAGCACCAGGCGCGGCCGTGGAAGGAGGTTGTAGAGTCCAAGGCCGAGGGGGATCTGTTCAAGCGCAAGACGGACCTTCCGCCGGGGATATGCCCGTCGTGGACGGTTGCGCTAACGGCCGGCATCGACGTGCAGAAGCGCGGGTTCTGGTTCGTGGTGCGGGCCTGGGGGGAGGATTTGACGAGCCACCTGGTACAGTACGGCTATCTGTCGACCTTCGATGATGTTCGGGCGCTGGTGTTCGACACGTATTTCCATAAGGACGGCACGGGCGAGCGCCTGCAAATCTGGCGAGCCGCCATGGACACCGGCGGCGGCAAGGGCGCCGACGACGAGGCCATCAGCCGCACCGAGGAGATCTATGAATTCATCCGCGCCCATGGACGCCGGGACGCGCGGCAGGTGATCTTTGCCGTGAAGGGATCCAGCCGCCCACAACTGATCCGTGTCAATTACCCCCAGGCGATAGACCGCATGCCGCGCAGCAACAAGCCGATACCGGGCGGGATCGAGCTGAGGATGCTCGACACAGGAGAGTTGAAGAAGCTCCTGCACTGGCGCCTGACGCGACGCGACCAGAAGGTAGACGAAAACGGAAACGTTATCGCTGCCGAAAGCCAGCGCTTTTTTCTGCACGCCGAGACCGGGGTCGACTACACCAAGCAGTTTTTGGCGGAGGAGTTGCGGCGCACGCGCAAGGGGAGGATCGAGTGGGTTAAGACCAGAAGCGACAACCACCTGCTCGACTGCGAGATCTACGCCGCGGCCTGCGCCGACAATGGGTGGCACCCGAACCTCTCAGGGCTCGCCCGCTACGTCAAGGCCAAGGAGGGCGATTTGCAGCGGCAGTCGGCCAAGTCGGTGGCGAATGAAAATGAAAAACCAAAGACACCCGCCCAGCAGCTGGTGGAGAAACGGGTGGTGACCAGGCGGCGGGTGGCCGGGACTTGGATGGGCGGAATATGAATGGGCCGAGTCGGGTGGTCCGGCGTGCGCCGGTCGGTGGAGTGGCGGCGCGTAGGCCCTAAAAAAACAGTGGGAGGATGTCAGCGTGATAGACGACCGCATAGTGGGGATGTACGATGTCAGGCGATGGGCCGAGCGGCGGGGGCCGCAGGTGGCGCTCGTCATGGGAGGGGGTCCCTCGATCGAGCGTGATTTTCAGCTCGTCATGGACGCCTGCGACCCGGCCCTGATCTCCGTCAAACAGCACGCCATGATCTACCTCGCCGGCGCAGAGGACATGCGGGCCGATGTCTGCTGTTTTCTCGAGGACCCGTCAACCCCCGGGCAGGAGGGCCTTATGACGGCGCTTCTGATGAGCCCGACGACCTGGACGGTCAGCCCGTTCGACCGCTGGACAAACGTGCGGATCGACGAGCCATGGTGGAACGGTGGGTTCTCGTCGGCGCTGGCCGTATGGTTCGCCTGCGCGGCCGGGTTCGAGCAGGTGCTCCTGGCCGGCATGGACTGCTACCAGGGCGGCCGAAAATACTGGTACGAACGGCCGGGCTATTCACACTCGTGCCTCGAATCGAGCGTTGAGGACAACCTGCGGGCCTGGCGGCCGGCGCTCGAAAATTGCCCGAACGCGGCGCGGATCCGCGCGGTGTCCGGCCCGCTTGTCGAGGTTTTTGGGAGGTGGTTGCCATGAGCGACGCGCTTTTCATCGGGATATTCCTGGCGGTGACGATTCTGATGTGCATCATAACCGACTGAGGCGCAGCCATGGGAGACCACAAAAACGGAAACCACCGTGGGCGGCTTCTGGTCGGCAAGAAGGCCATCACCGACTATCTGGGGGTCGGAGACAGCCTGTTTTATGAGTTGATCAACGCCGGAATGCTCGCCCGCGCCTTCAACAAGCGCTGGATGGCGCACACCGACAACATAGACGATTTCCTACGGCGCTTCACGGCCTGCGACAACCGCAAAATGGGAGTTGACCCTGACGCCGAATAGACCGTCAAGCATTTTAACGGCCGTTTTTCGTCCTGAAAGTGTCGTTTAACGGTCGTTTTCCACCCCATTTCCGTTTTTCTTAAAAAACCGGGTTTATGCTGAAGGTGCTCAGCAGAAAACCCGGTTTTTATTTTTACCGAGGGCGGAAATGTGACTGAATACGCCACCACCGAGCCCGAAAAATTCACCGCCGGCGACCTCATCCAGTGGAAGCGCGAGGCCGCAGGCCTTTCCATCCCGACCGGCGAAGTCCCCAAGGCCTCGGCCGGGTGGGCGCTCACCTACAGCCTGGTCAAGTCCGGCGTGCGCATAGCGCTGACGTCAACCCCCTCCGGCGACGATTTCCTCGTGTCACTCGCGGCCGCCACAACCGCCGGATACTCCCCCGGCGTCTACCGGTGGCAAGCCTACGTCACCAAGACCACTGAGCGCTACATGGTGGGCTCGGGCACGATCGAGATCCTGGCCAACTTCGCCGCCGCCTCGTCGGGCTACGACGCCCGCAGTCACGTCAAGAAAGTGCTCGACGCCCTGGAGGCCAAGCTCGAAGGGCGGGCCTCGAAAGACCAGGAGCAGATGGTCGTCGGCGGCCAGGTGGTCGGCATGATGCCGATCGCGCGGCTGCTCGAGTGGTACAGCCGCTACAAGCAGGCATACGAGCAGGAGCAGGCCGCAGAGAATGTGGCGAAAGGGCTCGGGACCGGCAAAAACATCTTCGTGAGGTTCGGCAATGATTAGCGCCATCAAGCGCTTGTTCAGCCGCAAACCGATCGCCGCGCGGGCGTTCGATGCCGCCCGCATGTCGCGCCTGCTGGCGGATTGGGTGACATCTTCATACGCCATCGACGCCGACATCCGCGCCGGGCTGACGGTTTTGCGCTCCCGCAGCCGCGACCTTTGCGCAAACAACGGCTACGGACGCCGATTCCTTGAGCTGCTCGCCGGCAACGTTGTCGGACCCCAGGGAATACGGTTGCAGAGCAAGGTCAAGCGCCCGGACGGAAAGCCGGACGACAACGCCAATCAGAAGATCGAGGCGGCCTGGAGCGCCTGGTGCCGCCCGGCCAACTGCACCGTGACCCGAAAGCTGTCCTTTACCGACCTGCTCGCACTGGGAATAAAAGGGCTCGCCCGGGACGGCGAGATGATCGCCCGCACGGTCTCCGGCTTCGCCCGCAACGACTTCGCCTTTGCCGTGCAGCTGCTCGACCCAGAATACCTCGACCACGACTACAACGACATCGCCAACGGGATCGTCATGGGGGTCGAGCTTGACGAGTGGAAGGGGCCGGTGGCCTACCACATCCTGACGAACCACCCCGGCCGAAGCGAGTACCCGCTGCAGCCGGCGCAGAAGCGCCAGCGGGTATCGGCCGCGGAGGTCCTGCACGTTTTCGTCACCGAGCGCGCGGAGCAGACCCGCGGCTACCCGTGGACGGTCGCGGCGCTGAAGGACCTGCACCAGCTCGGCCAGTACCGCTACAGCGAGGCCGTGGCCGCCAGGGTCTCCGCCGCGAAAATGGGTTTTTTCACGCGCAACTCCGAGGGCGCCTATCCATACGACGACAAGGATTCGTCCGGTAACCTGATCGACGAGGTATCGCCTGGCAAGTTCCAGGAGCTTCCGAGCGGCTACGAGTTCAAGACCTTCGACCCTACGCATCCCAACCAGGCGTTCGGTGATTTCTGCAAGTCCGCGCTGAAAGGGATCGCCTCTGGGCTGAACATTTCCTACATCTCGCTCGCAAACGACCTGACCGAGACGAGCTACAGCTCCGGGCGGCAGGGGCTGCTCGAGGAGCGCACGTTTTACATGATGCTGCAGGGCTTTCTGGTCGAGCATCTCGTGCAGCCGATTTTCGAGGCCTGGCTGCCGCACGCGATCGCATCCGGAAAGCTCGCGCTGCCCATGCGCGATCTGGAGCGCTGGAACGCGCCGGTTTGGCAGTCCAAGCGCTGGAGCTGGATCGACCCGTCAAAGGACATCGATGCGCGCGAGCGCGAGGTGCGCTTGGGGGTCAACTCCCGCACGCGGATCGCGGGCGACCTCGGGCTTGACATAGACGACGTCTATACCGAGCTGCACGCCGAAAAAGAAGCCGCCGAGCGACTCGAAATCGACGTGTCCGGCTCGATAGGCAAAGGAAAGGGATGTGAAGATGGCACAAAAAACCAAAACCAAGCAGATTGAGAAAAACCAGTTCCGCCAGATGGAGATCGACCGGTCCGCGGTAGACGAGAAGGGCCGCACGGTGGAGCTGTCGTTTTCATCGGATGAGCCCTACGAGCGATGGTGGGGTGTAGAGATACTGGATCACGAGCCCGGAAGCATGCGCGTCAAGCGCCTGAAGGCGAGCGGCGCGCTTCTCATGGATCACAATTCCCGCGACCAGGTCGGTGTCCTCGAAAAGGTCTGGATCGGCGATGACCGCAAGGGGCGGGCCATCGCGCGTTTCGGTAAGAGCGCGCGCGCCGAGGAGATCTGGCAGGACGTCATCGACGGGATCCGCAAGAGTGTCTCGGTGGGCTACATCGTGCACCGCGCGGTGCTGGTCGAGGAAAAGGAAGGGGTCGAGACCTACCGAATCATGGACTGGGAACCGTTCGAGGTGAGCCTCGTTTCCGTTCCGGCCGACGTGACGGTGGGGGTGGGCCGCGAGGCCTCCGACCAGCAGCGCAACCACTCACTTGTCATCAAATACGATCAAAAGGAGATTCCCATGGAAAAAGAGACCGTTCAACCCGACCCGGCCGCCGAGGCCGCGAAGATCAAGGACATCACCGAGAAAGCCCGCCAGGCCGAGCAGACCCGCATCCGCGAGATCACGGCCTACGGGGAGAAGTTCAACCTGCGCGACTTCGCCGGCGAGGCGATCAACCGCGGCGCCTCCGTGGACGAGTTCCGCATGCAGGTGCTGGAGAAGATCGGCAAGGTCAAGCCGGTCGAGACCACCCCGGACATCGGGCTCTCGGACCGCCAGGCGCGGCAGTTCTCCTTCGTGCGCCTGCTGCACGCGCTTTCCACCGGCCGGCGCGAGCACGCCGCGTTCGAGTTCGAGTGCTCGGACGCTGTCGCCAAGCAGCTCGGCAAGAGCGCCCGCGGCGGGTTCGTCCCGATGGACGTGCTCCGGCGCGACCTGAACGTCACCACGGACGCCCAGGGCGGGCACCTGGTGGACACCAACCTGCTGGCGGCCGACTTCATCACGCTGCTGCGCAACAAGATGGTGATCGCCCAGCTCGGCACCCGCATGCTGACCGGCCTGGTGGGCGACGTCGCCATCCCCGGAGCGCTCGCGGGGTCCACGGCCTACTGGGTCGGCGAGTCCACCGACATTACGACCGAGTCCACCCAGACCTTCCGTCAGGTGGCGCTCACGCCGAAAACGGTCGGGGCCTACAGCGACATCAGCCGCAAGCTCCTGCTGCAGAGCTCCCTCGACGTCGAGATGTACGTCCGAAACGAGCTCGCCACCACCGTGGCGCTCGAGATCGACCGGGCGGCCATCAACGGCTCCGGCAGCTCGCCCGAGCCGCGCGGGATCCTGAACGTGGTCGGGATCGGGGCGGTCGTCGGCGGCACCAACGGCAAGGCCCCCACCTACGCGAACATCGTGGGCCTGGAGTCCGAGGTCGCCATCGACAACGCGGACGTCGGGGCGCTCGCATTCCTGACCAACGCCAAGGTGCGCGGCAAGCTGCGCACGGTATTCACCAACGCCACCTACGGCGAGATCCCGGTCTGGACGGACGGTGCGGACGGAATGGGCCGGGTCATCGGCTACCGGGCGGCCGTCAGCAACCAGGTCCCGAGCACGCTCACCAAGGGCTCCTCCAACGTCTGCTCGGCGATCATCTTCGGCAACTTCGCCGACCTGGTCATCGGCCAGTGGGGTGCCCTCGACATTATGGTCGACCCGATTACCGGCGGCCTGCAGGGCACGGTGCGTGTGATCGCGCTGCAGGATGTCGACATCGCCGTCAAGAACGCGGTCTCCTTCTCCGCCATGAAGGACGCGCTGACCACCTAACGAACGATAGGACGCCGAAGTCCAAATCGATAGGGCCGGGGCAGCATACGGGCCCCGGCCCGCCACACAAGGAGAAAAAGCCATGATCAAGGATTTCAACGCATCGGACGACATCCTCTCCTCGACCCTGCTTCCGGTGGTGAAGTCCGGCGCCGCTCCGGACACCAACTGCACGAGCGTCGACGGCCGCGGCTTCAAGGAGGTCGTGCACGTCGTGCACCTGGGGGACTCGGGAGACACGCTTTCGGGATCCGTCAAGGTCGAGTGCGAGCTCGAGGAGTCGGACGACAACTCGAGCTTCACCGCGGTCCCGGCCGCCAAGCTGACCAACGCGGTTTCCGGGGCGAACACCGGATGCTTCGGCTTGATCGACGCACCGACGGAGGATAGCCAGTTTTACTGGACGGAGTACCGCGGCAGCAAGCGCTACACGCGCGTGGTGCTCAACTTCACCGGCACGCACACATCGGGCATCCCGGTCGCCGCCTGGGCGCTGCGCCGCGGTCCGCAGTACCTCCCGGCGATCGGCGGGGCCTACTAGGTGGCCATGATGCGCATCAGGATCGCGCGGCACACCGTCGTGCTGAACCGGATCGTGATGGCGGGAGAGGTCTTGGACGAGTCCGTGGGCCTGTCCGAAAAAGATGCCATCGAGCTGATCCGGCTCGGCAAGGCGGTCGAGGTCACGGTAAAGGACGCCGACACTGCGCCTGTAAATGGCGCGGGCGAGGCCGTGGAGATCCAGGCGGCGGGGCTGGAGACGGCCGACGATGAGGCCGCCGCCGCGGACCCGGGCCAGGCCGGGGATAACCCCCGGCCTACTCCGCTTGCCTGGGCCGCCGAAACCGCCATCGAGGCGGCCGGGCTGACGACCGAAACGGCCGGCAGCCTGGTAAAAAAAGTCAAGGGACGGCTATCCAGGAAGCCGAAGGCGTAGATGGACAACTACGACTTTTTCAACACCTTTGTCACCGCCATCGCCGGCAACGCGGCGATCGAGTCCTGGTGCGTCACGCAGTTCGGGGCCGGAACGAAGCTGAACGTATTCGCGGATGTCACATCAGCGGGGCTGCCGTCGGCGTCCGATATGCCGTATGCGATCATGCACACCCCGGGCGTCCAAAAACACCAGGAGCGCAGGGAGCAGAACTACTCGATAGCGGTGGACCTGGCCATCAACAAGGACGCGCTCGCAAGCACGGCTTACGGCAACCTCGACCAGCCGGCCGGCGTGGAGCTGGTGCTCGATCTGGCCCAGCTCGTCATAGATGCCGTCAAGGCGTCCCTGCCGGCGAATACCGTCATGGGCTACAGCCTATCGGCAGACACCCTCGGGGCGCTGCCGGAGGTTTACGCATATATTGACCTTGATTTCAAAACAGAACTTACGCTCGGCATGGATCCGCTGGGCTAAAATAGGAGGACTTGAGCCATGGCTCAGCAAAAAGGCACCATCGCCGTCAACATCGGCTTTGAATCTGTTTTCGGCACGGCCCCGGCCGCCGGCTTCCAGGTCCAGGTCAACAGCTTCGGGCTGAAGGCGCAGCGGGCGATCAATGCGGCGGCGACCCTCACGGCGAACCGCAGCCCCACCCAGCCCTTCGCCGGCAACAAGAGCGTGCGCGGGCCGATCGTAATCCCGGTGGACTCGCTGGCGCTGCCCTATTGGCTGAAGGCCATGTTCGGGGCGCCCGTGACGACCGGCGCGGGCCCTTACGTGCACGAGTTCAAGATCGGCGCCACCATGCCATCGATCACGCTCGAGGTGCCGTTCACGGATCTCGCCACGGACAAGTACAGCCGGTTCGTGGGCTGCAAGATCGCATCGTTTGCGATCGAAACCGGGGGCGACGGCGAGCTCGTGCTTTCGCTCGACGTCGCCGGCGCGAACCACAGCTTCGAAAACGCAGCCTTCTGCACGCCGACCGCGGTGGCGCTCGCCCGGCTGCAGAACTTCCAGGCGGCGGTCACCGAGGGCGGCTCCTCGCTCACGAACGCGAAGCTCGTGGGCTTCAACGTCGATTTCGGCCTCGATCTCTCGCAGTACACGATCGGCGCGGGCGGGGTGCTGGGCTCCATCCCCGAGGGCATCGTGGGGATATCCGGCCGGGTGCGGACGCTCTTCGAGGACACGACGCTGCTCGCCAAGGGCGCTGCGCTGACCGAGAGCGGGGTCAAGGCCACCTGGACCGGTTCGGCGTCGAGTATCTTCGAGCTGGAGGCCCAGGAGCTCTACTACGAGTGGACCACGCCCGAGATCACCGGCCCCCAGGGGCTCGATGTCGACATGCCCTTCCGGGCCTTTTACAACGACGGCTCCGAGGCCTCTGCGATCGTGGCGCGGGTGACGAACGGCGTGGCGAGCTACGCATAACCGAAAAAACGCAGTGGGGGAGGAAATCGTGCGGGAGATCGAAATAGGGGGGGAGAAGTTCACGGCGCGGGGCCTGCGGCTGTCCGAGGTGAGCGCGGCGAAGATGCGCAAGCTCGGCTACGGCCGCTTTCTTTTCGTGCCGGAGATCACGCCGGGCGCGGACGACCAGCAGGAGCGCATGGGCGAGATCATGGACGCGGCGCTTTCGGCCGTGTTTGGAAAAGAGGGAATCGAGCGGATCGACCGGGCGGGCGGCGTCAAGGGCCTGCACGATGCGTTCCGGGCGATCATCGCCGAGACCTACGGCACCCCGGGAGAGGAAAAAAACTCCTCGAGCGCTGGGAGTGGGTCAACGACTCCCGGCGGGCCGAATACTGCGGAACCTGCCGCAGCGTCAAGCGGGAGCCACCCTGCAGCACTTGCGAGTACGGAGCCGCCCCCGGGCTGATGCCGGGGAACATCGACGCCTGGGAGCTCTGGCAGGCGTGCAGGACACAGTGGCGGGCGGCCGGCATGGGGGTGATCGGGCTGGACTACGGCCTGGTGCTCAAGCTCTCCCGGCTCATGCGGATCGAAATCACCCCGGCCCTCCTGGGCAAGATCCAGGCCATCGAGGCCGCGGCGCTCAAAAAGATGAACAAGGTGCCCGAATCATGATCCAGCTAAACGTCAAATCCTCTGACATTAAAAAGCTCGTAAGAACCGTGGACACGGCCGATGCGAACATCCGCAAGGCGCAGTTGAACGCGATCAAGGTCGAGGGCTTTTCGCTCAAGGAGACCATCGCCAACGCCATCCGCATGGGGAAGCCGGCCCCTGGCAATGCCTTCGCGGAGCTTTCGATCATTGCGCGGACGATCAACCGCAAAACCGGCCTGCGCCAGCCCCGGGCGCTTCAGAGGCTCGCCGCCGGCCTGACCTACGTCGTCAACGAGTCGTCGGGCGAGATGCGCCTGGGGTTCACCTCCCGCTCGCCCTTTTGGGTGCGCCGCGCGGCCGAGATGCAGCAGAAGGGGTTCTCGCGGCCGGTGACGCCGGAGCTGCGCATGTACATGCGCCGCCGCGGGGCGCAGCGGAGCTTCTCGCGCTCCCGGCGCGGACGGCGGCTGGGCAACCCGCTCTTTTTGCGCCTTTCCACCAAGCGGCTGGTGACCCCGCCCCGGCCGATCATCGCCCCCTTCTGGGCGGCTGAAAAAGACAAGTCGGCCGTGCGGATCCGGCGCAACTTCCGCCTGATCGCGCGCGGCGCCGGAGCCCCAGGCGGCGTGCTCTACACGCCCCAGGAATTTGCGATGTGGTGATGAAATGGCCGACGACGTAAAACTTGAAGTTCTACTCCAGGCGAAGAATCAGAGCGAGGCGGCTTTCCGCGAGCTGAAGGGCCAGCTCACCGGCCTGCAGCAGGACATGGCCAAGACCGCCAAGGCGGCCGAGAGCTCCTTCAACTGGGACAAGATGAAGGCCGGCGCCGTGGCCGGAGCTGCGGCGATCTACGCCGCTTTTCGCACCATCGGCCAGGTCGTTGAAATGTCTCAGGCCGGCGTCCTGCTCGACAAGCAGGCCAAGGCTTTTGACAACCTGGCGGCCTCGGCCGGCACGAGCGCCGGACGGATGGTCGAATCCCTCAAGCAGGCCTCGGGCGGCATGATCGCCGAGGCCGATCTCATGGCCGCAGCCGGCAAGGCCATGCTGATGAACATCCCGGCCGAGAAGATCTCCGAGCTGATGAAGATCGCCGCGGCCACCAGCCGCGCCACCGGCCAGACCATGACCGAGGCCTTCAACGACATTACGCTCGGCGTCGCCAGGCAGTCGCGGATGATCCTCGATAACCTCGGGATCATCGTCGACGTCGACAAGGCAAACCAGGACTACGCGCGCTCGCTTGGGAAGACGGCCGACGCTTTGAGCGATACCGAAAAGCGCCAGGCGTTCATGAATTCGGTTTTGAAGTCCGGCGAGGACATGATCCGGCGCATCGGATCGTCCCAGGGGTCGCTCGACGGCGTGGCCAAGGCCACATCCGAGTGGACCGACGCCATGGCCGCGTTGAGCAAGAAAATAGCCGAGGAAAGCAACCCGCTTTTTGAGGCGGTGGCCGGAGTGCTGCGGCGGATAAACATGGAGCTTAAAGCCGGCTCTGACGCCGCCAGGGAGTACGGCAGCTCGATCGCGAGCATCGACGCCCGGATCGCCGAGCTGAACAAGAAGTACGGCGACATGGAGAGCCGCAAGTCCTGGGGGTACAACGAGCCGCAGGACGTCGAATATCGCCGCTTGATGGCCCGCCGCAAGGCCATCCCGATGGAGGGGATGACCGACTTCGGCCGCGGCAACGTGCGGGGCCGCTTTGGGTCGCTTGAGCCTGAATTTTACGGCGGGCGGCGCGTATCCGACAACGAAATCGCCTACGACGCCGACGCCCGCTGGAAGTCCTACCTGGAGCAGATCGAGGCGGCCAAAAAGGAATCCGAAAAAGCCTGGAAGGAATACATGAGCTCCTCATCGGGGCTGACCTCCTACGGGGCCTGGGAGGACGACTACGAGAAGCTCGAGCTGCTTCGCCAGGAGCTGATCAAGACCACGCAGGCGGCCTCCGAGTTCAACATGGAACTTTACAAGAAGGCCTCCGAGGGCGACACGCGCCGCCTGGAAAAAGAGATTCCGTTTTTGCAGAAAGAGGGGCTCGACGAGCAGATCAACGAGATCGCCAAGTCCATGGAGACGGGCTTCGACTACATGGTGCAGCTCTCCGAGCGGACCGCCGAGCGCATGCAGGACAACTTCTCCAACCTTTTCTTCGATGCGTTCAAGGGCGAGTTGAAGTCGCTGGATGACTACGCCAACGCCATCTTCGAGTCCATTCAGCGAGCCGCGGCCGACATGGCCGGGCAGATGGCCACCGAGGCCATTTTCGGCAGCAAATCGGTCGGCGCCACCTCGGGCGGGGGCGGGCTGATGGGATCTCTCGGCGGCTGGCTCAAGGATCTTTTCGGTGGCGGCGGCCCGGAGCTTCTGGCCGGGGCAAAGGGACTTGTTTTCGGCCAGTCCGGAGCGGTGCCGTTCGCACGCGGCGGGGTCGTCAATCGGCCGACGATATTTCCGTTCGCCGGCGGTACGGGACTGATGGGCGAGGCCGGCCCGGAGGCCATCATGCCGCTTAAGCGCCTTCCAAGCGGCCGGCTCGGGGTCGAGTCAGCCTCCGACGGCGGTCTGCAAGTGGTCATCAACAACAACGCCCCGGGCGTCCAGGTCGCCCCCCGGGAGGAGATCGACCCCTCCGGGCTGCGGAGGCTGATCGTCGATGTCGTGGCCGCCGACATCGCGGGCGGCGGCGACGTGCTCCGGGCGCACCAGCACGCAACCGGCGTCCGGCGGCGCGGGAGGTACTGATGGCTATCGACTGGCCGGCGACGGTTGCCGAGGACGCCCTCGAGGACGGATACTCCGAGCAGGAACCCAACAACCTGGTGCGCCAGCCGACGGACTCCGGGCCGCCCAAGGTGCGACGCCGCGGCACGGCAGCCCCGGCCCCGGTATCATTCCGGCAAAACCTCTCCACGGCCGAGATCGGCTACCTGATCACGTTCTACCGCACGACGCTCAAGTACGGCGCGCTTGAATTCACCCGCAAGCACCCGCGCACCGGATCCGATGTCACCATGCTCTATGCCGCCCCGCCGGCCATCGCCCCGGCCCCCAACACCCCCGGGCGCTGGATCGTGGCGCACCAGGTCGAGGTGCTTTCGTGAGGACCGGACTCTCCAGCACGTTCGTCGCCGCCGCCCACGCCCAGAGAACGGGCGAGGCGCTGGTCGCGCTCGTCTCGATCGACCATTCCGACCTCGGCGGGCCGATCCTGCGGGCCGGGAACTACGCCGACGTGGTGAGCGGCGGAGACACCTACACAGGGGTCTACCTCGAGCTGCAGTTGCCGGACGACGTCGAGGACAACCTGCCCTCTGCCCGGATGACGATCGGCGACCCGGATCTTGCGATCACCCAGGCCGTGCGCTCGCTTGCGGGGTCGGCAGAGTCCATGACGGTCACGTTTAAGTTGGTCCTGGCGGATTCACCTGACACCGTGCAGGGATCCGCCGTGACCCTTTACATGAGAGACGCCACCTACGACGGCACGGTGGTATCCTGCGTGCTATCGGTCGAGGACACCGACAGCGAGCCATACCCGTGCGACGCGTTCACGCCGGCCAACGCCCCGGGGCTGTTTTAAATGGACATGCTGCGCATCATAGGCATGATCGCGATCGTCGCCGCGTCGATATACGTTCCGGGCGCGATCGGACTGACCGGGCCCTGGGCTGCCGCCGCCGGAGCGGCCACGGCATTTTCGGGATCGCTTTTGCTTAATGCGATCGTGCCGCCGCAGCAGCCCAAGATCAACTCCTACAGCAGCTCGCCGACTTACAGCCTGACCGGCATGCGCAACGTCTCCGAGCCCTACGGCCCGATCACGCGCATTTTTGGCCGGCACATCACCTACCCGAAATACGCGGCCAAGCCCTACACGGAGCTCGTCGGGTCCGAGCAGTACCTGCGCTGCCTGTTTCTGATCGCCAAGGGCCGCTACGTGCTCTCCGATCACAAGATCGGCGAGACACCGATCGGAAATTTCACCGACGTGCAGATGGAGCAGTATTACTCCGGCGGCAGCAATCACTTCGCGCTTTTCCCGTCGGACGTCAACGAGGAGGCGCTCTCGGTCGCGCTGACCGCCGCCGGCAGCTGGCAGAGCCGCACCACGGCGCCCGACACCGACGAGATCTCCTTTGACATCAGTTTCCCATCGGGCCTCTACGACATAAACTCCGGCGGCAACCGCTCGCCCGAGACGGTCGTCTTCGAAATCCAGTACGCCGTCTCCGGGTCCGGCAACTGGATAAACTTCGGGATCAGCAAGGATCTGTTTTTCTCTGGCCTGCCGTCTTCCGGGATCGCGGCCGGGCAGAGCGTCGTCGGGCAGAGCTCGGGGGCCGTCGGGACCGTGCGCTACGCTCACCGGAACAGCACCGGGGTCGACACGGGCGAGACCAATGACAACGGCCAGCAGATCTATAACCTCGTTCAGTACACCGACTGGATCCGGGTGGAGGAGTCGAGCGGGCATTTCATCGCGGGCGAGAATGTGCTGATCGCGGGCTCCGTCACCGCCGCGGTCGCAAGCCTGACCGATCTCGGCTCGCAGGTATCGATCAACGCCCAGCACAACGAGCTTTTCCGCTACGGGTTCACGATCAAGGTCCCGCGCGGCACGTGGGACCTGCGCATCCGGCGCACCACGACAGACGGCCGGGCCAACACGGTGGACGCGAGCTACTGGACGGCGCTGCGCTCGATCTCCTACGAGGCGCCCTGGAACCTCGCGGGCTGCACCCTGATCGGCCTGCGGATCAAGGCCAGCGGCCAGCTGAACGGAGTCATCGACCAGTTCAACTGCATCGCCGAGGCGATCGTCCCGGCCCACGACGGCACCAGCTGGACCGACGTCAAGACCAGAAACCCCGCCTGGGCCTTCTGCGAGGTCCTGAGGGGCACCTCGAACGAGCGGCCGGTGCCGGACTCACGGCTCGATCTCGCCGCGATCCGCGCCTGGGCCGCCAACTGCGACACCGCCGGACGGACGTTTGACGCCGTGATCGACTTCAAGACCAGCGTGCGCGATCTTTGCCAGGACATCTGCACGGTGGGACGGGCCTCGCGCGGCATGGTCAACGGCGCTTACACGGTGATCGAGGACAAGGTCCAGTCGACCCCCCGGCAGCATTTCACCCAGCGCAACTGCTGGGGGTTCTCCGGCGGGGTCGCTTTCCCGGACCGGCCGCACGCGCTTAAAATCCGCTTTTTCGACGCGGCCAGCAATTACACCCAGGTGGAGCGCATCGTTCCGGACGACGGCTACACCGAGGCGACCGCCACCAAATTCGAAACACTCGATCTCTTTGGCTGCACCGATGCCGACCAGGCGTGGAAGTGGGGCCGGTACATGATCGCCTGCGCCAGGCTGCGGGCCGAGCGCTGGGAGATCAACGCCGATTTCGAGCACCTGCGCTGCACGCGCGGGGACATGGTGCTTCTGAGCCATGATGCGATTTCGGTCGGACTCGGCGCCGGCCGGGTCGTTTCGATGACGACCGGCGGCGGGAACATTTTGACCGTCACCTTCGACGATGTCTTCCCGATGGGCGCCTCCGGCACCTACGGCTTCCGCTACCGCACGGCAACCGGGGCGGACGGCTCCGCGGTGGTCGCCAGGGTCGAGGGCGACAACTACACCGTGACGCTCTCGCCGGCCATTCCGGTCGCGTCCGGGCTTGCGGTCGGTGACCTCTGCAGCTTCGGAGAGGCGGCCTCCGAGACTGTCCAGGCGCTCGTGCAGCGGATCATGCCCGGAAAAAACTTCACCGCGCGGATCTGCCTGATCCCGTATTCGCCTGCGGTGCTCACGGCCGACAGCGGGGCGATCCCGGCCTACGACTCCGGGATCACCGTGCCCCCGGTCGACAACCGCCTGCCGGCCGCGCCGAACATCGTATCGACCTCTTACAGCATCAAGGACGGATCGCTTGCCGACGACGGCACGGTGGGGGTCCTGCTCGTCGTGGTCTTCGAGGCGACCTCCGGATTTTCGCAGACGACCGGCGGATTCGGCCAGGCGGCCCCGGATGTGATCCAGGGATTCCAGGCCCAGTGGCGGCTATCCGGAAATGCGCAGTGGCAGGACCTTCCGGTGCTGCCGGGATACGCGCGGCGGTTTACGGTCGACGTCAAAAACGACGCGAGCTACGACGTGCGCGTGCGGTCGTTTTCCCTGCCCGGGCTCTATTCTGCCTGGGACACCGAGTCCGAGATCGCCGTGGCGCTCTCCGGCACGACCCCTGCGGATGTCTCCGGTCTGCAGGTCGTTGGCGGCGGGACGTCTTTCCTGGCGGCCGACTGCCCGATCGAGTGGACCCCTGTCACCGGAGGCGGAACGGCCGGGCTGCTGATCGAGGACTACCAGGTCGAGGTGAGGACCTCCGACGGCCTGACGATTCTGCGGACCGTCTACGTCGCCGACGCCCGCTACACCTACAGCTTCGCGGACAACCTGGCCGACGGCGGCCCCCGGGCCTCGCTGCAGTTCCGCGTCAAGGCTCGCTCGCGCTGGGGGGATCTGTCGGCCGCAGCGGCAAGCCTGACCGCCACGAACCCGGCCCCCGGCAATCCTCAGGGTCTTGGCAGCCGCAGCTTCATGGGCGGGGTCGAGTTCTACTGGACGGCCAACTCCGAGGCGGACTTCTCCCATTTCCTGCAGCGGCTGAAGGTGGCCTCGGGCGGCACCTGGGGAGCGTGGCAGCGCACGGATCGCACCGGGATCGAGCGTCTGCTATCGGGGGCCGAAAAGGACGCCCACGGCGCTGATGCCGAGATCTACTTCGAGGTCAAGGCGGTCGATGTCTTCGGCCAGGAGAGCGGGTCATTGGCCGACAGCGAGATCTGCGGATCGCTCAACGTCAAGGAGAGCGACATCGACGACTTCGCGGTCTCGGCCTCCAAGGTTTTCAATAAAATTCCGGTGGTCCAAGGTTTATCGCTGACCGACAACAGCCCGGCCGCCGGGCGCGTGGCCTGGAACGACTGCACGGTTTACTACAACGGGGTCGCCTACCCGATCCTATCCGGTGACACGCCGGCCACGGACCAAAAATATATCTATTGGAAAGACCTCTCGAACTCGTTCGCCACCTCCGCCACGCACCCGGCATCGATCGCCGGCTGGGTCCCGGGCGAGGACTTCATTATCGCGGTGAACGTCGCGGGCGTTGGCCAGGCTGCATGGAACGCACTCGCAAACCAGGTGATCGGCTCGGCCTACATCGAAAACCTGGGGGTGCTCGACGCCCATATTCAGAGCATTTCCGGCACCAAGATCCAAGCGACGAGCGCGGTTGCGATCGGCTCGGCCACGTTCGGAAACCTGGGCATCCAGTTCGAGTACAACGGCGGCGCCCCGCGCTTCTACGCCGGGAACGGCTCACAGGACTATATCAAATACGCGGCCGGGGTGGTCGAGATCAACAGCGGCGGGGCCGCCAACGCGGTGCGGCTCTCGGGCGGGGTCGTCAGCATCAAGAGCGCAACCTTCGGCGCCGATGGAATTCAGCTCGACTACAACGGCGCCGACCCTCGCTTCTATTGTGGTGATGGATCGAACAATTACATCAAATTCGACGGGACGAACGCGGAGTTTTCGAGCTCGCGTTCGGATGCCGTCGTCATAAAGTCCGGCGGCAACATCAAGCTCGAGGGGGATAACAGCCAGCCCGGTAAGGTGGTGTTTGCGGGGTCGAGCTATTCCACGTACATGGGTGTCAACGGCGCGGGGACCCTGATGAGCATCAAGCCGGTGACCGACGAGGCAACGGATTTGATAATCGGCGGAGACCCGACCTATATCGGCATTTTGGAATTCCTGAACATTTATATCGGGGCGAACACGAAGGCCAGAGTGTTTTCGCAGGGCACATCGGAATTGGCATCGTACAATCCGACCCGGCACGGAAAGTTTTTGACTTACGCCAACCCATCTAACGGATATTGCCAGATCGTAACGAAACATGATGGCGCCAACGAGCGGTCCTATATGTTCGCGGGCGAAACCATGTACCCGGGCGAAAACAAGGTCTACTATTGCGGCATGTCCTCCTACGCCTGGGACCACGTCTACTCCGACGATTTCGACAACGTGGCCGATTTCCTTCATCTGGACACGTTGGACGACCTGGCCGTGCTGCACGGCATCAAGGGCAGCGGCCAGGTGGACCCTGAGACCGGGCACGAGCTGATCAACGACGACACGCTGCCGGACTGGCTGTTGGCGCGCACGAGGGCGGGGGCTATCGAGCGTGACCCGGACGGCAAGCCCTATATCAGGCTCAAGGTGCTGCTGAGCCTGCTCATGGGGGCCTGCCGGCAGCTGGACGGGAAAATCGCGGCCGTGGGGGCCGCGCGCAGGGCATAGAAGCTCAAAAAGGGAGGAGCGAGAGATGAAAAAGATGATGGCGGTCGTGTTGTTCGTGGCGGTCATGGGCGCATCGGGGTGCTGGCTCGACACGCTGATCGGAACCGGCGGGGACGCGGCCGACCGGTCCTACACAAAGGCTGACCTGATCGGCGAAGAGCGACAGGAGGACGGGTCATGGAAATAAACCTGAAAGAAGAGATCAAGAGCTTCCGTGGCCTGCCCTACATCAACGCCGACGGCAGCCCCATGACGGTCAAGGACGCGCTGTTAGAGCAGGTCGGCAGCTATCGCGCGAAGAGCGGGGCGGAGAGCATCAAGGTTTATGCGCTTGGGCAGGCGATCCTGGCGTCGGTCGATATTTTGAGGATGGACGCCGACGATGTCGCGCTTTTGAAAACAACCTTCGACCAGCCGGGGCTCCCGGCCGCAGTGGCCGGGTTCGTGCTGGCGAAAATCGGATAGGTAAAAAACGCCTACAGGATTGGTTTTGGGAGTTTTTCGCATAATGGCCGAATTTATCTTCAAGCGCACGGACTACACCCACCCCGACCCCGACAAAGACCGCCGGGGCGTCCACAAGCGAACCGACCTCGTCAACTTCAAGCCGGACGGGTGGAGCGCACATCCGAATTGGGCGCAGTCGAGCTATCCCAAAGACTTCATCGTGGTCAAAGTGCCGGGTATCACGCTTTCCGAAGCGCAGGCGAGCGACCACCGCCGAAGCTGGCGGGACGATTTCGACTACGAGGTCGTCGCCACCCGCCCAGCACAGGGGCGGTTTGATGTCAGGATTTTTGAGAAGAACGCCGGGGCGATTGGGCAAAACCACATCGCGGGCGTCAAGGCCACGAAGGTTAGAAGCTATCTGATGGCCTGGGGCTGCTCAAACTTCGGCCTGACGGCGACCGACGCGAGCTTCACGTTCAGCCTGTGGGATGCGGTCAGATCGGCAAATTTCTGGGACTTGCCGGTGACGCAGCTTGCCGGGCTGAGCTTTGCCCTTGACGGCTATGTGCCTGCAACCGGAGTCGGCACAATCACGGTCACGGTCAGCCAGGAGGCGTGGGGGCCGTTTGAGAAGGACGGCCAGCCGATGACGCAGCTTGAAATCGAGGCTTTGATCGGTGAGCGCGTCAACCGGAAAGTCACCGAGCGCGGCGGCACGGTCATATCCCAGGTTTACCCCAATTTCACATTTAAGATCGAGCGCAGAGACATTCTAACCCGATTCAGGCAGGACGTTAAGCGCTGCATGGAACAGGTCTACATTCGCCATCAATACGGCATTTCACAAACCGACCATGACGCGATCATGGCGGCGGGCGGGATCGTTACCATGACGAAAGCCGAATTTCTGAGCAAGCTGATTAACAAAATGGCGGGTTAAGCAATGGCAACCGAAGTCATCAAAATCATCGACCCCGATCTTGGCGCCGGGGCTGATTACGATTCGCTCTACGATTGGGAGGCGGCCCAGCAAGGCGACCTGACCGGGGGGCGGGATGAAATCGCCGTTGCCAAATGCCGCTGTACCGGCGGGACGGCGGACACAACGGCTGTCACGATTGATGGTTGGACAACTTCTTCGACTCAATACGTCAAGATTTGGACTGATCCAGCGGAGGGCTACCGTCACGCCGGCAAGTGGTCAACCGGAAATAAGTATCGGCTGGTTCTTACAAACGATTGGTACAGCATCATTTGCAACGCGTCCTACACTCGTTTTGAGGGTCTTCAAGTTTCGAATACCGGCGGCGCTGATATTATTCATGTGGAGTCGTCGCTGACTGGAATGCGCTTTGGTTATTGCATCATTCACGGCGCGAATGGGTATTCCGAGGCAATCTATTGTGGAGCTTCATATACTGCAATAGGATGGATCATTTACAACTCAATATTTTACGATCACGGCAACTATGCGGTTTGGCTGAGAGGCGGCGGCTCTGGAAACATCATGTTCAATTGCACCGTGCATAACTGCCTGTATGGCGTGATGCACACTGCTCCAAACAGCTTGCTCCTGAAAAACAATATTTTTTTATCTTGCACGGTGCCCGCCAGCCCAGGCTATAATTACGCCGCCGGAAGTGGCTACAACGCCACCGATGTTTCGTCTATGGGGTACACGGTCACTGGCGGCGCTGTTGGAGATCGTATCTCCCAAACCTTCTCGTTTGTCGATGAGGCCAACGACGATTTCCACCTGGCGTCAAATGATGCCGGGGCTTTAGGTCACGGCACCAATCTCTACAACGATGCCAGCTTCCCGTTCCAGACCGACATCGACGGCCAGGACCGAGGCGGCAGCGGGGCGACATGGGATATTGGGGCGGATGAGTATGTTTCTGCCGGAGCGCAGACCTACACCCGCACGGTCTCGCTTGACTCTCTGGTGCAGAAAACGTTGTCGCGCACAGCCTCGCTCGACGCCTACTTGCAAAAATCAATCCCGGTTACCCTTTCGATCGACTCGCTGTTGCAGGTCCTGGGGACGCGCACCGCTGCGCTCGACGCGCTTTTGGGCGCGACCGGGCTCACCCGCGCGGCGTCGCTCGACGCCCTGCTGACCCGGTCCGGCGTCACCGCGAGCCACTCCATCGACGCACTCATCAACAAGGAGGGCATTTCGGCCGCCACCGGGATCGACGCTCTTTTGATACAGGCGGCCACTTACAGCCTGACGGCCTCCCTCGATGCGCTGGTCAGCAAGTCCGGCATGGTCGCAGCCCTCTCGCTCGATGCGATCGCCCAGAAGGCGCAGGCGCTGACGGCCGCGCTGGACGCCTACCTGCAGGCCACCGGGCAGAAGACCGTGAGTATAGATGCCATGGTCCAGATCGCGGCGGTCCGAACGGCAGCGTTTGACGCTTGCCTGAACGCCACGGGCCTCACCCGCGCGGCATCGCTCGATGCGCTTCTGGCCGCGTCCGGCCTCACCCGGTCCGCCTCGCTTGACGCCTGCCTAAACCGTGCCGGCATGGGCGCCGCGACGGCGATAGACGCCCTACTGAACCAGGTCGGCCTCACCCGCGCGGCCTCCATAGATGCCCTGCTGAACAAGGCTGGCCTCACCCGGTCCGCCTCGCTTGACGCCCTCATTAACCAGTCCGGCCGAACCGCAGGGACGGCGCTCGATGCGATCCTGTACTCGATTGCGTCCGGCCAGATCGGAGCAGGCCTCGATGCGCTCCTGGCCGCCACGGGCCTCACCCGCGCGGCGTCGCTCGACGCCATGATATACGCCTCGGCGGCGCTTTCCGCCGCCCTGGACGCCGTGATTACGCGCTCCATGGTTCAGAGCCTGACGCTCGACGCCATGTTGCAGAAAAGCGGCCTAACCTCAACCGTCCAGATGGACGCATGGCTGTATGCGCTGCGCACCATCGCGCCGCAGTTGGACGCCGTTATTACCAGGACCTTCGGTCCGCAGGTTGGGCTGGATGCCATCCTGTCGGGAGCTGGTAATTATCAACTCATCAGCCTGGATGCGCTGCTCGTGAGGGGCGAGATCCGGCTGGCAAGCTTGGACGCAATTGTTTTCGGCGAGCTGTCCCACGCGGTGAATATGGACGGGCTGCTCCAGCGCCCGAACGCCGCCGCGGCGACGCTCCTCGATGCGATCGTGTACTCGGCGCTCGCGGTGGCGCTCGCCAAGGTGCGGTTCGTGGCGTCTTTGCCTCGGCCGTCCCACGTCGCCCGCGTGCCTCGCGCCGCATTCATCTCCAGGCTTGGCCGGCCGGCCTTCGCAGCAACATGAGGCCCGGCAACCGCTAAGGAGAAACGACCATGGCAGCCACCGTTCAGATTCACGAGATGTCGGCCCTGGCGACCGGGGTGGACAAGACCTCCGGCACCGTGCGCTTCAAGACCGCCGACGAGAACAGTGTCGACACCAACAACCGCCTGCAGGTCCCGGCGGCGGGAACGAACTACAGCTACACCAAGCAACTGCGGTTCTACTTCTCCACCGGGCCGAGTGTCGACATCCAGAACCTGCGGGCCTATTCCGACGGGTCCAACGGGTTTGGCACCGGGATCGGGGTGCAGTACGACGTGCCCGGAAACACGTTCAACCCGAACGTCAACACGAACATCAGCGGCACGGATCTTTTCACCAAGAATTCCGGCTCCCCGATCGACCTGGACGCGGTCAACACCGGACCGCACACCGGAACCGGATACAAGGGCGACCTGCTGCGGTTGCAGATGACGGTCGCCAGCACGGCCTCACCGGGCACGCTGACCGCCGAAACCCTGACCTTCGCCTACGACGAAACCTAACCGACAGGAGGGACACCCGTGGAACCGAACAAGCACTACGCCTGGGAGATTCAGCTCGTGGACGGATCCGTGCGCCGACAGTACGCCGAGAGCGGATGCGAGCAGACATGGAAGGATCTCCCCCTTGAACAGGTCGTGCGGGTGTCCTTCCAGCCGCTCGTGCCGCTGCTGCCGTTGCATCACGTTTTCATCGACATCACGGCCGGAGAACGGTTTGAGAAGCGTTTCGGCCGAGGGTTCATGAAGCAGGGGCCGGACGGCATCAAGCTGCGCGAGTACGTCAACTGCTGCGTCACCAACCGGCACCGCACCTGGGTGCTTTCGAGCGGGCAGGTCATCGTCACCCGGCCGGACTACGAGCTTTACATGTGAGGGCGCCATGAGCGAGAAATTTGTATTGCAGGAGGTAAAGGCGAGCTGGGAGAAGTTCTTCGTGGAGATCGACGCGGCCGCCTGGCTTGGGTCCGAGACCATATCGAACGTGACCTTCAGCGCCAAGGACGCGGCGGGAACGGACGTGAGCGCCACCCTGCTCGACGCCGCCAAAAACACCTTCACGACAACGCTGATAAAGCCCTATGTCAGGGGCGGGACCAGCGGGACCAGATACTACGTGATCATGCGCGTCAGCACAAACGGAGACAACCATCGGGAGTATGTGATCGAGCTGCTCGTCCATGACACGTAGACAGACATTAACAACCGATTCCCGCCCGGCGACGGCCGGCGCGGGAGCAACAGGAAAAGGGGCGCTGCGGGAGCCCGCACTCTGGCAGCGCCCCTTTTCTATTCAACGGGAGGGAAAGCTATGAAAAACCGCGCGCGTATTGAAAAAATATTTACCTTGGCGGGCCTATGCCTGCTGCTTTTTGCGCAGGCGAGCGCTTTTGTGGAGCCGTACCTATCCGCTGACCCGCAGACCGACGCAACCAAGTACCGTATCAGGCTCTCGACCGACGGCACCACCTGGGGCGCCTGGACCGTTGGGCCTGCGGTGTCCAATGCCATGAGATTCGATCTCGGCGGCGTACCGCCGGCCGACTACAGCGGCCAGGCCCAGGCGGGCGCGGTGCTCTCGGTCACCGACCAGACCACCGGGCAGACCACCACGGCCGACCGGTGGAGCACCTCCGCCCCTTTTTTATTGAAAGTTCCCAGCTTGAGCCAGCCGAAGGGGATGGCGGTCATCAACGAAGGAAGCTGAAGCCCTGTTTTATTTCTGCGCTTACGGAGGACTGACCTCATGGACGTCGCAACCATCCAGGCCTGGCTGCCAACGACTATCGCCGTAGGCGCGATCGCGCTGATCTGGGCCGACATGCGCGGCATAAAGCGCCAGCTCGCAACCCAGGTGTCCGATCTGGCAAGCACCCTGCGCCACGCCCTTTACCGCGAGGACGGCCAGACGCACTTCATGCCGCGAAATGGATGCGAGCGCGAGCAGGCCCGGTGCCAGCAGATCACCTGCGGAAAGATCGAGGCGCTCTCCGTCAAGATGGATCTTTTTGACTCCCGCCGCGAGCACGCCAAGGAGCAGTCCGCGGCCCAGATGTCCGATGTCAAACAGGCGCTCGCCGTCCTATCCGAGCGCGTCGAACAACTTTCCGAGGACATGACAGTCATGTCCGAAAACCAAAGGAGGAACCCATGAAAAATCACATCAACGGAAAACTTTGCGGATTGGCCCTGATAATAGCCATGGTGATGATCCTGGCCGGATGCCCCCAGTTCGGACAGATCTACAAGCCGCCCGAGACCCCCGTGTGCCTCAAGCCGGAGTATGCCGGATCCGTGATCTGCGCCATCGGCGCAAAGCTCCAGCTCCAGCCCGAGCAGATGCACGAGATCATCATCGACGCGACGCTGCTCGGCCTGGGCACCAAGATCGTTGACGGACCGGCTCTGCGCAAGACATCGGCCGAGCTGCGCAAGTGGGTCGTTGAAAAAGACATCCTCACCATGGAGTCGCTCTACAAGGAGGTGATGGATAAGGCCAAGCTAAATCCGGCCTTTCTCCTGCTGCTGCAGCGGCGGCTGCCGGATCTCGCGGCCGTTCCGGTGCTCAATATCAAGCCGTTCCTGCCGATCGACAAGGCGATGGTGACATGGGAGCTCGATCAACTCGACTCGTATTTGCGCTGGTTCTGATGCTGGCCGGCTGCTCGGTCGTGCATACGCCCAGGGAGTACAACCTCTGGATGTCCGACTGACGGGACGTCACCGTGCGCCTGGAGGTCCAGGCCGAGCACCGAGACCAGTACAAGCAGGACACAAGTCCGCCCGTTGACATTTCCCCGACCATTCCGATCCGGCCGGGGCTTTAACCGATTTCCCCGGCGGCGAGGCCCGATGAGGGGGCAGACGTCCGAACCGACGGCTCCCGCCGATCCGCCGGGGGAAACCAAAAAAGGAGGCGCGCTGTGAAAGCTGGATGGAAAACGACTGAATTCTGGGGCCGCATGATCGCCACCATCGTCGGACTGGGTGTCGGCGGCGGGGCGATCCAGCCCGAGGTCGGCAAGAAAATCACCGACGCGGCAGACTCTATTCTGCCGGTCGTACAGGTGGTCATCGACGGCCTGATCCAGCTGGCCGGGATGGTCGGCGCCATCGTCCTGCAATACCAGCAGGGCAAGGAGCGCTCGGCGCTCAAGGCGATCGAGGCCAAAAAGCCGGCCGGGTGAAAAGATGGCTCCCGGCGGCGTTAATTTCTGCATCACTGGCTGCGGGATGTCCAGTTGCGGCGCCGTCGACGACGTCGAGCGCTGCGGGTGCGAATTCTATTTCCCCGCCGGCCCTCACGATACCGGGTGCATGCACCACCGGACGGACCTGGACGGCCACTGCGACAACCACGCCGCCCAGCATGCCGCCCGAAACAAAGGAGGAGATCATGGCAATCCATAAGGACCACTTGAGGCAGCTGATCCGCGAGACCCTGCGCCACCTGGAGCCGGAGATCCCATATTCTGAGGCGGCCGTCGAGTTGCTCATGCTGACCGCGGCCCAGGAGACCCAGCTCGGAAAATACCTCGTGCAGATCAAGGGCCCGGCACGCGGGATCTACCAGGTTGAGCCGGCCAGCGAGCGCTCGGTGCTTGCCATGCTCGCCCTGCGCCACCCGGCACTGCATGCGAAGCTCATGGCGCTCAATCTCGCCGTCGACGGCCAGGACGGCCAGCTCACCGACCGGGACATCATCCACAACCTGGCCTATGCCACGGCGCTCGCCCGCTGCTTCTACTGGTTGAAGCCCGGCCCGATCCCGAAGGCGCCCGGAGACCAGGCCGCCTACTATAAAAAATACTGGAACACGCACCTGGGCAAAGCCACCGAGGCCGAGGCGCTCGCGGCCTACTGCTCGCTCTGCCTGCCGGTCAAGGAGGCGTAAGCCATGGCCGCCCGTATCCGCTACCGCTGCGGCTACAAGTACCAGCTTGTCAACGACCACCGGGCGCAGCTCGCGCACGTCCGGCCCGAGTTCGACATCGTCACCGAGTTCATCGAGCTGACCGTCGACGGCCTGCTCTGGATCAAGCATGGCTACGCCTGGGACGGCCCGAGCGGCCCGACGGTTGACACGCCGAATTTCATGCGGGGCAGCCTGGTGCACGACGCGCTGGCCCAGCTCATGCGCGACGGATACATCGGGACGGATCAATTCACGGCCATGAACCGGGAGCTGCGGGACATCTGCATCGAGGCCGGCATGAGTTGTATCCGCGCCGCCTGGGTGTTCGCCGGCGTGGAGTACTGCGGAAACGGATGGTGCCGCCCCGGCAGCGACGGCGGCAGGAAACTGATGGAGGCCCCATGAAATCGCCCTGCCTTACCTGTGATCGGCTCCACAAAACCAAACGTACCCGCCGATGCTACAACTGCGCGGATAAGGAGCGCTACCTGGCCTCGATCGAGCAGGCCCCCGAGTGCCGGGCCGATCCGTGCTACCAGTCGGCCTACAGCCTGCCGAGGACATTCGCCCGGCAGCTCGGGCCGGTGCGGTCGTTTTCGGAGATGGACATGATTTTGACGTTTTGACACGCTTTCCGGCCGGCGGGGCAACGATGGTGGAGGCTTTCGTTGAGGCAGACCCGCCGCGCCGGATCCATCACTGGCGATAGAGTTCCTCCTCCCACCTCGTCGCCAGCGCCCCGGGCAGGGCCCCCACGCCGACGCCACCCTGCCCGGGGCTTTCCCCCTCCACCCCAGCGACCAAGACCCATATCACCATACCGACCCCTCCGAGATCGTCGAAATTTGGGCCTCTAATGCGTTTTCGGTGTTTTTGGGGTTTGATGAGTCGGCCCCGGCTTGAGCGCCGGGGCCGAGGCGGTTAGCGGAGGTATGCGTGGAGCGATTTGAGCAGGAGATCCCGCAGGGAGATCTTTTCGTCGACCGCGCGGTGCTGCGCTTTTTTCCACAGGTCGTCCGGTATGTCGCGCAGCAGGTAGTTTCCCGCCGAATGGGTTTCGCGGAAAATCCTTTTTGCGATGTGCAGCGTGTTCACCGTTTTCCCCTCGGCCCGCAGCGAGTCCATCTCGGCGCGCACAACGGGGTCGCAGTCCCGGCACAGGATGGCTCCGCCCATCCCGATCAATCCTTTGGGCGCACCACAGGCGTCACATGGTTTCACTGGGCCACCTCCTTGCCGGATACGGCCATGCGCACGCCCCAATCCGCAAACTCGTCAGCATCGCCGTAGCGCCCGTCGTAGATAATGGCCTCCGGGAGGATCTTGGCGGCCATGTGGTGATACCTAAGCGCTGCCGCCTTTTTGTGGCAATCGGCAATGATAGCGCTATGCCGGTCGCAGATCTGCTTGACTCCCAGTCCCTCAGCGTACCACACGAGTTGGGCCAGCGACTTGAGGTTGATCGTCACATCAACATCAACATCAGTGTGATCCATTGCCATCTTGTAGAGTTCTTTCGTGTCCATCTTGCATCCTCCGTTATAGTGGTCGATTTGATTATAGTGTACATCAAGATAATCAAGATGTCAAGAGGAAAAAAACAGGGCGAGCGGGGCTACCTGTAGCTCCAAAAAAACCGTAAAGAGGCTTTTATATCTTTAAAAATAGTGAACCCTGTTAGCGATAATAGTCGCTTGTAACTGTAAACATTACAGATATTTAATTTTTTTGTGTATCTCCGGTATCTCCAATCGATGGGATCAGGGATACCGTGCGGCGGTGCATGGCGCCGGTGACGTGCTGGTAGAAGCGCATGAGGGTCTCGGGGCGGCTGCCGACTACATCCGACAGGCTCTTGATGTCGGCGCCGCGTTCGAGCGCCTGGGTGACGAAAAGATGGCGCAGGTCGTAGGGGCGAAGGCGCCGCTTGATTTTCGCTTTTTCGAGCACGCTCGCCCAAGCGGTGCAGATCTGGTCGATGGTTTTCCCGCACCAGTGTATGATCCAGGGGATGCCCTTGTCGTCGTCAACGGCGAACCATTTCCTGAGGAGCGGCAGCAGGTCCTCGTGGATCGGCACGCGCCGGCGGTCGCCTCCCCCTTTTTTGGCGCTTGTGACCATGATGGTCTCGGTCGACCAGTCCACGTGCTCCCAGCGCAGCCGGTAGCACTCGACCGGGCCGGGGCGCAGGCCGAGGTAGTAGGCGAGCAGGATGATCCGGCGCAGGTGCTCGGGCGCGGCCTCGATGATCGCGGCGAGCTCCTCGGCGGTCGGCGGCATGATGACGGCCAGGTCCTCCTTGGGCAGACGGTAGTCGCGCACGGGGTTGAACGGGATCATGGGCGGCCGGCGCCGGGCGGCGAAGGTCATGATGGCCTTGAAGTCGACCAGCTCGCGGCGGATGGTCGAATAGGCCACGCCGGCAGCGCGGCGGCTTGAGATGTAGCGGTCGATGTCGGCGTCGGTGATCCGGGCCGCCCGGATGTCGCCGAAAAACGGGAGCACCCGGCTGATCATCCTGAGCTCGTGCTGCCAGCGGGCCCGCGGGCTTGCGAACCGGTGCACGAGCGAATACTCCATGGCAAGAGCCGAGAACGGCGGGCCGAGCGTTCCGGCGGGGGTCTTTTTCGGTGGGCGCAATCCAAGCTCGCGGTTCCTATCGTGCGCCCTGTTTTCAGCATCCGGCCCCCGGCCGAAATACTCGCGGCGGATGTAGCGTGGACCACGGGACGGGTCGCGGTAATAGACCATCCAGCGGCCGTCAGGGAGTTTGGTGAGTGCCACCGGGCTACCTCAGCACGCTGAAAATCTTGCGCAGAATTTTCGCCCCGGGCGGACCGTATCCGTAGGACCAGCGTTGCTCGGACAGGCTGAAACCAAACCGCTTATAGCTGTAGGTGCCGTCCTTCCTGGGGTTGCGGTTGCGGCAAAAGACGTTGATCCAGTCGCCGGTCTCGGGCTGCGAAATCAGTACGAGCGAGCCGTCTATTTCGGTGAGGAACAGCGCATCCCGCGTGAGCCCCTTGCCCATTTCGAGCGCGTTTTCAAAAACCATCCGGAAAACGGCAGGAGACTTTTCGAGCGCGTCCGCATTGATAGCCGCTTTGACCATGTGCTTGCAAAAGCGTCTCGGATCTCCGAACTCGAATTCCGTGCGCGTCTCGACAAAATCAGGACAGGTGCAGGTTTGCGCGGAAAGATCGACCGCGTATTCGGCCGATTTGTCCCGCCGACTTTTTATTGTAGTCTGCAAATTTGACCCTGAGAGTTTCAGCGTGAACGCAGACACGCCGGGGATGGAATCCAGGCGGCGCGGCTGCGGGGGCGGCTCTGACGGCAGTGCGGCTCGTGGCCGAGCGGCCACGGCGCCGTTCCTTCTCTTAATCGAGGCATAGTATGCAATAGTGAAAGCGATGAGGATGACGATAATGGCCTCGACCATTCAACCCTCCTCGATCACCTCGCCGATCGCGATCATCTCGACCACCGCGCCAGACTCGCAGTCCGTCAATGGAAAGTCCAGCCAGCGCACGCGCACTCTTGATCCGTCCGGGCGCACAGCCGTCTCGGTTGAGAGCATCGGCGAGCGCGACTCCACGGCGGCCGTCAGTTTCTTGCGCACGGTCGCGATCTCTCTGTGCGCAATAAGAGAGAGGGAGCTTGCTTCGATCACATCTATTTTCTTCACGCCGAAGACGCGGCAATACTCGGCGTTCACGGCGATCCGCGTGAACGCCGGCGCATCGGGCAAGTAACGCACGACGAGCCGCGCCCCCGGCGGCGCTACCCCACGGAGCCACCACGGCCCTGTCCACCTGCTCGCTTCTCTTTTTCAGGAGGGTAGTTCGGGTCGTCCTTCAATCGCCTGTTCTTGATCAGGACCATTCCCTCCGGGGGCTGATAATTTGCGGGCCGCACGGATGTCATGATGGCCTCGTTGAAAGCGGACAAGTTGGTCACGATCGCCTTGACGTAGACCTCGTTTCCGGACCGGAAAATGTTTCGCAGAAGCTGGACGGCCGCGGCTTCTTCTGGTTTTTCGTCATCCACCTGAGCAACTCCCTTCGAGAACATTTCGCCTTCGCCAGTACGTAGCCACTCGATGTTTGCCTTGTAACGGCTGCACAACACTTCCATTGCGGTATCACTAAGTGATCTGCCACCGCGTTCGATTTCAGAAATGAACGCCTGACTCAAGGGAATTGGCTTTCCGAACTCCCGTTGATCGAGTTTTAGCATTGTCCTAAGGTGCTTTATTCTTTGCCCTATTTTCATCACGATTCAACAAAATTCACAAAGTGATATTTTTTACTTGACATTTATCACAATGTAATAATAGAATTGAGTTAAAAGCCAAAAGCAAAATTAAACGCGAGGCCAACATGGAGCCAAAAGAAATCAGAATCGAGTTCATCCGAAAAGACCTGACCCAGACCAAGGTGGCCCGCGACATCGGCGTGAGCCCTTCGCTCGTGCAGCGGGTGATCTTCCGCAAGGCCGTGTCGCGGCCGGTGTCGCAGGGAATCGCCGACGCCCTCGGTCTGCCGATCGAGTTCGTTTTTCCCGAGCTGTCAGAGTGCCGCCGCGCGGCTTGCAACTGATCCTATCAATTTTAAACCGACTTGGTTTCATAAGTCAACAAATTAACCGGCCATGCGATTCAATTTCCTCCGACTCCTCAAGCACCAGACGCCAGCGCCCGCGAAATCGGATGCCGATCCTGTGGCCGAGCTTATCGACTGTTTCAAACCGGGGGAGGGCGGCATGCCTGAGCTCAACATGGACAAACTGACCGAGGTGTACGCCCTGCGCATCCCAGACGTGACCCTCAAGCGGATCGGCGGGCTCTCCTCGGCGCAGAAGAAACAGATGAATGAGCAGATCCTGATCGCCATCGCTCGCTACCTCCATGAGTCATCGTTCGATCCAGTACGCTACCTGGTCGAGGATTACGACACCAGGAACGGGCACGCAAGGTAAACGATGTCGAACAACGTCAACACATCAATAAATGTAGTTAAAAGCGCGGCCGAGCCAGAGCTCCTGATGCTGCGCATGGAGATCAAGGCGATCCGCGATCGGGTGGTGATGGACCTGGACGCTGCGCTCGCAAAGATCGACGCGGCCCTGCCGCCGGTGGACCCGGAGCGCTACAAGCCACGCACAACTGACGAGTACCGCGCCATGTACGGCATGCGGCCACGAAAAAGGGAATGGAGGAGGACAAGGAATGGCTAACCGCGAGGCCTGCGAGCTCTACATCGAGCAGGAAATCAAATCCGCCCTTGAGGATGGGAAGAAGCCATGGACCATCGGCAAGGAACTCGCGGCCTGGGTGGAGAAGCTGTTTGAGGTGACGATTAGTCCGCACACATTAAGAATGAGGGCCAAGAGAATAGAAGAAAATAATTTGAACAGATGTTCAAAAAAATCAAACACCGCAACCAAATCGCCCACTTACGAACCGATAAACACACCGAGTAAACCACCAATAACCAGCGTCACGCATCCTCCGACAGCAAGGGGCGGCGCGCGTGAAGGGGCGGGAAGGCCTGTGGCGGGCCAAAAGGCAGAAAATGAAACGGCTGCGTGGGGAGAGGTGTGCCGGGAGATTGAACGCTTCGGATCGTTTTTAAAAAAGCGAATCAAGTTTCCGGTATCAGACAGTGTTCCAGATTCATTGTTGGCAGATGTATGCACCGCTTTCAGTCTAATCGAACACTTTAGCTCTGAAACAAGGGAGGCGCTCCATGAAAGAAAAAAAGTACGATCTAAAAAAGCTAATCGATGAGTTTCGTGGGAAGGGAAAAGTCACGATCAAGGCGATGAAAAAAGAAGAAAACGGCCGCTGGTCGGTGGCTTTCATGGAGGGCAACAATACTGAGATTGTGCATTTTAACACCCATAGCGACGCACAGGAATTTTGCTTCGCATTCGGGGGAAAGAATCATTTAACGGTATCGGCACCATCCGAAATGCTGCTCCTTTCCGGGTGGTCGCAGAAGATCTTGTCGGATCTTGGGCACAGAATCATTTCTATTACCATTGAACGAACCTATGCCGCCACCAACACCGAAAAGAAGATCGAGCACATCTTCCCGACTGGCTGCGGATCTATGGCGCTGCCCGGAAGCATCAAAAAAAATCCAGGCCAGCAAAAGTGCGGGATAAAATTGATTGAACGGTTCGGGCAGCGTTCGCTCATAGAGCGCAGAAAGATAGAGTTTGCAGACAACGACAGCTTGGACCTCTTCATTGACCAATGCAAAAAAATGCTGCCGGAATATGAGATCCAAATTCGAGGGGCGATAACACAGAACGTCGAGTACAAGGCGCTCCTTGGATGGAAAAGGAAAAAAGTGGGGGACGGATCTAAAAGAATGCAGTTGCGCCTTGATCTGATCAATGGCGAGTCTTTTCAAAATTTCATGTACCAGGACATTCTTAAATACGCTGACGGGATGGCTTCATCTGAATGCCAACGTATATACATAAAGCGCAGGTCGGAAGTCGTCGAAGACCGCTGCGGTTTCTCGATAGCATAGGGGGCCTGCATGAGCGCGACCTGCAAAGACTGCGGCGCCGTCGAGATCGCAACGGCGGCCTGGACCGGCGGAGATCCACAGTGCCGCCACTGGCATCGCGAATACCATCCGCCCCAGGACCTGGTCGCCGCGATCGAGAACCTGCGGGAGATCTTCGGCAGAGCGGAAATATATTCGGCAGCGGCGGCCATCGTCGGGGGTGCGCTGTGATCAGGAGCGTCTGCTGCGTTTGTGGCCGCATCTACGGAACCAAGCCCGACGGCCGCTCGGATGTCCGCGACAGTCACGGCTATTGCGAGCGCTGCTTCGACGAGACCATGCTGAACATCAAGAGCCAGTTCGCCGAACTGCCGGCGGATGGCGCGTGCGGGAGGGCGGCTTGAGAGATCGTCCGATTATTTTTAGCGGCCCGATGGTCCGCGCCATCCTTGAGGGCCGTAAGACGCAGACGCGGCGTATTGTGAAAAGAATTCCGTGCGACTGCGGCTTCGATTGGCAGCCCGAAGAAATGTGCGCCACCACGCCGGAAGGATACCAAACCGCCGGGCACAGCGGAAAATTGTGGTGTGGTTGCTGCGCGGATGATTTTGTGCGCTGCCCCTACGGACAGCCAGGAGACCGGCTGTGGGTGAGGGAAAAATGGTGCTCGGAACAAAAGAACATCGTCGGATACGCCGCTGATGCTGAATGCGGAGCGTGGATTGGCGATGGTGGCGGCGGCAGGTTTTGGATTCATCACGGTTACATAATCGAATCTGATGCCTATCGCAAATGCTTCAAAGAACCAGCCAGAACATTTAGCCTTTCAACGTATGGCGGACGCTGGCGTCCCTCCATCCACATGCCCCGCTGGGCGAGCCGGATCACGCTTGAGATCACCGGCGTTCGCGTGGAGCGGTTGCAGGAAATTAGCGAAGAAGACGCAATCGCCGAGGGCAGCCAAATACCAATCGATCAACTTCCCAAAACTTGCCGACAGGCCGTCTTTTCAGAGCGCGATCAGTTCGCGAAAATCTGGGAATCAATCAACGGCAAAAAGCACCCATGGGAGAGCAATCCGTGGGTGTGGGTTATCCAATTCAGGAGGACCGCATGACCCCCGAACCCTTCCCCTACGTTTACGACGAGCACCGAGGCCGCTGGATCCGCGACGAGGAGCCCGAGGACAGATTCAGCCCGCGCGAGATCGCCCAGTCGCTGCTCGCGTCCGTGGCGATCGGCACCTGCTTGACCGCGCTGGCGTCGCTGGCGCTTTGTTTGTGATGGAGGACACCATGATCACCGAATGCGAATTCACCGAGAGAAGGCGTTCCGACGGACGCCGATGGATCGATGTCAACGGTTCGTGCATCGTCATGGCTTACGCGGTTTTCACGTTTTTCGGCTTCGCGGCCGGCGGCCTGGTCGGATACGCTGTGGCGAAATTGTGGGGGTAGGCAGCGATAGTGCTCGAAAACATCATCCAGACCGCGATCCTAATATTCTCCTGCGCCTCGATATGGGCATTCGCAGGAACAAAGCACAAGCGCATGGGCTTTATCCTTGGTCTTTGTGGTCAACCTTTCTGGATTTACACATCATTCACGGCGGGGCAATGGGGCGTGTTCGTAGTGTCTCTGTGGTTCACTGGCAATCATATAAGGGGACTTTGGAACTATCGAGCGGAGGCTCGCTAACAATTGCGGATAGCATGGATCGATCGAAGTCCAAACTGATCAAGCGCTGCGCCTATTTCCTGATCGCCATCATCCTGATCCTGGGCGTGCGGCGCGGTCTGGCATGGCAAGACCTGGTTTCCATGATCAACAAACCCAAGGGGCTGGTGGTCTATGTGCGGTGACAACGATTTTGTCGAGTGCGAGCTGCCACGAAAAACGCTCGATATGGTTTGCACGGCCTGGGCTGATTTCAAGCGCGATCCAAGCGACCACGCGAAATTTGAGGCGATGCATTTCTTGATTTGCGTCGCCTCTGCCAAATGGGGCTATTACGCCACCAGCAGGATGTGCGCAGCGTCGCGCAATGGTCGTGCCGGCCGCACGACTATCGATCCGCTGATTTGAGACCGGTTGCGCCTCCGCCAGGGCGCGAATACTGGTGGGCCTCTGCCCGGCGGCCCGTGACGGGATAAGTACTGGCCGGCAAAACAAGGAACGACGCCTCCGGCTTAGGAACACGGGCGATTTCAAATCATGATCAATCCCTGCCGCAGCTGTGGGTTAGGCATGAGCGACAAAAACAACGACTCGTGCCTGAAATGCAAGCGGCGGGTCGAATACGTGGCGGCGCTGGAGGGCAGGTCCTGCAGCGTGCCGGTGGAGATGACGGATATGGCGAGACAAAGCTCCGAAAAGACCAAGGCTGACGACCAGTTTCTGAGAGATCATCCAGACATGCCGGCGGCTGAAATTGCCAAACAACTCGGACGCTCGCCCGCATCGGTGTACACGCGGCGCTGCGCTTTGGGGATCACTGGCAAAAACCGCCGCGATTTGATCCGCCAGCGCCACGCGGAGATGAAATCCGTGCAGGCGCGGAAGACAGTCGCACACGGTACAGGTCATGATACGCTTCCAGCAACTCCAGCGGAGCTTACACCGACCAGAGAACTTGTCATGATCAACATCAACGGTTTCGAGGAAATCTATGAGCGCCTCAAACGCTCAGCGCAAGAAAACTTCAGGACACCCGAGCTCCAGGCCCTGTTCTTTATCCACCAGGGCCTCAAGGCAGAAAGTGGCGGTCGCGATCAGCGACGTGAGGCCGACGGAACGTCCTGAAGTTTTGGAATTGACGCTCGCCGACGACGGTAGGATCGTGCGGCTGCGGCGTGATCAGTGCGAGTTTTTCCCGGGCAAGGTTTTCATAGAGTTGTGGCTGTGGGATCGGATTAAATAACCAAGTAAACCGTGGGAGGATGAGATGCTGAAATCAATAACGTATGAGGCCGAGAAGGCTGACGAGTTGTGGCCGCTGCTGAATTGGGTGATAGATGTGAAAACTGATCCGGCCGACAAGCGCGACCATATTCAGTTTGCCGTCGCAGCTGGTGGCTGGATACACCGGACAAACGGGGCGATGCTGAAAAGCGTGCGCGTGGAAGGCATAGAGGACGGATGTTATCTCCCAATTAAAAAGGCGAGCACGATTATCCTGAAACACTCCCGAAAACCTGAGGACATGCGTCAGCCCTGCCCTGATTTTGAGAAGCTGTACCAGCTCACGCCGGGACATACCAACGTGGTCGTATCCGGTTATGGCGACGTTGGGTGGATGAAGACTCTCGCCGAAGTGATCATAGGCACGAGGGGCGTGTTTAATAGTGCCTATTTTGCAAGCCTGAGCATAGGGTTTTCTGGCCATGTTTATTATGCAGGCCCCGAAGACATGATCTTTTTTCTCGGCGAAAGAGCGGACGAAGACGTTGACCAGAAGGGCGCCTTAATGCCGATGAGGTTTTAGTATGGCCAGCCTTGTTGAATTCTGCGGCGAAGTCCGGCGCGAGACTGAAAAGGCCTACCTGGTTTTCGACGGCCAGCACGAGACCTGGATCCCGAAGAGCGTGGTCAAGTCGGAGCGGCGTGTGAAGGCGAGCCACAGGAACGATTTTATTTTCGAGATCCCTGAGTGGCTGGCCAAAGAAAAGGGGATCGTGTGATCTCAGACATCCGCGTATCCGTACTATTGAGGGGCCACCGAAAGCGCCGGAAGCTCGAAAGCATGCTCGGCTCCGGCGCTGTCGGCTATCTGCTCGATCTGTGGATAGCGACAGCGGTCAGCCGGCCGGGTGGCGTACTGAATGGGTGGACTGACCAGGACATAGCCGACGAGGTCAGGTGGACGGGAGAGCCGGGAGAGTTGCTTTCTGCCCTTGAAAAATCAGGCTGGATCGAGCGCCGGGCCGATGGCGTGGTGATCGTCCACGACTGGACCCAGCACCAGGGCTGGGCGTCAGGGTCGAAGGACCGCAGCAACAGGGCCAGGATGAAGGCCCTGATAAAGCACCACGGCGAAGATGCCGCCTGGAGAATGGCAAAAGACAAATACGGCTTTGATCCTGCTGAATATGGTTTCCTGCTGCGGCATGCTAATAGCATGCCGCAGCATGCTGCCAGCATGCTACAGCATGCTGTAGCATGCAGCCAGCATGCTACAGCAGAAAATAGCAGTGCTGCCAGCATGCTGCCAGCAGAACAGCATCAAAAACCAGCACCTGCTGACGTTTCTGCTCCGTCTCCGTTTCCGTCCCCGTTACCGCCTCTAAAGGATAGTACTAAAGTACTATCCGGCGCCAAGGGCGGCGCCGGGCTGAAACAAAAAGGGCATTTTGTGAAACGGGCCGGTGAGTACGCCGAGACGATACGGGCCAAGTGTGAAACGCTGAAAGGCATGGCCAATGGGTCAAGGTCCTTCAATCCCTACCAGTGGGTCCAACACTGGATCAACAAGGCTGGTCACCCCCAGGCGGTGATCGACTCACTCGATGGTCTATCCCAGTACTGGGAGCAGATCAAGGGCGAGCCGTGGGCCTACGCTGACAAGATCATGAGGACCAAAAATGGAAACTACCACGAGCGCGACGAGCAGACCAAAAGCAAGGAATACAAAAAGATGCTCACCGAACTCGCCGACCTTATCGGAGCTCTGTGACTGGGTGGCAATGGCGATCGATGCGCCGCGGTCACCTGGACACATCAAAGAGATCGGCAAGCGCTTCGCCATGCTGACGGCTGCGCTCGCTGATAAAGTTCCGAGGTCTGATTGGTCTCGACCGGTCTCGGCGGGTCCTTCCAGGGACCTTTGAAGTGCGGTTTCGACGACCTCG
>JALOPD010000328.1 GCA_025454075.1 Desulfobacterales bacterium | reverse complement strand
GCGGCCGGCCAGCATCTCCTCGCGCAGGTTCTTGTTGGTGGCGGCGATCACCCGGATGTCGACCCCGATCGAGCGCATGCCGCCGACGCGCTCGAAGGTCCGCTCCTGGAGCACGCGCAGCAGCTTCACCTGTAAGTTGGCGGAGAGCTCGCCGATCTCGTCGAGAAAGAGCGTGCCGCCGTGAGCAAGCTCAAAGCGGCCCTTGCGGCTGGACACTGCGCCGGTGAAGGCGCCCTTCTCGTGGCCGAAGAGCTCGCTTTCGAGCAGGGTTTCGGCCAGCGCCGAGCAGTTGACCGCGACGAATGCGCTGTCGCGCCGCGGGCTGTTGAAGTGGATCGCCTTGGCGACCAGCTCCTTGCCGGTCCCGCTCTCCCCCTCGATCAGCACCGTGGCGTTGGACGCGGCCACCTTCTGGACCGTATCAAAGACGTCCCGCATGGGCTTGCTCTTGCCGATGATGCGGCCGAACCGGTACTGGGACTCGACCGCTACGCGCAGGCGCCGGTTTTCCTTCACCACCTGGTAGGTGGAAATGGCCTTCCGGGTGAAGAGGATCAGCCGCTCGTTGTCGAAGGGCTTGAGAATGTAGCTGTAGGCGCCCTTCTGCATGGCCTCGACCGCCTTGTCGACCGTCCCGTGGGCCGTCATCATGATCACGGGCAGGTCCGGGTCGCGGGCCTTGATCTGCTCGAGCAGTTCGATGCCGTCCATGCCGGGCATTTTCATGTCCGTCACGACCAGGTCCAGGTCGGATGACTTCTGGATCTCCAGCGCCTCGGCGCCGTCGGGCGCCGTCAGCACCTCGTACCCCTCGTCCTCCAGCACCGCGCTCAGCACGAGCAGGTAGTTCTTTTCGTCGTCGACGATCAGGATGGTTTCCATGTCGGTTAGTTTGCCGGCCGGTTATGCGGCGCCCGCGGTTTCGGCCGCCCGGACCGGCAGCTCGATGGTCACCCGCGCGCCGCGGGGGTCCCGGTTGGCGATGGTGACCCCGCCCCCGTGGGATTCGACGATGTTGCGTACGATCCCGAGCCCCAGCCCGGTCCCCTTGTCCTTGGTGGTGAAGAACGGGTCCCAGACCTTGTTCATCAGCTCCTGAGGGACCCCCTGCCCCTCGTCCTCGATGTCGACCAGAATTCGGCCGTTTTCGGCGCGGACCCCGACTTCGATGCGGCCGCCGTCGGGCATGGCCTGCATGGCGTTGATGAGCAGGTTCAGGAAGGACTGGTAGAGCATGGGGGCGTCCCCCATGACCTCGGGCAGCGGCGTACGGAAGCTCTTGCGGATCTCGTAGCGCGAGTCTTCGATCTGGGCCGAAAGAAAGTTGATGTTTTTCTCCAGAATGTCCTCGACCCGGCACGCGCTGAGTTTGGGGCTGCGCGGGCGGGCGAAGTTGATGAAGTCGGTGATGATGCCGTTCAGCCGGGTCGCCTCCTCGACGATGATGTCGGGCAGCGTGTTGGCCGGGTCGATCCGGACCACCTTCTTCTTGAGCAGCTCGGCCGAGCTGCGGATGATGCCGAGCGGGTTGCGGATCTCGTGCGAGATGCCCGCGGCCATCTCGCCCATGGAGGAGAGCTTCTCGGCGCGACTGAGCTGCTCCTTGAGCCGCAGGCGTTCCTCCGCGCGCCGTTCGATGATCGCCTCGCCGCGCTTGACCACAAAAACCAGCACCACGAACAGAAGCCCCATGAGCACGGTGCAGGTGATCACGACCAGGATCTGGATGCGGAAGATGGTCTTGTAGTCCTCCGAGAGGTCCTGGGTGATCTCCACGACTCCCAGCACCGTGTCCGTGATCCGCCCGAGCGGCTCCTCCCAGCGCAGCGGCGCGAAGGTGATCAGGTGCACCTCCCGCGGGACCCCCACCAGGAGCTCCAGAAAGCTGCCGCGCTGCACCAGCTTGGACGTTGACTTCCCCCCCTTGGCCTGCTCGAGCGCGGTCCCCCCGACCGTCCGGACCCCGATGCGCTCGTCCTCGAAGCTGTACGAGATCGTGTCATTCATGCTGTAGATGTTGAGGTCCTCGACCTTGAAGCTGTGCAGCGTGCCGCGGACCACCCGGTCCATGCGCTCGAATTGCTCCTGGCTGCGCAGCTGCACCTTGCCGAATTTCATCCCGACCGGGAGGATGAACTGGATGAAGACCTGGTGGTTGAGGTTTTCGATCAGGGCGTGGGCGTAGTCCTCGCTTTTCTTGCGCTGCATGGACTTGACCCAGTGGGTGTTCAGGATCGTGAGGATGAGCGTGACCAGGAAAATGACGACCAGGCCGGTGAAGGTGAAGTACTTGACCAGTTGGAAGGGCTTGATCTTCTCTTCGGGCACAGGGGGGGGCATCGGTCCGCCGCGTTCAGGGGTGTTTGCGATCACTATAGAAAAAACCTCATGCGAATTCAAGGTGGTAACACCACGTTGAAATTCTCCTCATAAAGTTTTTGTGGCCGGTGACCGATATCGTATGCACACCGGGGCCCAATGTCAGGCGAATCCCGGGCCCGTGCCTGGAATTACAAAAATTTGACGGTGCGTCGAAGCGTTGCCCGGTTTGGGCCGACACGCTCAGCGGGCGGGGAGACGAGAGGCGATGGCAGTTGAATCGGCCCGTAGCGAAAGGGGTTGGAATCAAAAGGAAACCAGGTCGGTGGGGCTGCCACTCCGGCGCTCGGCCCTGCGAGTGGCTCAGATATTGCTTCATCTTGGCTGACCCCGTTCAGGCTGGCCTTCCGGGAAGCCGGGCGGCCGCTGTACGATAATTAGCTATAATTGAATGTAATTACGATCAATTGAGCTCCGCATTCGACCTGCTCAAGAGCGAGCGATGGCCAAAAACAACCTCAAGACCGTGCGTGAGTCGTATCTCCTGAGCAAGACCGAGCTGGCCAAACAGGCCGACGTCTCGCCGATCACGATCGCCCGCATCGAAAGAGGGATGCCCTGCCGGATGGAGACCCAGCGCAAGATCCTGCTGGCGCTGGGCATGCAGCTCTCGGACAAACCCAAAATTTTCAAGGACTGACGCACTCCCATGCTATTCGGAAAAAAAGACGCTCTCGTCGGCCTGGACATCGGATCGCGCTCGGTCAAACTGGCCGAGATCACCGAGTCCAAGAACGGCCTCAAACTCAAGCGTTTCGGCATGGCGGACATCCCGGCCGGGGCGATCGAGGATGGGGCCATCAGCGACCCGGACACCGCCGCCGGCATCATCCGCCAGTTGTTCAAGTCGACCGGCGTCAAGGAGACCAACGTGGCGGTCTCGATCGGCGGGTATTCGGTGATCGTCAAGAAAATCAACGTTCAGACGATGCCGGAAGAGCAACTCCAGGAGACCATCCACTTCGAGGCGGAGCAGTACATCCCCTTCGACATCAGCGACGTCAATCTGGACTTCCAGATCCTGGGGGAGAACGAGAACAACCCCAACCAGATGAGCGTCTTCCTGGTGGCCGCCAAGAAGGACATGGTCAACGACTACATCAACCTGGTGACGCTCGCCGGCCTGAACCCCTGCATCATCGACGTGGAGGCCTTCGCTCTGCAGAACGTGTTCGAGGCCAACTACGACGTGCAGGACGAGAACGTGGCCCTGATCGACATCGGGGCGAGCAAGACCTCGCTGAACATCCTTAAGGGCAACTCCTCGGTGTTCATGCGCGATGTCGCGCTCGGCTGCCTGACGATCAACCAGAAGATCATGTCGCTGCTCGACTGCTCCTACGACCAGGCGGAGCTCCACAAGTTCGGCGAGCCCTCCGCCAAGATGTCCGCCGAGGAGCTCAAGCAGATCACGACCTCCGTGGTGACCGACTGGTGCATGGAGATCCGGCGTGCGCTCGACTTCTTCTACACCAACTACCCGGATGACCAGATCAAGCGCATCATCCTGAGCGGCGGCGGGGCCCACATCGAGGAGTTCCGCAAGCTGCTGGCCACCGAATCCTCCGCGGTCGTGGAGATCTTCGACCCCTTCAAGAAGCTCACCCTGGACGAGAAGACCTTTGAACCGGATTACGTTCGACAAATCGCCCCCCAGGCCGCCATCGCCATGGGGTTGGCCATGAGACGAGTGGACGACAAATGATACGCATCAACCTGCTTCCATTCCGGTCCTCGCG
>JALOPD010000327.1 GCA_025454075.1 Desulfobacterales bacterium | reverse complement strand
CGTTCTCTTGACAAGCAGATTGCGCAGAACGTGCGCGGCACTTCTGATGCTCTGGCAAGAACGCAACCGATTGAACAGGCAACAATCACCCGTCGAGCATGATTCCTGTAAACTCCGATGGATTGGCTTCCGAGCATTTACCGCAACCGGCAACAACCCTGGCCGCCTTCATTGCCGGGCTTCACGCCGCGGGTCGGCATGTGATCCAGGGTAGCTCCGGCACCTGGTGGCACCAGTACGAGGCTTACTCGGCGGTTCGAGTGCCGTCGTTTTGTTGCCGATATCCGACCTCGAGGGAATTGCTGAGGCTCTGGTGGCGATTAGCTCCGATGGTTTCATTCCTGACGGAACGCTGTGAGTCGGACACTTCCGGAAGCTGGCTTTACCTGTGTCGAGACCCGCATTACGGACTTGAAGTTCTGGATCACGGTGCTCGGGGGAACGTCCGAAAAGGTTTGCGCGAACTGAGGTTCGGATTCTTGAGATTCGACGAAGTGATGGAAAAGGGGCTCGCCGCTTTTGTAGACAACCGTCAACGGTTCGGACTGGATGATGGCACGCGCACCGCCTTTGAGGCCGAATACGGGTGGATGCGAGGCGTTCCGGGCGTCAGGTCAGGGGCACCCATTCTTCCCAAGGAGGGGCAGGCCGTTTTTATGAATTTCGCACAAATGGATGTCATCGGAATGATGCGCAATGCCGGGATCGTGGTTCAGTTGGTCCTCGGGCTGCTGCTGTTTTTCTCGGTTTCTTCGTGGTCCATCATCCTGATCAAGTACCGTTACATCCGGCGCGCGCTGCGCGAGTCGGCCGAGTTCAGCGACTACTTCTGGAAGAGCCGGGATTTCTCCAGCGCCTTTGCCAAGGCCAAGTCGCTGCCGGGCAGCCCGCTGGCGCGCATCTTCCGCATCGCCTATCTCGAGCTCAAGAAGACCAGCCAGGCGGGCGAGCCGCTGGAAACGGACGACCCCGCGGCGCCGGTGCACCCGACCTACGCCCTCGGTGCGCGGATGGCCGCCACCGACAACGTCAAACGAGCGTTGCGCCGGGCGATCAACACCGAGATGACCCGCATGACGCAGATGGTGCCGTTTCTGGCCACGACCGGCAACACCACGCCCTTCATCGGCCTGTTCGGGACGGTCTGGGGTATCATGGATTCCTTTCACGGGATCGGGCAGAAGGGCTCCGCCAGCCTCGCCGTGGTCGCCCCGGGCATCTCCGAGGCGCTGGTGGCCACAGCGGCCGGGCTGGCCGCCGCCATTCCCGCGGTCATCGCGTTCAACTTCTTCATGAACAAGATCCGCATCGTGGAGACCGAGTTCCAGAGCTTTTCGGCGGACTTCCTGAACATCGTCGAGCGCGACATCCTGCGGGTCGAGAGGAGAAAGGCATGAAGACAGGAGACACACAAGACAGCTTCATGTCCGAGATCAACGTGACGCCGTTCGTGGACGTGATGCTCGTGCTGCTGATCATCTTCATGGTCACGGCCCCCATGATGGTTCAGGGGCTCGACGTGGCGTTGCCGCAGGTGACCGCCAAGCCCCTCGAGGCCAAGGAAGAGCAGTTGATGATTTCGATCGACAAGGACCAGCAGGTCTTCATCAACGACTTCCAGGTCACCACCGACACGCTCCAGGACAAGCTGTCCAAGATCCTGCAGGGACGGGCCAACCCGGAAGTCTACCTCAAGGCGGACCGCGAGGTGCCATACGGAACCGTCGCCGTGGTCATGGCCCAGATCAAGGACGCCGGGGTGGAAAAGCTCGGAATGGTCACCGAGCCGCCGGCAGCCGAAAAAGACCCCAAGAAGGCCGGCAAGTCGAAGCGCTGATGCAGGATTTCCGTCTCACCCGCAGATCGAGAGACCCGGAGGACGCCGGGGCGAACAGCCGTGCCCTGGCGTCGTCGTTCGGCATATCCCTGGGCGTTCACCTGCTGGTGATTGCGGCGTTGATTTACTTCCCGTCGGATTTCAGCAAGCCGCGCCTGGCCCCGGGGACGATCAGCGTCAGCCTGGTCTCGCTGCCCGGCCCCGGCCCGGCCCCCGGGCCGCCGGCCGGCGACGGCGCCCCGCCGGTCGAGAAGCCGGCCCCGGTGGAAGCGCCGAAGCCCGCGCCGATAGAAAAACCGGCCGTCTCCGTGGCACCGCCCCCGCCGCCCAAGCCGGCGGAGGTGCCGAAGCCCGAGGTGTCGCTGACGCCGAAGGTCAAGGAGAAGAAATCGCTGAAGGAGGCCACGCGCGATTCCCAGAAGATGATCGAGCGCGCCATTGAACGGATCGAGAAGAAAGTCAACGAGCCGGACCCGGGCAGCGTCGCCTCGGCGATCGACCGCCTGAAGAAGAAATTCGCCGATGCCGAGCCCCGGCCCGGCCCTCCGGCGGCGGCCGCCGGCCAGGGCGGCGGCGGTGGCCTGCCGGGCGGGGCGGGAGGCGGTGGCGGTGGCCCCGGCCAGATCGAGCCGATCGACATCTACCGGGCGACGGTCGCCTCCCATGTGGAGCGCAACTGGGCGTTTTCGCCACAGTTGGCCGGCGGCGACAAGAACCTGAAAGTCGGCCTCGTTTTCAAGGTGATGCCCAACGGCGAGATCACCGACATCCGCTACACCGAGCGTTCCAACAACACGTACCTGGACGACTCCGCCTACAAGGCGATCGTCAAGTCCAGCCCGGTTGCGCCGCATCCGCCGAGCGTGAAGGCGCCCTATGTCACGGTCGCCATCCGCTTCACCCCCGAGGGGTTGCGCTGAATGCGGCCTTCACCCGGCGCCACAGAGGGAAGAGCATGAAATTTCGCCAGTTGTTGATCTGCCTGATCGCCTGCGGACTCCTGGGGCTGAACGCCTTGCCGTGCACCGCCCAGGGCGAAAGCTACCAGTACATCGACATCCGCAACCCCTTCCTGCGGAAGATCCCGCTGGCCGTGCCGCTCTTCAAGAACCAGTCCGGAGGGCCGCGGGAGGAGGACAACGCGCGCAAGGCTGCCGATTTTATGGCATCGAGCCTCGATTTCACGGGCTATTTCAAGATTCTGGACCGGGCGGCCTTCCTGTTCGACCCCCAGAAGAGCGGGGTGGGGGCCACCGACATCAACTTCCAGAACTGGACCGTGGTCGGCGCGGAGCTGTTGATCACGGGGCTTTTCGAGCAGGCGGGCGACACGGTGTCCATGGAGCTGCGACTGTTCGACACCGTGCGCGGCCGCCAGGCGCTGGGGAAGCGGTATTCCGGAAACGTCTCAGAGATCCGCAAGATGGTGCTGCGCTTCTGCGCCGAGGTGATTTACCACCTCACGGGCAACAAGGGGATTTTCAACAGCAAGATCGCCTTCGTGTCGACCGGCTCGGGCAAGAAGGAAATCTACATCTGCGACTTTGACGGCTACAACCCGACGCGCGTGACGTACAACGACTCGATATCGCTTTTTCCCTCATGGTCGAGTGACGGCCAGCATCTGGCCTACACATCGTACAAAGGCGGCAAGCCGGACATCTACATCCGGAACCTTACCGACAAGCGGGAAAACGTGATTTCCCAGGTCGGAATCAACATCTCGCCGGCCTGGGCGCCCGACCGCTTCGAGCTTGCAGCGACCATGTCTTTTTCCGGCGACCAGGAAATTTATCTGTTGACTGGTAGTGGAAAAATGATTAGAAAGCTCACCAACATTAGGGGAAGCGACGTATCGCCGAGCTGGTCTCCGGACGGAAAAAAGATTGCTTATGTGTCCAGCCGGACCGGCAGTCCGCAGATCTACATTCTGGAATTAGACACTGGCGCCGAAAGGCGCCTGACTTTCGAGGGCAAGTACAATACGCAGCCCAGCTGGTCCCCTCGCGGCGACAAGATCGCCTACAGCGGCCAGGTAGGCGGAATGCACCAGGTTTTCGTGATCGACACAGAGGGCCGGAGCCCCGTGCAACTCACCCGGAACGGGGGCGACAGCGAGTCGCCGTCGTGGTCTCCGGACGGATCTTTGATTGTGTTCAACTCCACCCGCGAGGGTCCATCACGGCTGTACGTCATGACGGCATTCGGCACCGACCAGCGGCGGCTGATGCTTCTCAACGGCGAGCAGACGAACCCCAAATGGTCTTCAGGCGTATTCGACTGA